>JAJUFI010000066.1 GCA_029263795.1 Alcaligenaceae bacterium
AGATGGTCTGCAATACGCTGAACGCAGGGGTGGGGAAGGAGTTCCTCCAGTTCGGGCTCCAGGCCGACCCGCAGGTCCAACACACCTTGCTGCCTGCCCCGTAGCAGCGCGAGGACGCGGTGCGAAGGCAGCGTACGCAGTCGCTCGCTGAAGTCGAACCAGTCACGGAAATTCGCGCCTTCCTCTTCTTTGCCTTCAACCACCTTGGCGTAGAGCAGCCCGGAGTTCCACAGATAATCACGTAGCTTGGCAAGCAGGTCGGCGTCCTCCGCATACCGCTCTGCAAGAATGTCGCGCGCACCATCGAGTGCGGCCTTGGTGTCCGTGATGTTGGCTTCGGGGTTGAGATAGCCCTCGGCAAGAGCAGCAGGTTCGCAGCCGGGCTGCGCCAAAATGGCATCGGCCAGTGGCTCAAGCCCGGCCTCACGGGCAATCTGGGCGCGTGTACGGCGCTTCGGTTTGTACGGTGCGTAGAGATCTTCGAGGCGCTGCTTGGCGTCTGCGGCCTCGATTTCTGCCCGCAGTTCCGGCGTCAGCTTACCCTGGGAATGAATGGACTCGAGTATGGCGGTACGCCGGGCTTCCAGTTCACGGGCGTAGATCAGCCGTACCTCGAGATTGCGTAGGACTGTGTCATCCAGACCGCCGGTCACTTCCTTGCGGTAGCGGGCTATGAAGGGGACGGTGGCGCCCTCATCAAGCAGTTGTACGGTGGCGCTGATCTGTGCCGGCCGTACACCGAGTTCGGCGGCAAGCATGCCTATGATGCGGGCGGGGTCGGCGGAGAAATCCGGTGTCGCTTCTGGCGTTACGGGCTGAGTCATGGTTGTTTTGGTTAAAGCATGAGACCGGGCATTTTGCCACAAGGCAGGTGTGCGCATGTTTGGGGGAAGCCGGGCTGGATCAGCGAATCACAGCTGGACGCCGCATGGGACGCCCGTCGGCGTTATGATTCTGCAATGCTTGCCAATGATCTCGATCACATCTTTTCTGCCGGCGGGCCTCTGGCTGCAGAGGCCCCCGGTTACCGCCCCCGCCAGGCCCAGCTCGAAATGGCGCGAGCCATCGACGAAGCCATCCGCGACCGGGCCACACTGGTGGCCGAGGCAGGCACCGGCACAGGAAAAACTTGGGCCTACCTGGTGCCGGCATTTCTGAGCGGCCTGAAGGTGCTGGTGTCCACGGGAACCCGCACATTGCAGGACCAGCTCTTTCGCCGCGATCTTCCACGCCTGCGCAAGGCCCTGGGCCTGCCGGTCACCATAGCCCTGCTCAAGGGCCGAGGCAACTACGTTTGTCATTATCATCTTGGCCGTCTGCAGCAGGACGAACGCGCCCTGCGGTCACGCAGCGAAGTGTCGCAGCTGCGCGCCATCAAGGTTTTTGCCGACCGCAGCCGCACGGGCGATCGCAGCGATCTGGCCGAAGTGCCTGAAGACGCCGACATCTGGAGCCGGGTCACATCCACGCGGGAAAACTGCCTGGGTCAGGACTGCCCGCACGTGAAGGACTGTTTTGTGCTGAAGGCCAGGAGGCAGGCGCAGGAGGCGGATCTGGTCGTGGTCAATCATGCCCTGTTCATGGCGGACCTGGCCTTACGGGAAGAGGGCATTACCGATCTTCTTCCCAGCGTGGACGTGGTCATCTTTGATGAAGCGCATCAATTGCCGGACGTGGCCACGCGCTTCCTGGGCAGCAGTGTCTCCGCCCATCAGTTGATCGATTTGTGCCGGGCCATGGAAGCGGCCGGCCTGGCCTATGCAAGGGAATCCACCAACTGGACGGAAGCCGCCGCAGCCATCGAAACCGCCACGCGCGAATTGCGTCTGGCCTCTGCGCCGGTTGGGCGCATGCCCGGCCAGAAGGCCACCTTCTACGCGATTCCTGACCCCGAGCCCTTTGATGCTGCGCTGGACAAACTCCTCCAGGCACTGGACCGCGCCATCGCGCTGCTGGACATCGTGGCAGAGAAGCATCCAGATCTCGCGGCTGCATCGCGTAGTGCGCTCGAACTGAGGGCCCGGCTGTTTCAATGGAGCCAGCCGGACCGACAGGGCCACGACGCTCTGGCCGACAGCAGGGAGGAAGAGGGCGAGGCGGTGCGCTGGCTGGAACACGGGCAGCACCACCTGCGTCTGCACAGCGCCCCCTTGTCCGTGGCAAAGATCTTTTCCCGCTATCGCGGTAAGGACCAGGCCTGGATACTGACATCGGCCACACTGTCGGTGCACGGGAATTTTGCTCATTTCACCCGGCAGCTGGGCTTGTGGGAAGCGCGTACGGCCCAGTGGGAATCACCCTTCGACTACGCCAAGCAGGGCATGCTGTATGTGCCCAACACTTTGCCCGAAACACACTCCATTGAGTTCAACCAGCGTTTTTCCGAGCTTCTCATACCCTTGATCCAGGCATGTCCGGGCGGTGTGCTCGTCCTTTGCACCACCCTGCGTTCCGTCGATCATTTGGCCGATCTCCTGCAGGAACACTTCGAAGACAACAATATCGGCAGGTTGCTCCTGCGACAGGGTGATATGTCGCGCCGCATGCTGCTCGAGCGCTTTGCCCAGGCGCGCAATGCGGTGCTCGTGGGCAGTGCGAGTTTCTGGGAAGGCATTGACGTGCCGGGCGACGCCCTGACGCTGGTTGCCATCGACAAACTTCCGTTTGCTCCGCCGGACGACCCTGTGCTTGAGGCGAGGTTGCGGGTGTGCCGGGAGCGCGGTGGTAACCCCTTCATGGAATTTCAATTGCCAGAAGCTGCCATCGCCCTGAAGCAGGGTGCAGGCCGCCTGATCCGTACTGAGCAGGACTGGGGCGTATTGCTTGTGGCGGACGCACGGATGGTGGAAAAACGGTACGGACGGTTGCTGTGGCGCGGCTTGCCTCCGTTCGCGCGCACTCGCGATCTGGAACAGGCCAGGCAGTTTCTGGAAAGAAGGAAGAACTCGGATACTGCGGGTACGCCGGAAAGCGACGGTGACTCTGCAAGCGCCTCTGGCCAGGCACACAACATGGCTCCGGAGAGCACCTCATAGCAAAAAAGGCCCCGAAGGGCCTTTGAGATGAAGCGGGGAACTCAGAACCAGTTGATCGGATTCCAATAGTTCTTGGGTTCTTCCAGCCCCTGCTCGTAATACTTGCTGTTGGGGAAGTTCAGATCGAGGACGCGCTTGGCGTTGTCGCGCAGCTCTTCCAGGCCCAGCTTGTCGTATGACAGATACATGATGTAGAGCGCCTTTTCTGCGATGGGCACCCCCTGGAAGTCGGTGATCACTGTCTGCGCACGATTGGCTGCAGCCACATAGGCTCCGCGACGGTAATAGTATTCGGCGACGTAGACCTCGTTGCGCGCGATCGTGTCCACGAGCCAGGTCAGGCGTTTGCGGGCATCCGCTGCATAGCGGCTGTCCGGGTAGCGCTGCAAAAGCTGGTTGAATGCTTCGTACGATTCACGCAGGCCCTTGGGGTCGCGCTCGGCCGGATCCTGCCCGGTGATTTCGTGGAACATCACACTGGGCGGCGTGAAGGTGATGAGACCCTTCAGATAAAGCATGTAATCACTGCCAGGGTGATTCGGATATTGCTGCTCGAAGCGGTCAATGGCGGCCAGTGCCTGCTCAGGCTCGTCATCCTTCCAGTTGACGTATGCCTGGTCGATCAGAGCCTGCTGCGCATAAATGCCGAAGGGGTAACGCGCTTCGATCGCCTCCAGGCGTTCACGGGCGGTTTTCCAGCCACCTGCGGCCATAGACTCGCGCGCATCGCGGTACAGGCGCTCCGCCGACCAGCCGGCTGTGGGATCCTGTTCGGGTTTGATCGAGCCGCAGCCAGCGACGAAAGCCGCCAAGGAAAGCGCAAGGGCGGCATGGCGCAAGCGCCGCAGGGCGGTGGAAGGAGTCGATGTCACGTGGTGGATCCTCGGTGTTAGCATACGCGGTGAATTATATGATCTAACTCCGATGCCTGACCACGAATCCAAGCACGAGGCCGATCCCGGCCTGAACCCGCCCGACTTCGTCGCCGAATCGGACGACCCCGAGGAAGTCCTGGAATTCCGCCTTGGCGTTACCGCACTGCCAGACAGGCTGGACAAAGTGCTTGCCGGTCTCATGCCCCAGCACAGCCGCAGCCGCTTGCAGGGGTGGATAGAAGCCGGCCATGTACTGCTCAATGGCCGGCAGGCCAAAATCAAGCAGCCGGCGGGCCCGGGAGACCTCATCACCGTACATCCTCAGCTCGCGCCGGAAGAGCTGGCCTTCAGCCCGGAACCGGTTGAGTTTGGTGTGCTGGAAGAAAGCGACCACTGGATTGTTGCCAATAAACCGGCGGGGCTGGTCACACATCCGGGTGCCGGGAATTGGTCGGGCACCCTGCTCAACGGCTTGCTGTACCGCTACCCAGAATTGTCCCGCGTACCCCGTGCCGGTATCGTGCATCGTCTTGATAAGGATACTTCCGGCTTGCTGGTGGTTGCACGCAATGAGCTGGCTCAAACTGATCTGGTAAGGCAGCTGCAGGCGCGCACAGTACGTCGTGAATACATTGCGCTGGCCCATGGCCATGTCAGAAATGAGGGAAGGGTGGAGCTGCCGATAGGGCGCGACCCTGCCGTGCCGGTGCGCATGTCCGTGGAGCGGCCCATCGCTGCCAAGCCGGCCCTGACACTTTATTTTCCGCTGCGCTCTGGTAAAGATGCGGAAGGACATGCAGTCAGCGAATTGGCATGTCGGCTGGAAACTGGTCGCACCCATCAGATCCGTGTCCACATGGCCAGCCTGAATCACCCACTTTTGGGGGACCAGCTCTATGGCGGTAAGCCCTATGCCGGCGCGACCCGGCAGATGCTCCACGCCCGGGCTCTGGCGTTTGAAGACCCCGGCGGGCGGGGCACCGTCACCTTCGAATTGCCACCTCCTGCAGACTTCCAGGCGGTGCAGGGGCGCATTCAATGGCTGGGGTGAAGTCAGCAGCTACATTAATGCCAGTTACCGGCAGCGAATGGCAGGGCGTCTGTTACGGGTGTACCACGCGCACCGGCGGTGTAAGCCAGGGCCCGTGGGGGGAACTCAACCTTGCAACCCATGTCGGGGATGACCCGCTCGCTGTGGCCGAGAACAGACGCAGGCTCAGGCGGGAACTGCCGGCCGAACCCTACTGGCTGAATCAGGTCCATGGCAATCGGGTGGTGGAAGTCGTGGAAGCCCAAGCCGAACACGTTCCCCCCGAGGCAGACGCTGCAGTGACCACCACGCCGGGTGTGGTTCTGGCAGTGATGACGGCAGACTGCGTTCCTGTGGTAGTGGCAGACATGCAGGGGCGCGCCGTGGGGGTTGCCCATGCGGGTTGGCGTGGTCTGGCATGCGGGGTTCTGGAAGTCACCGTGGATGCGCTGCGCGCTTTGATTCCGGGTAACGACGCCTGGAGAGCGTGGGTCGGGCCGTGCATCGGTCAGCCGAATTTCGAAGTGGGGCAGGAAGTCCGCGAAGCCTTTGTGACGTCCGATGAGACGTTGGCTGCTTACTTCATACCCGGGAACATGACCGGGAAATGGCATGCCGACCTCGCCGGTCTTGCACGACACAGGCTCGTCGCAAATGGGGTACACACTGTCGAATTGGCGCGGCAGTGCACGTATAAATGTGATAAATTGTTTCATTCATATCGGCGTCAATCCGTGTGCGGGCGCATGGCCACTTTGGCGTGGCTTTCCTCGGCAAACCAATGTTGATACGCCGTGTATCTGCCTGAATCCACGGTCCCGACTTACCCTGATTGACACCCCACGGTTTGCATTCCACCATTGACACGCACCATCAATTCTAGGGATATGTATCAGAACGTGAATTCCCCTAACACCCCTTCCTGGCCCCTCGCGGTGCTTGCCCCGGAAGATCTCGCAAACATTCAGGCGGAATTCTCGCGTGCATATGCCGAGCTCCTAACTCAGGCACGTGAAGGGAATCTCGAAGCCCCTGCCGATCGCCGCTTCCGTTCTGAAGCTTGGCAGGCAAACCGCTTCGCGCTGCTGAATGCCCGTATCTGGGAACTTTCCGCCCGTACCATGTTCAGCATGGTCGACGCTGCACAGGTGTCGGAAGCCGTGCGCAACCGTCTGCGGTTTTCGGTCATGCAATGGCTGGAAGCCACGGCACCAAGCAATTTCGTCTTCACCAATCCTGAAGTTCAGCAATTGCTGCTTGAAACGGGCGGGAAATCTCTTGCGGCTGGCTTGCAGAATCTCCTGCAGGACATCGGCAAGGGAAGGATGAGTCAGACTGACGAATCCGTTTTCGAGCTTGGCAGGAACATTGCGGTTACGCCCGGGCATGTGGTCTTCCAGAATGCTCTGATGCAGGTGATCCAGTACGCTCCGGCTACGCCCCGGGTGTATGCACGGCCCCTGGTCGTGGTTCCGCCCTGCATCAACAAGTACTACATTCTGGATCTCCAACCGGAAAATTCCTTCGTCCGCCACGCGGTGGAGCAGGGCCATACCGTGTTCATAGTGTCCTGGCGGAATCCCCTGCCTAGCGATACCGACGGTTCCGACAAAGCTGGGTGGGCCGACTATCTCGAGGATGGTGTCCTGCAGGCATTGCGGGTGGCTTCCGAAATCACGCGGCAACCCGCTGTCAATGCCCTTGGCTTCTGCGTGGGCGGGACAATGCTCGCCAATGCCCTGGCGCTGGCGCATGCGCGCGGCGAACGGCCGGTCGAATCCCTCACACTGCTCACGACCCTGCTGGATTTCTCCGATACCGGAGTGCTGGACGTCTTCATAGACGAGGCGCATGTCAGTTTGCGGGAACAGCAGCTGGGGCAGGGGGGGCTGATGACGGCCCGCGAGCTGGGTACGACCTTCTCCTTCCTGCGGCCCGCCGAGCTGGTGTGGAATTATGTGGTCAACAACTATCTGAAGGGCACCACCCCTCCTGCCTTTGACCTTCTGTACTGGAATTCTGACGGTACCAACCTGCCTGGCCCATTCTTCACCTGGTACTTGCGCAATACATATCTGGAAAACCGGTTGTGCAAGCCGGGGGGTGTCGTCATCGACGGCCACCCGATCGATCTCGGCACACTCGACATGCCCGCATATATCTACGGTTCGCGCGAAGACCATATTGTTCCTTGGAAATCGGCCTACGCGTCATGCTCGCTGCTGACCGGTCAACGCCGTTTTGTGTTGGGTGCATCGGGCCACATTGCTGGGGTGGTGAACCCGCCTGCCAAGAAGCGGCGCAGTTACTGGGCAAACGATGCGGCCCCGGAGGCTGGTCAGCGAGCAGCAGCTGCTGATGACTGGCTGGCAGCTGCACAAGAGCATACCGGAAGCTGGTGGCCTGACTGGGCAGCATGGTTGGTGCAGTATGCCGGTGCGATGAAACAGGCTCCTGCCCGCCCGGGGAACCGTCAATACAAACCCCTGGAACCAGCACCAGGGTCGTATGTTAGTGTGAGGGCTGTCTAGCCGACGGCCCGCCTGCAGATTATCAATTAAATGAAGGGAACGATCAGATGACTCAAAAGATTGCTTATGTGACAGGCGGAATGGGCGGCATAGGCACTGCAATCTGCCAGGGACTTGCGTCGAAGGGGTTCACCGTGGTTGCCGGCTGCGGCCCCAGCCGTGACTACAAACGCTGGCTGGACGAACAGGCCGCACTGGGCTATACCTTCCATGCATCCGTTGGCAACGTGGCTGACTGGGACTCCACCGTGCAGGCCTTCCGCAAGGTGGAAGAGGAAATCGGCCCGGTGGACGTACTTGTGAATAACGCAGGCATCACTCGCGATGGCCTGTTCCGCAAAATGTCGCTTGAAGACTGGAGGGCTGTCATCGACACCAATCTCAACAGCCTGTTCAATGTCACCAAACAGGTCATCGACGGTATGTTGGAACGCGGCTGGGGTCGCATCATCAACATCAGCTCCGTCAATGGTCAGAAAGGGCAGTTCGGTCAGACCAACTACTCGACAGCTAAGGCGGGCATCCATGGTTTCACCATGGCTCTGGCTCAGGAAGTCGCCAGCAAGGGGGTGACGGTGAACACGGTGTCTCCGGGTTATATCGGTACTGATATGGTGCGCGCCATCCGGCCCGACGTCCTTGAGAAAATTGTTGCGACCATCCCGGTCAAACGTCTGGGTACTCCAGAGGAAATCGCCTCCATAGTGGCTTGGCTCGCGTCCGATGAGTCGGGCTTTGCAACTGGCGCCGATTTTTCTCTCAACGGTGGGCTGCACATGGGCTGATGTAGCCTGGCGTGCAGGTATGGGGCCTCGCCCACCGGCGGGGCTGTAATCCGTTAACGTTTTGGCTTTCTCATGACCCAAACCCAATCTTCTTCGGCAGTCCGTCTCATCAAGAAATATCCGAATCGCAGGCTGTACGACACGCAAACCAGCTCCTACATCACTTTGGCCGATGTCAAACAACTGGTGCTGGATAATGAGCAATTTCAAGTCATCGATGCCAAGTCGGGCGAGGAACTCACCCGCAGCATTCTTCTGCAGATCATCCTTGAAGAAGAAACTGGTGGCATGCCCATGTTTTCTGCCGCTGCCCTGTCTCAGATCATCCGTTTCTACGGTCATGCGATGCAGGGTGTGATGGGTGCGTTCCTGGAAAAGAACATCCAGGCATTCATGGAAATACAGGAGCGCATGGCCGAGCAGTCCAAGAACCTGTACGGGCCTGCGTTTGGCCCGGAGGCGTGGGCCCAGTTCATGAATGTCCAGACACCTGTTCTGCAAAACATGATGAGCAACTACATCGATCAGAGCAAGAATTTGTTCGTACAGATGCAGGACCAAATGCAGGATCAGACCAAGAATATTCTCAACGTCTTCCCCTTCGCTGTTCCTCCTTCTGACGACAAGAACCGGAAATAAGGTCTTTCTTCAGCGCACAGATCGAGGGTCTGGGTTCCTGAGCCTCGGCACCACTTGCGGTAAGTCGAGATCAGGACGCCCGATACGGGCTGTGAGCCCGAAGTTCCTCAAGGTATTCATGCACGAAGGGCGTTTCGCGTTCCAGGAAATCTGCGATGGCGGGCCTGAATACCGGGTCGTCCAGCCAATGGGCCGAGTATGTAAGTACCGGCAACATGCCCCGTGCCAGTTTGTGCTCGCCTTGGGCGCCGCCTTCGAAAACTTGGATGTCGTGCGCGATGCAGTACTCCATACCCTGCATGTAGCAGGTTTCGAAGTGCAGCCCTGGCACGAACTCCGTCGAGCCCCAATATCGGCCGTAAAGACGGTTGCCGTGCCGAATATTCAGTGCCGCTGCAACTGAACGCCCACGCCGCTGCGCCAGTATGAGCACCAGGGCTTCCGGAAGTCTGTCGTGCAAACGCTCGAAAAAATCAAGATTGAGATAGGGCGCATGGCCGTGGAGCAGGTAGGTCTGTACGTAACATAGATACAGGAAACGCAGGCTTTCGCTGTCGATTTCCCGCCCACTCAACCATCTGAATTGAATGCCGGCCTCAAATACACGCCGGCGTTCCTGACGCAGTTTCTTCCGCTTAACCTGGGTAAGTGTGGCTAGAAAGTCGTCCATCTGGCCATAACCGCGATTTTCCCAATGAAACTGCAAATTGCTGCGAATTAGGAAATCGCTGGATTCGAGCAGGGGCAAGCTTTCTTCGTCGGGAAACAATATGTGCAGCGATGAATGCCCCTCCAATTTCACGAGTTGCTTGGCGGCTTCCAGCAGTATGCGCTGGTCATTTCGATCGTAGGCCAGTACTCTGGGCCCCGGAACTGGGGTGAAGGGAACAGCACTCACAAGTTTTGGGTAGTAATTCATACCGTAGCGGGCGTAAGCGTTTGCCCATGCGTGGTCGAATACATATTCGCCGCGCGAATGGCTTTTGGCGTATAGCGGCATGACAGCCCTCGCTGCGCCCTCCCTGATCAACACAAGGTGGCGGGGTGACCAACCTGTTCGCGTTTCGGCACAGTGGGTGGATTCAAGTGCTTCCAGATAACCATGGGAAAGCAGGGGGTTGCCACCAGCCAGGGCGTCCCATTCTCCAGCGCTAATGCCGGAGATGCTCTCCAGCGAAACTATTTCGAAGTTCACTCCGGGGCGGCCTCCTGCGGCTATTTGAATACGGGCCTGTCGCTTGGCGGGGCGGCACGACACGGTTTTGTCGTGTCATCACAACTGCCATATTCCATGGATGCTTACTACCACGCCAACTGCTTGCATTGTGACTTTTCCGGTGCTGTAATGGAAGCAACGTTGCCCGATGAGGGTGCATCTGGTTGTACATCGGCCCCTCATATCGTCCGCTCGCCGCGTCACTCGTCGCAGCGTATGGCAGCCTTCCTATCGCCAGGGCACATTCGGCTTTTCCGTAGCCCAAGGCAATACAGCATCAATTCAGAATAAGTAAACGGCTGAGCAGCCTGGTGCTCGGCATCAGGGTATGTGTGTTCCTTGAGCCTTGGCGTGTGCTGCCACAAATCGTTTTCCCCCATGTCGCGCTGCCAGTTCATGGCAACCTGGGCTAATGTCCCGCCCCCCCTCCGGGAGGCAGCATGGTGTGAATGCGGCCATTATCAATCTGCATATGGCTTTTGGCACTTTCGATTGCGTTCTCTCGCTGAAGCGGTTCTTGCGGCATACGCTCTGTACGCGGGTTGAGTGTTCACGCGTGAAAAGTATTGCAAACCGCATTTGCTGCGTTGCTGGCGGCGTGGTTTCGACGCCCTTTGCAGTTTGGGGCAGGGAAAGAATGTTGAACCGGGAAGCGGTGATGGCAGGCAGTGGGCTGCAGGTGTCTGCCAAAACGGGAATGGGAAATGAGGCAGGAAAAACAAAACGGGCCGATCTGAACGACCGGCCCGCTGGGAATCTGGTTGCGGGGGCAGGATTTGAACCTACGACCTTCGGGTTATGAGCCCGACGAGCTGCCAGACTGCTCCACCCCGCGTCTGGAATTGAAATATTAACCCATGCAGATTTTGAATGCAAGTTGACAGAAGAAATTGTTAGATGACGGAAGGCGAGACGTTACGAATTCTTGAAAGCGCGCTATTATGTGCGGATCGCCCCTTGCCGTTGTCCGAGCTACGCAAGCTGTTTACGGTCGATGAAGTCAGCACGGACGATTTGCGGCGCATGCTTGCGCTTCTGCAGCTCGACTGGCAAGACAGGGGGCTTGAACTGGTAAACGTTGCATCTGGCTGGCGCTTTCAGAGCCGCCCCGACATGCAACGCTACCTGAGTCGCCTTGACCCTGCGCGGCCGCCCAAGTATTCGCGGGCGGTGCTCGAAACCCTGGCCATCATTGCCTGGCGTCAGCCTGTGACGCGGGGTGACATCGAGGATATCCGCGGCGTCACGGTTTCCACCCAGATTGTTCGCACACTCGAAGAGCGCGGCTGGATCGAAGTGGTGGGTCACCGCGATGCGCCCGGCAGACCGGCCCTGTTGGGCACGACCCATCAGTTCCTTGACGACCTTGGCCTGAAATCGCTGGATGAATTGCCTGCACTTGGCGACGCCGACGCTAGTCACGCCCTCGCGTCACTGGCTTTCGATGATGACGGCTCGAATGCCCCGCAGGCGGGCGATGAGCAGGCGGAAGATTTTCAAAATACCTATGGGGAAGGAGCGCCGGAATGCGGTTTGCCCCCTTCCACTGAAAACCCCACGGAGTTTCAGAAAGAACATGACTAATGTGAGCGAGACGGCAACCCCGGTTGTCGAAGTGTCCGAGATGCCGGCTGGCGGCCAGGCTGCAGTGGAAGGTGACAACACCGCTTCGCGCCCGCGTGGTTCGGGGCGCAAGTTGCGCACCCCCTTCCGGCGTCGTCGAGGTGACGCCGTGCAGCAGCAGTCGGGTCAGCAAGGTTCGGAGGGAACCGACCCCGAAGTGCAGGCTGAAGACGACGGCACAGCATCTGCCGGCAGGCGTCGCCCGGCAAGCAAGGCGCGCAAGTCAACATCCCGCAACCGGGCCAAACCCGGCGTCGCACCTGAAGTCCGGCAGGATGAAGGGGCAGGCGTCAGTGCTGACAGCGACCCGCAGGAAACTGGTGCGGGCAGGAATGCTCAGCAGCGGGGTCAACGGCGCGGGCGTAAGGCTGAGTCGCCCGAGGCGGACCGCGAAGCGGATATGGCGCTTTCGTATCTTGAGCGCAGTGCGGCTCTGCCACAAAGGTTGGGCAAATATCTCAATAGTGAAGCGCTAATGCCCAAACTGCACAAGGTGTTGGCCGAAGCGGGTATCGGTTCCCGGCGGGAAATGGAAGAGCTCATCATTGCGGGGCGTGTCTCGGTCAACGGTCAGCCGGCCCATATTGGGCAGCGGGTTGGGGAAAACGACCAAGTTCGGGTAAACGGGCGGCTGATTGCCCGTCCCAATCGCAAGAAACCGCCGCGGGTTATTCTTTACCATAAGCCGGCTGGCGAGATTGTCAGCCACGATGACCCCGATGGCCGTGCAAATGTCTTCGCTCGTCTGCCCAAACTCAAGGTGGGCAAGTGGTTGTCGGTAGGGCGTCTCGACCTCAATACTGAAGGGTTGCTCATCCTGACGACCTCCGGCGACATAGCCAATCGTCTCATGCACCCGCGATACGGCGCCGAGCGCGAATATGCAGTGCGTGTTCTGGGTGAACTCGCGCCTGAAAAGCAAAAGGAACTTGTCAAGGGTATCCAGCTGGACGACGGTGAAGCACGCTTCGGTACGCTTGAGTATCTGGGTGGCGAAGGAAGCAACCGCTGGTACCGCGTCACTCTGAACGAGGGGCGCAATCGCGAGGTCCGTCGCATGTTCGAAGCTGCGGGCGTAACAGTCAGCCGTCTGATCCGTACGCGCTTCGGTGAAATCGTTCTGCCGCGCAATTTGCGTCGCGGTCGTTGGGAAGAGCTTGATCCCAACATGGCGCAGGCACTCATGGTGCAGCTCGGGCTGCTGAAGGAAGATGACGGGGAAGGCCGCAGCCGTGAAAGGCAACCTTTGTCGCATGACAGTGCTCTGCCTCCGGGCTTCGGCACACCCGAACGCAATGGCATGAACGGCGCCAAGCTCAGCCGTCGGGGACGGGTCACCGGCGGTCGTGCGGTGGGGCAGGCTTCCCCCTCCGACCCTTTTGGCAGCGGTTTACTCATTACCGGTGGGTATGCTAACGGTCATCCCAGCGCCAACCCTGCCCCCGGCGGACGTCGAAAAGGTCCAGCCAAGGGCAAGAAAGCAACAGAATCCAACGAAACTCGCCGCGGCCCGGGTGCCCGCTCCGGCAACAAGGGGCGGGGGGGCAAAGGTTCGAGTCCGCGTGGCAAGGCGTCTGGGGCCCGCAACGATGACTGGCAGCCTCGCAGCGCCACGGCTCATGAATCCGCCCTCGGATTCTTGGGTAAGTCTCGGTGATTGCAGGAAAATTCCCCGGATATCTGTTAGAATGACGTGCTTTATAGCTATATTGTTTGAGAGGCCAGGCTTCAGTTGGGTCTAGCAAGGCAACAATCTAGCGGCACATTTCTTAGGCGGACCGATACGGCCTCCCAGGCATCAAGTGCTTGGGCACCACGGTTACGCGATAACAGTGGGCTGGCTTTGCAGCCCATTTTTTTTGGATTTTATGGCAGCAGAACTATTCGCTTTGACCC
>JAJUFI010000158.1 GCA_029263795.1 Alcaligenaceae bacterium
CCTGGGCACAACGCGGCAACGCGCTCAGCAACAAGCCCACCGTCGTGGCCGAAAAGACCATCCCCTTCGACCTGAACATTCCACCTGTGGAATACAAGGCCAACGCACGGGAAAACGTGTTCACGACAGTGAAGCCTGCGGCTAATGCAGCCTTCCCGCGCGTTTACCTCGCATCCGGCGAGAAACTGCCGTCCAAGACCCCGGAAGGCAAGGTCGTGCATGTGCCATACTCCCAACTGCTGGACGAGCACGGCAAGCCGAAGTCGGCCGCAGAAATCTGGCAGATACTGTCCAAGGCCGGTCTACCCCGTTTTGCTGAAATCGTGACGGTGGCTGACGACCAGGGTGAAGCAGCCGTCAACTACGTCATCCTCAAGCTCATGGGCTATCCGAGCGTCCAGCTGCTGGCTTCCTGAGCCTCTGCCTGAACCTGCCCCAACGCCGCCGGGCACTGCATCGTCACAGATGCGGGCCCGGCGGTTTTGCGTCAGGGATAGACGCCGCACGGAAATGACGCGCTAATATGCCGCTTTGACCGTTCTGTATGGAAAACCTCAGAGGACGCTCCATGAACGCCACGACCTTCCCCCTGATCCAGCCGGTCACCCTGAGCGGAGACCACGTCGAATTGCTGCCACTGTCTCTCGAGCATGAAGAAGGCCTGGCGTCCGCTGTTCAGGATGGGAATCTCTGGGAGCTCTGGTACACCAGCATTCCGCGACCGGAGCATGTGCGACGCGAGATCGAACGCCGACTTGGCTTACAGGAAAAAGGCAGCATGTTGCCCTTCACGGTGATTGAGCGCGGCTCTGGTCGTATCGTGGGAATGACCACTTACATGAACATCGATGCCGCCGGCCCCCGTGTGGAAATCGGTTCGACCTGGTACGCCAAGAGTGTGCAGCGCACAGCGCTCAATACAGAAGCCAAGCTGCTGTTGCTGGGCCATGCCTTCGAAACACTGAACTGCCTCGCGGTGGAGTTTCGCACCCATTTCTTCAATCACGCGAGCCGCCGCGCTATAGAAAGGCTGGGTGCCAAACTTGACGGCATCCTGCGCAGCCACCTGCGGACGCCCAACGGCACCATTCGGGATACTTGCGTCTACAGCATCATTGCGCCCGAATGGCCCACCGTAAAGGCACATCTGCAACGGAAGCTGGGTCGGCGCTAACGCAACCCGAATGCGCTCGCTGATGAATGGGGAAAAAAACGGGCAGGGCAATGTTGCCAGCGTGAAGGAGGTCTTCCTCGCCTTCCTGCTGTTGGGCCTGACCTCCTTCGGCGGGCCGGTCGCCCATCTGGGGTATTTTCACCAAGAGTTTGTTGCGCGTCGCCGTTGGCTGAGTGCTGAGTCCTATGCGGATCTCGTCGCCTTGTGCCAGTTTCTGCCCGGGCCGGCCAGCAGCCAGGTAGGTTTCGCACTTGGACTCATGCGCGCCGGTCCTCTCGGTGCGGCAGCGGCCTGGTTCGCGTTCACCCTTCCATCGGCCATCGCACTGGTGGCCTTTGCCCTGAGCGCCCGCTGGATGGATGGAACGGCCAGCGTGGCCGTCATTCAGGGCCTAAAAGTCGCGGCAGTTGCCGTGGTCGCCCATGCAGTATGGAGCATGGCCCGCAGCCTCTGCCCCGATGTGGCTCGGGCAACCATTGCCGTGGCCGGCGGTCTGCTTGTCACACTGATGACTGGCCCCGACGGTCAGGTCGCCGCAATTCTGCTGGGCGCGGTGGCAGGCATGGCTCTGTGCCGAGCGGAAGCCGGGCGCGGCGGGCAGCATCTTGTCATCCCAGTAACGACCTCTGCAGGCAATATGGCCGCACTCATCTTCCTGCTGTGCTTGGTCGGCTTGCCGCTGGTGGCCTGGGCAGCTCCGTCTGCGGGCATTCTGGTGATGGACGCCTTCTATCGGGCCGGCGCCCTGGTATTCGGCGGCGGCCATGTCGTGCTGCCGCTGCTGGAAGCAGAAGTCGTGCAGCCCGGCTGGGTCACGCCTGATGCGTTTGTGGCGGGTTACGGGGCTGCACAGGCAGTGCCCGGCCCACTGTTCACGTTTGCAGCTTACCTCGGAACAATCATGACCCCAGTCGGGGGAATCGCCGGCGCTGCCCTCGCGCTGCTCATGATCTTTCTGCCAGGCATGCTGCTGCTCGTGGCCGTACTGCCCTGGTGGAACCGCTTCCGACACTGGCAGCCAGCCCATGCGCTCATTCGAGGTGCCAACGCGGCCGTCGTGGGCGTACTCGGTGCCACCCTCTACAATCCCGTATGGAGCAGCGCCGTCCACACGCCCTCGCATGCTGTGCTTGCTGCTGCGGGGTTCCTGCTGCTGGCCACCGGGAAGCTGCCCGCCTATATCGTTGTCATGCTGATGGCCCTTTCCAGCGTACTCTTACCTGTTCTTTAGGCGGCGCTTGTTTTCGTGCATATGCATCAGGATGGGCGCGGCAACGTTACCTTAAGCTTCCCCTTCGGGCTCCTCGATCACGCGGACGAACTCACCGACAACGTGATAGCGCAGAGCATCTTCCGAACCATGCAGTTCAATGGGCTCGAAACTTGGGTCATTTGATCGCGGTTTCAACAACACACGCTCGTTCACGACCCCGTCTTCAGTGTGCACCTTGAAGCTTTCGTATTCCTTCACCGTATAGCGTGAGCCCCCTTCCGCATCCTGGATCTCGTCACACTCCACCAGAACTATTTTTCCGTTACGGCTGCCCCCGGTGTCCTTCCGGAAAAGGCATATGGCCCCATTCGGAATGATCTGGTTCATCGATTCGCCGACTACCCGGCAGGCGAAGTGTTGTTCGGTGAGCTTGGTTCCTGGAGGCACCGGCACCCATGTGTCGCTTTCGGCCAGCTGATAGACACTGAATGCGCCCGCAGCTGCCTTGAGATCGAACAAAGGCACCGAATTGACGTAACGCTCCAGTGGGGCAGCCTGGGGAAGTTGCACCACCTTCTTCCTGTAGCTGGCTATATGCCGTTTCAGATAGCGCCGCAAGGCATCGTCGCAAGCATAAACATAGGTACCCCGGATGCCCCGCAACATGATGGTGCGATAAATATTCAGAATGTATTGCCTGAGTACTTCCGGGTCGGAGATGGAATTTCTTCCGCTTTTGTCGTGATACTTGTTTTTGTCGACGACGATCTGGCCGAGGTCTTCGTCGTAACGGATTTCATGGCCAAAAATCACGCCGGTGTAATTCAGGTCGTAACCCTGCGTGGTATGGATGCACCCTACTTCCCTTTCAGCACCAGGGCTGTTGATCCAGTCTTCACTGGTGCGATTCCACTGCAGGCTCACGGCTCCCTCGACAATATCGTACTTGCTGGGGTCGTTCCTGGAGACCCATGGCCAGGCATAACCCGCCACCAGCCGCGACAAACCGTGTTCCCGGTTTCTTTGCTGAATCTCGCGAACCATGTCGGCCAGATCGTCGAACACCAGGAAATCGTATTTGTTGGTGCGCAGCCTCTGATGTGGCTGCAAGCGCATTGCCAGGAGATCGTCCACAAAGCGCACATAATCCACCCCGGCCCTCACCCGAAACTGAGTATGAAGGGTCAGGACCTTGCAGTCCGGAGCAGCCTTGATGGCTTCGAAGTCTGACGGGTTGGCGTCGGACGGCTTGATGCTCTGGTTCGGGTCGTAAAAGAAAACAGCCTTCCCGGATTGCCGCGTCACCCAATCCACTTCACTGCATCGGAGCTTGTCCAGACCCAGCACCTCGCAGATTTCGTCAAACGAACGATAATTAGTGAGATTGACCCGCTTGCGCAAACGATGTGACTCATCCACCAACACCACGTCATATTGACGGCTTTTCAGGTCTGAAGGCCCTATCACCATCCCGGCGTTCAAGCCGGCGACGTTGCTGAATGCTTTCTTCAGCGTTTTCCGAAAAGAATTCATGGGCACCACCAGGGCCATGCGCGGCTCAGGAAACCGTTCCCTGAATTGCAGAACCAAGTCCCTGAGCTCCTCCTCGTCTTCTGCAAACTCGTGCAATTCCAGAGACTCAACGTCGGAATGAATGAGCTTGAACAGGAAGATGGCCAGCACTGATTTTCCTGTGCCAGCGCCGCCCTGTACCACAACGTTCTTTACATCACTGGCAATCAGCGCCCGCAGGATGCTGATCAGGCTGCCCTTCTGGTCGGCTGACAAAGCCTTGTAGGGGGAATATTTGAAAACGTCGGAGTTGTCGATCGCTTCCAGCGAGCGCTGTACGACGCCCTGGCGACGCAGCTTGTTCCACGTCTCGCGAAATATCTGCGAATAGAGCTCGTCGCGCAGATAGTAGTTGTGGTCGGTCAAGCCGAGATTCGCATTGAGCAGACGGAAGCGGCCATCCGCCGACATGTATTTGATCAGTGATGACTCAATGTCGAGTGTGGCCGACTTGTTGAAGCGGTCGCTGCTGACAAGGTGTACGGTCGTCAACGTCCTCTTCTGCGGATGCCTGAGATGCGTACTGAGGCGGCTGATAGTGTCGGATGATTCCCCGACATATGCCTGGCTGCTTCTCTCATCACTCAGGATGTAAACCAGGGGCCAGTTATTGGCTGCATAGGCGTTGTTTTGTATGGTCGCCAATGCGTCCGCCGAGAATTGGTAGCGGTTCACCTCAACAAGTTGTGGCTGGCTCATAGCTCGTTGTATTTCTTGGCCGACCCCTTCGCTTTGTCCACAGGGTATTTTTCCGCGTTCCTGGCAATCTTTTCCAGCACGATGGCATTTAGGTCGAAGCCATATGTATCCACCAGCAGCAGTGCATAAGCCAGAACATCGGCAAGTTCCTCCTTCACTTTCTCGCGGTCGGCGGCCTCGGGCGCCTTCCAGAGAAAGGCCTCGAGCAGTTCGCTCGCCTCAATGCTGAGGGCCACTGCGAGATCCTTGGGGTTGTGAAACTGCTTCCAGTTACGCTCATCGCGAAACTGTCGCAGCTTTTGCATGACTTCATCCATTTGCTGCATTTCCCAAATGTTGGGTGCCGTTTCTACTGCGGAGCCATTTCTGCCAGGCAAGACAGACCCGAGTTCCGCATCCAGAGTTCAAACTCATCGGGTGGCAATGGCCTGGAGTACAAGAACCCCTGCGCAACAGGGTAACCCTGCTCGCGTAACGTCTCCCTTTGCTTTTCCGTTTCCACACCTTCGGCCACCACAACCAAGCTGAGGCTCCGGCCTATGCCCAGAATTGCAGAACTCAATGCCCGCGCCGCTGCATCAGTTTCAAGGTCAGCCACAAAGCAACGATCAAGCTTGAGCTCGGAAATCGGCAGTGTACGCAGATAGCTGAGACTGGAATAGCCCGAGCCGAAATCATCCATCGAAAGAAGGATGCCTTGGGCATGCAGGGTCTCAATCGTCTGCATGGTTCGGGGATTGGTATCCAGCAGGATGTTCTCGGTCAGTTCCAGACACTGACCGCGCCACCCTCACCAAGGAGAAAAAGACCTATTCTTCAGCAATTGATCTAAACCCAAGTTGTAAATCATCATGCTCGAGAAAGAATGGTTGAATTTCGCGATTGAGCTTGCGAATGAAAGTGCTGGGATTGTTTTGGAGGCCCTACAAGCGCAACAAGGGCCTGACCGTCAGATGAAGGCTGACAGAAGCTTCGTCACCGCGCTTGACGCAAGGGTGGAACGAGTGCTGCGCGAGAGAATTGCGGATGTCTATCCGAGTCATGGCATC
>JAJUFI010000127.1 GCA_029263795.1 Alcaligenaceae bacterium
CGGGGTCAGGTCTGAGGGCAGCGGGGGCAGCTGCCCAAGATCCATACGGCTCTCGCGCGGCCCATGAAAGTCGGAGCCGCAGGAAACCAGAAAACCATAGCGGCGAGCCACATCCGCATAGACGCCGTATTGGTCAGGCGTATGGCTGCCGGTAACGACTTCGATTCCCTCACCGCCCAGGTCGCGGAACTGTTCAAAGAGGGCGTCGAACTGCATGGGGGTGTAGTCGTAGCGGCCCGGGTGAGCAATGACCGCCCTGCCCCCTGCTGCCTTGATCCAGTTCACAGCCTGCTCCAGCGTCGACCACTGCATGGGCACATATGCAGGGCCGTTTTCGCCCAGATAGCGCGAGAAGACCTCCTGCATCGACTTGCAGACCCCTTGTTCCACCAGATACCTAGCGAAGTGGGTGCGGCTAATGAGCGCCGGATTGCTGACGTAACGCAGCGCACCTTCGTAGCTGTTGGAAACGCCCAGGGCATCAAGGCGACGACCCATCTCGCGCGCGCGGTCGCTGCGACCCGAACGCACGGCGCGCAAGCCTTCCACCAGCCCCTGGTGCGTGTCGTCCACACCCAGCCCAACAATATGGACAGTGTGCCCGGACCAGGTCACGGAGATTTCCACGCCCGAGATGAAACGCATGCCCAGGGATTCAGCCTCGGCGCGGGCCCGCGGCACCCCGTCGAGAATGTCGTGGTCGGTCAGGGCCCAAAGCTGTACGCCATTGGCGTGTGCGCGGCGCGCCACTTCCTCGGGTTCAAGCACCCCGTCGGATACGGTCGAGTGGCAGTGAAGATCCGTTTTAATGATGTATCCCTCCAAATTCGCGTTCAACGCAGGCCTTCAAGCAGAAAGGCGGCAACAGTTTCAATCTGATCGTCGGAACGCAGAGTGGGCGCATGACCCACGCCCTTGAACGTGACGCCCCGGGCGCGCACATTGCGTGTCTGCATTTCCTGCAAGCCTTGTTCCGTCAAAAGATCGGATGTTTCACCTCGCAGCACCAGCACGGGTTCCCGCAAGCTTTCAAAGCCGGCCCACAGCACCGCTTCCGCCCCTCTGAGAACGTCAGCACTCTGCTGGGCGATAGGCTCGGCAATGCGAAGATCGTAATGCTTCACCCATCGATTGCCCTGCTGGTTGAATACATGCCGCGTCAGCGCCTGCCAGCCGGCGTCGTCGTGCGGGCCAAAGCCCTGCGACACTTTCTTAACATATTCGACCGCTTGCTCGAAGCTGTCAAACTCTTCAGCCTTGCCCACATATTCGGCGATCCGGCTCAGGCCAGTGTCATTCAATGCCGGCCCGATATCGTTCAGAACCATGCGTCCCAGGGAGAGCGTCTGGTCTGCACCCAGGCCGAATTCACCGCGATTCGGGCGCAACACGGCCGATGTCGCCAACCCGGCCGCCATGCCCATTCCGATCAGACCACCCATGGAGGTGCCGACCCAGTCCAGCCGCGCGGGCTTCAACCTGGCGATGAGGGTCAGCATGTCGCCCACGTACTGCGGAATTGCATAGAACTGGGGGTTGATGAGCCAGTCGGATTTCCCGCGACCGACGACATCCGGGCAGACCACTCGGTAATGGGGAGCGAGACGGGCCGCGAGGAGGTCGAAATCCCGGCCCGTACGTGTCAGACCATGCACACAAAGCAGAACGCGATCATTCTGCGGGTCTCCCCACTCCCAGTAAGCCATGCGATGCATTCCAGCAGGGCTTGCACACATGACGTAGTCCAGCCTGGGTTGCTCCTGAATGTAGGTGGCAGACACTTCGCTCATTACACCCCCCGTGAGATGAAAACAGAGCTCCGATTGTAGTCGTGCTATGTGTGCAAACCTGCACCCAGAGCCTTCAACGCTGCCTCCTGCACTGCTTCGGATAATGTTGGGTGAGCGTGGATGGTGCCCGCGACATCTTCCAGGCGGGCGCACATCTCAATCGATTGGGTGAAGGCGGCCGCGAGCTCCGACACATTCGGGCCCACGGCCTGCCATCCAAGAATGCGGTGGTCGTCGCGCCGGGCTACAACCCGCACAAAGCCTTCTGCGGCGCCCAAGGTGAGTGCCCGCCCATTATTGGCAAAGGGAAAGGAGGCCACGAGCACCTCGCCATGGCGGCTGCGGGCCTCTTCAGGCAGAAGGCCGCTTACGACAACCTCCGGGTCTGAATAGCAAATAGCCGGGATGACAGCTGGGTCGAAACGGCGGCGCTGCCCCGCAATAGCAGCGGCCACCACCTCTGCCTGCGCCATGGCCCGGTGAGCCAGCATCGGTTCGCCAGTGATGTCGCCGACTGCCCATACCTGGCGCATGGAAGTACGACCTTGTTCGTCGACCCGAACGAAGGGGCCATCCATATCCAGCATGAGGCTTTCGATGCCCGCCTCCCGGCTGCGCGGGCGACGCCCCACGGCGACGAGAATGCAATCGAACTGACGCTCCTGAGCCTCGTCTTCCTGCGAGACCAGCCGCAAACGCCCCTGGTCGGGCTCCCCTTCCTGCACCCGGGTGTTCAGCAGCAGTTCCACGCCAAGGGCCTGCAGCCGTTTCTCCACGGGACGGCTCAGCGCTGCATCCCAATTGGGCAGCACATTGCCCTTGGCTTCGATGATGGTGACCTGGCTGCCCAGCTTGGCGTAAGCCATGCCCAGTTCCAGGCCTATGTAACCGCCACCGACCACGGCAAGTGAAGCAGGTAAGGTCTCAGGGAACAGCGCCTCGGTGGATGACCATACCTTGCCACCGAACGGCAACAAAGGAAGGGGCGCCGGTTCCGAACCGGTCGCCAGCACCAGGTGCTGGCAGACAATGCGAACGGGCTTGGCGCCTGCCCCGGCGGGCATCACCTCAACCGTCTTTCCATCCAGCACACGGCCATGACCGCGGATGAGCTGCACCCCCGCCTGTTTCAGAAGAGCCTGAACGCCTGTGGTAAGCCGCCCGATGACGCCGCCCTTCCACTCATTCAGGCGCCCCAGATCGAGCGTGGGCGCATCTACCTGGATGCCTAGTTGCGACACGGCACCCTGCTTTCGCAATTTGTGGAATTCGTCGGCGGCATGGATGAGCGCCTTCGAGGGGATGCACCCGATATTCAGGCAGGTGCCTCCGGGGCCGGCGCTTTCCACGAGTACCGTGGCAATGCCCGCCTGTGCAGTACGCAACGCCGCAACATAACCTGCGGGACCGCCGCCAAGAATCAAAACATTGGTCGACTGCATGTTCTATCACTCCACAAAAAGCAGCGAGGGGCACTCGAGATAGCCGCGTATGCACTGGATGAACTGCGCTGCATGCATGCCGTCCACCACACGATGATCGAAGGACGAGGACAGATTCATCAGCTTGCGCACAACAACGGAGCCGCTGAGCACGACCGGCCGTTCTACGACGCGGTTCACGCCTACAATCGCCACTTCCGGATGATTGATGACGGGTGTTGAAACAATTCCCCCCAATGCGCCCAGGCTGGTCAGCGTAATGGTGGAACCGGATAGCTCATCGCGCTGGGCGGTGCCGTTGCGGGCCGCTTCCGCCAGCCGCTTGACTTCGGCTGAGAAAGACCAGAGGTCGTATGTTTCCGCATGCCGCATTACTGGCACCATCAGCCCGTTTTCCGTTTGCGTTGCCACACCCAGATGAACCGGCGCGTAGCGCTGAACCACACCTTTCTCATCGTCAAAACGAGCGTTCATTTGCGGAAATTCGCCTACCGCGAGCACCATGGCGCGGGCCAGGAAGGGCAGCATGGTCAGTTTGCCGCGTTGCTCACCCCAACGCTGATTCAACTTGCTTCGCAGGGCCTCCAGTTCGGTGACGTCGACCTCCTCCACATAGGTAAAGTGGGGAATATGCCGCTTGGAAGCCTGCATTTTCTGAGCAATCTTGCGGCGCAGCCCGACGACCGGCACCTCTTCCACCCCTTCGCGAGGAGCCAGCCCCAAGGACTGCGCCCGACCTTGCCCCGCGACGCTCGGCGCCACACCACCCTGCTGCAGCCAGCGGTCAAGGTCTTCGTGCGTGACCTGGCCGACAGGGCCGGTTGCGGGCACCAACCGTAGATCAATGCCTTCGTCCAGTGCGCGGCGCCGGACAGCGGGGGACGCCAGCGGCCGGCTGTGGCCAGACGTGGGCCGGGGGGCACGGTCTTGTGCAGAGTCCGGAGCCGGTGAATGCGTCGCATCGGACGGGGACGGAGCCGGAGCTGCCGGTTGCGCCTCCCTGGACGGGACCGTGGTCGAAGCTGGAGCTGCTGGCTGCGCCTCCTTGGACGTTGCAGCTGCCTGTGTGTCGGTCTGTGCACCCGGCGTTGAGGCATCCACTTCCAGGCGTACCAGATCCGACCCGACGGCCAGGACCTCACCAACCTTGCCGCCCAGAGCCAGCACTTTCCCATCGACGGGCGATGGCACCTGTACCGTCGCCTTCTCTGTCATGACATCGGCAAGGACCTGGTCTTCGACGACCGTGTCCCCTTCCTTCACGTGCCATTCCACCAGTTCGACCTCGGCAATGCCTTCGCCGATGTCCGGCATCTTGATCGTGTAAACAGCCATATCACTCCCCTCCTTCAGTGCCGGCATCAAGTTCAGGTAACAGCGGCGGCAAGGCAGGTTCACCGGTAATGACACGCCGGATGGCGTCGGCGACCCGCCGGGGGCTGGGGAAATAAGCCCACTCGTGGGCGTGAGGATAAGGCGTATCCCAACCGGTCACGCGTTCGATGGGCGCTTCCAGATGGTAGAAACAGTGCTCCTGTACCAAAGCGGCCAGTTCAGCACCGAAGCCGCTGGTGAGCGTTGCTTCATGCAATACCAGGCAACGCCCCGTTTTGCGCACGGAACGGATGACGGACTCGATATCCAGCGGCCAGAGGGTGCGCAGATCGATGATCTCGACATCGAAACCGGATTCCGCCACCGCAGCCTCTGCCACATAGACCATGGTGCCATAAGTGAGTAAGGTCAGCTGTCTGCCCTCACGGTGCAAACGGGCTGAGCCCAGGGGTACGGTGTAGTAACCGGTCGGTACATTGCCCATAGGGTGGCGCGACCACGGAACCACCGGCTTGTCGTGATGCCCGTCAAACGGCCCGTTATACAGCCGCTTGGGTTCCAGGAATATGACCGGGTCATCGCATTCTATTGAGGCAATGAGCAGACCCTTGGCATCGTATGGGTTCGACGGAATGACGGTGCGCAGCCCCGCCACGTGGGTGAATAAGGCCTCAGGGCTCTGGCTGTGCGTCTGCCCACCGTAAATTCCGCCTCCGGAGGGCATGCGGATGGTGAGCGGCGCGGTAAAGTCGCCGGCACTGCGGTAGCGCAGCCGCGATGCTTCGGAAACAATCTGGTCTGTGGCCGGGTAGAAATAATCGGCAAACTGGATCTCCACTACCGGGCGCAGGCCGTAGGCGCACATGCCGACAGCCGCACCAACGATGCCGCCTTCCGAAATGGGGGCATCAAATACCCGGTGCTTGCCGTATTTGGCCTGCAGGCCTTCCGTACAACGGAATACTCCCCCGAAATAACCGACGTCCTGCCCGAATATCACCACGTTTTCGTCTCGTCCGAGCATGATGTCCATGGCCGAACGCAATGCCTGAATCATGGTCATGGACTGTATGCCCTGACCAACTTTATGTATATCCGCCATATCTACACCCCAAGAATCTGACGCTGACGGCGCAGGTGCCACGGCATGTCTGCGTAGACGTCCTCGAACATCGTCGCCACGCTGGCCGTCTGTCCGGTCAGCAAAGACCCATGACTTTCAGCCTCTTTCTGCGCGGCAATGACCTCAGCCTCGTACTGTTTCTGGGTGGCCTGGTGTTCTTCCTCGGACCACTGGCCGATGCGAATCAAATGTTTTTTCAGGCGCTCGATGGGGTCACCCAGGGGGAAGCGTGACCAGTCGTCTGCGGGACGGTACTTGGATGGATCGTCGGATGTGGAGTGTGGCCCGGCCCGGTAACTCACCCATTCGATGAGGGTGGGCCCCAGGTTGTTACGCGCACGGTCTATCGCCCACCGCGAAACGGCGATGACGGCGAGAAGGTCGTTGCCGTCAGCGCGTACGGACACGATTCCGCTGCCCAGGCCCCGAGCAGCAAATGTGGTGCGTTCCCCGCCGGCAATGGCCTGGAAGGTGGAAATCGCCCACTGATTATTGATGACATTGAGCACCACGGGTGCCTGGTAGACATGGGCGAAAGTGAGTGCCGTCTGGAAATCCGCCGCAGCAGTCGCACCATCGCCAATCCAGGCGGAAGCGATGCGTGTGTCGCCCTTGATGGCGGACGCCATGGCCCAGCCTACGGCCTGCACGAATTGAGTGGCAAGATTCCCCGAGATGGAAAAAAAGCCTTTGTCCCGCATGGAATACATGACGGGCAATTGCCGGCCCTTGAGAGGGTCACACTCATTTGAATAAAGCTGGCACATCAGCTGCGACAGCGGAACATCTTTGGCAATGAGCAGATTCTGCTGCCGGTATGATGGGAAGCACATGTCGCCGTCTTCCAGCGCCAGGGCCTGGCCTGTGCCGACCGCCTCTTCGCCCAGACTCTGCATGTAGAAGGAAATTTTGCGCTGGCGCTGGGCGATCATCATGCGCGCATCGAACTGGCGCGTTTTGATCATCACTTGCATGCCTTTGCGCAGCAACTGTGGGTCGATTGCAGGTTCCGCCCAGGGCCCGACCGCATTGCCGTCGTCATCGAGCACACGTATTAGCGAAAAGGCGAGATCTGTGTTTTCCCGATAGCCGATGTCCAGCGGGGGTTTGCGCACCTCGCCGGCAGCGGACAGCGGCAGATAGGAAAAGTCGGTTGCGTGGCCTGGACGCCCGGAAGGTTCCGGCACGTGCAGCCGCAGTGGGGGTGTTTGTCTCATAACGCCTCGGAAAATCTTGTGGAGTTTTCGTACAGCCTTGGTGGAAGCCCTGTTGTGGGCTACTTCTTCTTTCACTGCTTCTTTTGGAAGCAGGGGCTATGATCGCGCATCCCGACATGCGGCGCAACATGTCGATGAAACTCCCGGACTGTCGCGTCAATGAATCGAGATCCGGAAGCGGTAGTTCACCGTCGTGTTCACGCGGGAACATGCCTGCGTGCCGGTGGGGAGCCGGCACTTGTTCTGCAGGTCATTCAAGAAGTGCTTGCTTACTGATAGTGCTTACTTGGCGTTGGCACCAGATTTCTTCACAACCTCGCCCCAACGGCGGTATTCCTCCACCTGGAGTTCGGCCAGTTCTTTCGAGCCCACCTTCATGAGCGTCATGCCCTGCTGCTTGAAGCGTTCTTCGACAGCCGGGTCGTCCAGAATGGTACGGACAGCCCCTTCGAGCTTCTCGATGACTGGCGCAGGAGTACCTGCCGGGGCATAAAGAGCAACCCACATTTCAGCGCGGAAGCCGGGAATTTCCTCTGCAATGGCAGGAACATCCGGCAGAATGTCCAGGCGTGAATCGCCTGACACGGCCAAGGCGCGCAGCTTGCCGGCGCGGATGTTTTCCAGCACGGACGACAGGCTGCCGAAGAGCACCGGAATCTGCCCACCCAGCACATCGGTCATGGCCGGCGCCACACCACGGTAGGGCACGTGTTCCATCTTGGTTCCCAGTTCGCTGGCAAGCATTTCCGGAATCAGGTGGTTCAAGGTGCCAATGCCGGCGGAGGCGTAGTAATACTGGCCCGGATTTTCTTTGATGAGCTGTAGGAACTCCTTCAGGTTCTTCGCTTCGAAGGACGGATGCACA
>JAJUFI010000026.1 GCA_029263795.1 Alcaligenaceae bacterium
GGACACGCCCATTGCGCCTGTGAAGTGAGCGGTGCAGCAATGCCGCCAGCAGCAGGAACCCACCGAAGCGACTCATTCCGGCTCGATGCCGGGGTGGGCGCAGTAGGAATCCCCCAACTTTAGGCGGGGGAGGATGTCAATTCATAAGGTGTTTTCCGATCACCAGCTGCTGGATCTGCGTGGTGCCTTCGTAGAGGCGCAGCAGACGCACGTCGCGATAAAAGCGTTCGACCTTGAACTCGCTGATGTAGCCCGAACCACCGTGGATCTGTACACCCCGGTCGGCCACCCGTCCTACCATCTCAGTTGTAAACATTTTGGTGCATGACGCCTGCATGCTGACTTCTGGGTCGTGCGCTCCGAAGGGCTTGGCATCGTAGCGACGTGCCACAGCCTGAACCATGGACCAACCGGCCAGCAATTCGGCTTGGCTGTCTGCCAGCATGGCCTGGATCAGCTGGAAGTCGCCGATGCGCTGCCCAAACTGTTTGCGTTGCTGAGCATAGGCCACGCTTTCACGCAGGATGCGTTGCGCCATGCCGCAGGCAATGGCCGAAATGTGCAGGCGGCCACGGTCCAGAACCTTCATGGCAGTCTTGAAGCCCTTGCCAGGTTCACCGCCAATAATATTGGCGGCGGGAACTCGGACTTCATCGAGGTTGACGTCGCAGGTGCGAGTGCCGCGCTGGCCCATTTTTTTGTCGGGTTTGCCGAGAGTCAGCCCAGGCAGGCCAGCCGGAACGATGAAGGCGGTAATCCCACCTGCGCCGGGCCCGCCGGTACGAGCCATGAGGGTGAAGGCGCCCGCGCGCGGGGCGTTGGTGATGAAGCGTTTGGTCCCCGTGATGACATAGCCGTCACCATCGGCAACCGCGCGCGTCTTGAGCGATGCTGCATCCGAGCCTGCATCCGGTTCCGTCAGGGCGAAGGAAATAGTCAGATCCCCACTGGCGATGCGAGGCAGGTAAGTTTCCTTCTGCTCCTGCGTTCCGTCCATCAGGATGCCTTGCGAACCAATGCCGATGTTGGTGCCGACCAGAGAACGGAAGGCCAGCGCGGTTTGGCCAAGCTCGAAGGCAACTTGGCATTCCTGTTCCATGTTCAGGCCGATGCCGCCGTATTCCTCTGGGATGGACAAGCCGTACAGGCCAAGTTCCTTCATGTCGGCGACTATGTCTTCAGGAATGTCGTCGGTTTCTTCCACCAGGTCTTCAGCTGGCACGAGCCGCTCCTGCACGAAGCGTTGCACACTCGCTTTCAGGAGTTCAAAGGTTTCTTGATCAAGGGACATAATAATTTCCGAATGCGACCAACAAAGGTCGCCGTATTGCAGGCCATGCAACAGGGGTGATGCATGGGGAACGCGCCCGGCATAGAATGCCTCTGCAAGCCGGGCGTGATCCCTCAGGCAGCCCGTTTAACGTTTCGGGCTGTACTTAGCGGGATCGATCTTGGAATAGACGTGCTCCCAGTAGACGTCGCGCAGGTCGTCAGCGCTCTGAACGTTCGCGTTCGTAATGATATTTTGCCATTTTTCAATCAAACCAAGCATGGTTTTGGAAAGCTCCTGCAGGCGATTGGCATCCAGCTTGTACTCGTCTGCATAGAATTGCGGCACATAGTCCAGGTCCTTGCGAATGAAGTCATGCGATGCCTTGAGAAGTTCGGGTTCAGCCTGGATGATGTTGATGCCACGGGCCTTGGCCTTTTCCATGTCTTCGTTGGCCTGCTTCTGATACAGATAGGTGATCTGCGCAGCCATCACAGCACCGGCTTTCAGGAAGGCCTCTTTTTCTTCGACCGAGAACTTGTCCCACTTGGTCTTGTTCAGCGTGGAGGAACCGCCGGCCGCGTAGAGACCGCCCGGGACGTCAGTTGTGATGTTGCGCACAACTTCCACCAGGTTGAAGTTTGTCAGCTCAGTCGGCGAAAGGAAGGCGCAGTCCACCACGCCCTGGCTGAGAGCCTCGTAAATTTCACCCACGGGCAAAGCAACCGGCTGGGCTTCGAAGGCGCGAGACCAGCGTGCCCAAGGCGCTCCAGATGTACGGATACGCTTGCCCTTCACATCGGCGACGGATTTCACCGGGTTATTGCAGAACAACACATAGGCGGGCGTGGAAACCACGCTGGTGTAAACCTGATTGTTCTTGGTGAACTCCTGCTGGCATTCCTCGCAGTTCAGCATGATGAACTCCAGCATGGCGCCGGAATAGGCAAGACCTTCCTGGCCACTGAGCTTGTTGTCCAGGGCAGTCAGCATACTGAAGTCTGCAGCCATGTTGGAAAACGGGTAGTCGGACGGTGTGTAGGCGGTCAGCAGGTAGCCCACGTCTGCCAGACCCTTGTTGATGCCTTCCGACATCTCACTGTGGTTCAGCAGGGAAAGCTCGAAAATTCTGACCCGGTGTTTCTTGTTCGTGTATTCCTGCACAGCTTCGGCATATTTCTTGGCTGCCTCAACTGGCGCACCGGCGGGGAAGCCCACTGCGAAGCGGAAGGTATCCGCCAGGGCGGGCTGGCTGGCGGCAACGCCCAGAACGGCAGCGCCAATCAATGATGCGAGTTTTCTACTTGTAATCATGGGAAGTCTCCTAATAGTTAACAATAGTGCAGGGCCGATCTCTTGGGCCTCATGAGCCCAAGTTCGGGAGGTACAGGATGATTTCCGGATAGGCGATGAAAATGCCGATCAGGATCAGATCCATTGCGAGGAACCAAAGGATTCCCCGGAAAACCTGTGAAGTCGTCACAAGATTTCCGACCACGGATTTCACAACAAACACGTTCATGCCGACAGGCGGGGTGATCATGCCGATTTCAAGCAGCTTGGTCAGAACCACACCGAACCAGATCAAGCTGAACTCAGTGCTTTCGATGACCGGTAGGATGATGGGTAGCGTAAGCAGCATGCAGCCTATGGGCTCAAGTACCATTCCCAGCACCAAGTACAGCGCGACCACTCCCAGGATGATGACCACGTCACTTGCATCGAATGACAGGATGAGGTCGGAGAGGTAGTCGGAAGCGCCCGAAAACACGAGGAAACGAGTGAGCATGCTGGCGCCCACAGCAATGATCAGTAGAGCGCTGGTGGTGACCAAGGTCTCGAGCGCCGCCTTTCTGAAGGCCTGCCAGCACATGCGTCGCTTGGCCACAGCAACCAGGCAAGCCAGCGTGGAGCCGATGGCCCCTGATTCGGTAGGGGTGAAGACGCCGGCGAACAGACCGCCGAAGATTCCGATCATGATCAGTACTACCGGCCAGGTTTCCTTAAGCGAGGAGATCTTTTCCTCCATGGGGACACATTCATTGGCGTCCGGCGCCAGCGCGGGGTCGAACTTCACACGGAGGTAAATCACCAGGATGTAGGCCAGGGTGGTGATGACACCTGCAGCAATGCCCCCAAGAAAGAGCTTGGCGATGGAGCTTTGTGCAATGACGCCATACAGGATCATGATGATGGAAGGGGGAATCAGCGCACCGATGGTTCCGGCCACCGCCACAGTGCCTGTGGCAAGGCTGGGGTCGTAGCGATAACGCATCATTTCGGGAACGGCGATTCTCCCCATGGCGGCTGAGCATGCAATGGATGAACCTGACACCGCAGCGAAACCGGCGGAGCCGACGACGGATGCGATTGCCAACCCTCCCGGAATGCCGGACAGCCAGGCTCTTGCTGCCCGGAACATGCCCTGAGTGAGCTCGGTGTGGTAGCAGATGAAGCCGAGAAACAGGAAGAGAGGAACAGAACTGAGCGTCCAGTTCGCTGCGAAGTTGTAGGGGATGATGCCCAGAGAGGATAGGGCAACATCCAGCCCAACCACTGCCCAGATGCCGACAAAGGAAACGGCGATCAGTACAAAACCTATGGGAATGCGCAGCAGAATCAGCAGGAAGAGGACCGCAATGCCGGTAAAACCGATGGCGACGTCGCTCATGACTGCGCTCCTTGATGAGTGGAATCACGGCTGAGGCTGCGCAGAAAGTTCACGATGCTGTATGTGCCAAGAAGCGCCACACCGAAGAACAGCATGAAATAGCTGGGCCAGGTGGGAATGGTGTAGTCGCCTTGCATCACGGCAGCCTTGGACGCATAGTTGCGCATCGCGACTTCCCAAGCTGCATATGCGATAAGAAAGGAAGTGGCTGAAATGAAAAGCTGGGTGAAGCTTCTCAGTACACGGTTCATCACCGGGGGAAAGTAACCGGAGATCAGTTCGATGCTGATCGAGGCCTTGCTCTGCTCGACATAGGCGAGCGGCAGAAAGATGGCAATGATCATGTAGTAATGCGCCACGATGGAAATGGTGCCAGGCAAGGGCATGTTCATCGTGAAGCGAAAGAGGATGTCGAGGCTCACATGCACCATCATCAGTACGACCGCAGCACCTCCTACGAGCGTAATGATCTGATTGATGCCCTCAAGCCATGCGTTGATTGTTTTCATGGGGAGTCACACTTCAGGCGTGGACGGGCCTGCGGGTGTGGGCCCGCAGCTACCGTTCATGAAATAGGGTAGACCGGGCAGAGCCGCGTAAAAGCGGCCCTGGCTCGCCCAGGCTAGTGGTTCTCCAGAACGACACGCCCATGCACCTTGCCTTCGGCCAGATCGCGCAAAGCCTGGTTTGCCTGATCCAACGGGCGTGTGCTGATCGGAAAGGTGAACAGATCATGCTGCTGTGCAAACTCCACCAGTTCCTTCTGCTCGGTAAGCGAGCCAGTATATGAACCGATGATGGAAATGGCGCGGGTGATGACCAATGGAATGGGGTAGCGCAGTTCGCCGCCGTGCAACCCGACAATAATCACCTTGCCGCCGCGGCGCGGCAGGCTGACACCAAGTTCGACAGTGGGCCCGGACCCTACGAAATCCAGAACTGCCACACATTTTGAATTGGCCGCGGCCTGGATCTGAGCGACAACATCTGTGCTGGTCGGGTCGAAGGTATGTGTGGCCCCGACGCCAAGGGCCAGTTCACGTTTTTCGGCAGAAAGGTCCAGGGCGATGATGTTTTTAACGCCTCTCAGGGCGAGTGTGCGGATCGCCAGCAACCCGAGACCACCGCAACCGATGACCACCACGGTTTCGTCATCGTGGACGTCACCGATCTTCTTGATTGCCGACCAGGTGGTCAGGCCGGAGCAAGCTAGGAGAGATGCGTGGGCCGGTTTGAGATTACCGATGCTGACAATATGACGCGGGTGCGGAACCACCACGTACTGGGAGTAACCACCCGGGCGGTGTACGCCAAGGGCTGCCGGTTTTGTGCATAGATTCTCTTCGCCACGTTGGCAGACCGAGCAACTTCCGCAGCCCACCCAGGGGTAGATGAGGACCGTGCCGCTGGGAAGCTCTCCGGCCTGGTCGCCGGCTCCCACCACCTTGCCCACGATTTCATGGCCCAGTGTCACGGGCAACGAAATGCCCCGATCTTCCAGCTTGAGCTTCTTGCCTTGCCCCAACTCGTAGTACCCCTCGTGCAGGTGCACGTCGCTGTGGCAAACACCGCAGTAGTGCACACGTACCAGAACTTCGGTACCGGTCGGTGTGGGGAGCTGAGATTCAGTTTTCTGAAGGTCGCTATTGAACTGGAAAAACGGGTAGCTGGTGTATGTCGTCATGCGTAGTTTCCTCACACGCTCGGGCAGGAGTCGATACCAGATGACCGACGGGCCATGTGGACGCCCTGCCTATAGTTTTAAATTCGTCTAGCAATTATGCGTGTGTCGATTATTTATTACAATTCCGAGAATTTTGAATAGACTGTCAAAGAAATTTGACGTTAGCGAAAACCATGGACGCCCAATCGCTGATTCTGCTGGCGGAAATTGTGGAAGCGGGGAACCTCAGCCTTGCCGCCCGGCGGCTCAAAATGAGCCGGGCGAATGTCAGCTACCATCTGGCCCAGCTGGAAAAAAGCATGGGTCAGGAGTTGCTCCGGCGCACCACCCGCCGGCTAGAACCCACCGAAGTTGGCTACCGGCTCTATGAACATGGCTGCGTCATCCGTGAAGAACTCATGGCGGCTCAAGAGTCACTCTCCTCTCTTGGCAGCAGTCTGCATGGGCAAGTGCGTCTCAGCATTCCGACCGGCTTCGGCAACTTGGTGATGAGCGACTGGCTCATTGCCTTCAAACGACTCTATCCCGGAATTGTGCTGAACTTGCTGTTCGAGAACCGGGTGGACGACCTCTTGCGTGACGAAGTCGATATAGCCGTGCGTGTCATGTCGGAGCCGCCACAGCAGTTGGTGGCGGTGGAGTTATCGCAGGTCCGATACTCAGTTTGTGCGTCGACCGAATACGCCACCCAGCACGGCATGCCTCAGGAGCTGGACGACTTGCGGCGCTACCCCGTCATCACATCCAATGTCATTGGTCGCGACCTTCGTCTATCGGCTTATCAGGGGGGAAATCGCTGCGAGGTGGTGCTGCACCCAACCTTGGCTACAGAGAACTTCCAGTTTCTTCGCAAAGCAATTCTGGCTGGGCTGGGGGTTGGCCTCGTTCCCGACTATGTGATTGACAAGGATGTTGCCGCTGGAAATGCCGTGACTTCGCTGACCACATGGCGGCTCAGCGTATTTGGCACAAGAATGTATCTGCTGCGCATGCCCGGGCGCTATCAGACCCTGGCTGTTCGTACGCTCATCGATTATCTGGTGGAGAGGGCAAGGGAATGGAGCAGGGCGCGCACACGACCAGCCGTCACACCTGCTACCCCAACTGCCCCTGCTGTCGACACCGACCCCGGCCCTGACGGACAATAGATACCGAAGTGACATACGCCATAGGTTCACTTCTGCCCAAGGGCTCACGGCGTAGCCGCGTTTCCGCCAACTGCGATCAGGATCTTTCCATGTTGAGACTCATGCTCTTTCGCCATGCCCATGCCGACCGCCCGGCAGGTGTAGACGATCATGCACGGCCGCTTTCCAGCCGGGGCCAGGATGAAGCGCGCCGCATGGGCGGCCATATCTCTGAACTGGGATTGGTACCTGATTTAGTCATGGTCTCGACATCACGACGTACTCAGGAAACTTGGGAGGCCAGCAGCAGGTCGGGTGGCTTTCACGTTGAGAAAGTCGATGATCCACGCATTTACGAGTCCAGCGCCGGCGACTTGCTCGAGGTGGTGCGGGAGCAGGACGCCGCCCACGCTTGCATCATGCTGGTAGGTCATAACCCCGGTATGGAGAGGCTGACAGCCTGGCTGCTCGATAGGGGCAACGCTGAGGCCATCGCTCGTCTGCAGCGCGAGTTTGCGGTGGGCGGTCTGGCCGTGCTGGACTTCAAGGCAGGTTCGTGGGCCGAACTGGACGTGCAGAGTGGGCACCTGGAGCGCTTTGATACGCCTGCCAGCATAGGAGGGCTGGCCTAACTCACCCGGCGGAGCCTCTTGCGGCAAATGGGCACACCCGGGTTCAACGGGACGGGTAGAGCGAAGTTCAGGCGCCGAAGCTGCGCAGCAGGCGTCCGGTCTCAAACACGGGCAAGCCCATCACCCCGGAGTAACTGCCGGAAATATGTTCAACGAACAGGCCGGCCAAGCCCTGAATACCATAAGCACCGGCCTTGTCCATGGGTTCGCCCGAAGCGCAATAGAAGTCTATGTCTTCGTCGGTCAGGGTGGTGAAGCGCACACGGGTCACGGATACGGCTTCCAGCATCTGCGTGGTATCGGCAAGCACCACGGCGCTCCGGACCTCGTGCTCGGATCCGGACAGGCGGCGCAGCATGTCGCGCGCCGCCGCAACGTTCGCAGGTTTGCCCAGGATGTCGTCACCCAGTATCACCGTGGTGTCAGCTGTGAGCACAGGGCGCCGTGGCAGGCCATGAGCGGCTGGGCTCTCCAGATATTCAAGCGCCCGCTGCGCTTTTTCCTTTGCGGTGCGCAGCACGTAATCGGCGGGAGCCTCGCCTGGCAACCTTGGTTCGTCTTCTCCAGCCACGGGAGGCAGGCGCAAAACCTCGTGCGGTACCCCGAGCTGTGTGAGAATTTCGTGTCTGCGGGGGCTGGCGGAGGCAAGGTAAATCGCGGGAAACTGCATGCAGATTATTCGACCTTGATGATTTTCATGGTGTTGGTGCCACCCGTGCTGTGATAGGAGTCACCTTTCGTGAGAATGACCCAGTCACCCTCATGCACCACACCGCTTTTCTTCAGCAGGGCAATGGCCTCATCGCTGACGTCGGCCGGCTCATAGGCTTTGGGGTCGAAGGGCACGGGGTAGACACCGCGGAACATGGCCACCCGGCGCTGAGTGGTGGGGTGCGGGGTGAAGCAATAAATGGGTACGCCCGACCTGATGCGCGACATGATGAGAGGCGTGTTGCCGGATTCCGTAAGGCTGATGATGGCCTTGACGCCACGGAAGTGATTCGCGGCATACATGGACGCCATTGCGATGGTTTCGTCACAGCGCTGGAAAGTTTGTCCCACACGGTGACGTGACAGCGTGGTGATATGCTCCTGCTCTGCACCTTGCGCGATGCGCGCCATGGCGGCGACGGCTTCGACGGGGTAGCGGCCTGAAGCAGTTTCGCCTGACAGCATGACGGCATCGGTGTAATCGAGCACGGCGTTGGCCACGTCAGAGACCTCGGCCCGCGTGGGCAGCGGGCTGGCGATCATGGACTCCATCATTTGCGTGGCTGTGATCACCAGCTTGTTCTGGTGGCGGGCGTGCTGAATGATGCGTTTCTGGATGCCCACGAGACGGGCATCACCCACTTCAACCCCCAGGTCGCCCCGCGCCACCATCACGCCGTCGCTCGCCTGAATCAGGGAGTCCAGGGCATCATCGTCGGCAACCGCTTCCGCCCGCTCGATCTTGGCGATGATCCAGGCTTCGCTACCTGCGGCGCGCACCAGCTTGCGGGCGGCATCGATGTCGCTGCCTGAACGGGGGAAGGAAACAGCAACATAGTCGCATTCCAGCTCTGCGGCCAGACGGATGTCTTCGTGATCCTTTTCCGTCAGGCTGGGGGCAGAGATTCCGCCGCCCCGCCGATTGATGCCCTTGTTGTTGGAAAGGGGGCCGCCCACGACCACGGTGGTGTGCACGGCGTGTTCGTCCACGCTGTCGACCAGTAGTACTACCCGCCCGTCGTCCAGCAGAAGCTCATCGCCAGGGTGGCAGTCCTGTACCAGACTGGGGTAGTCGATGCCGACTATACGTTCATTGCCGTCGTTGGGATCGTGTGCATTTGACAGTGTGAACGCCTGCCCTTTCTCCAGGGTGACCTGGGTGTCTCTGAAACGGGCAATACGGATCTTCGGTCCCTGCAGGTCACCCATGATGGCAGTATGACGGCCAAGCTTGCTGGAAATTTCACGCAGCATCCGCACCCGCTCGCGGTGTTCATCGGCCGTACCATGCGAAAAATTCAGACGGGCAACATCCAGCCCGGCCAGAAGAAGTTGTTCGATTTTTTCAGGGCTGGAACTGGCGGGTCCGAGAGTGGCGACGATCTTGGTGCGACGTTTATTCATGGACGCAGTTTCCTCTGACTGGTTGATCATGCCCGATGGTAGGGGTGTCCTGTCATGATAGCCCAGGCCCGGTACAACTGTTCGGCCAGCAGTACGCGAACCATGGGATGCGGCAAGGTCAGGGCGGAAAGCCGGAGAGTTTCTGGGCACTGGGCCTTGAGCCCGGCATCCAGACCGTCAGGACCACCAATGAGGAAGGCGATGTCGGTACCCAGAGTGCGCCAGTGTTCCAGCCGCTTTGACAGCTGGGCCGTGGTGAGGTCTTTGCCGCGCTCGTCGAGTGCGACTTTGTGACACCCGGGGGGCAGGGAGGCTTCGAGGCGACGGGCTTCCGCCGCCATCAGCTGAACAGCACTCTTGCCGGAGGTGCGGGGCTCAGGCTTTATTTCGCGCAGCTCCAGGGCGCAGTCCGGAGGAAGGCGTTTGGCGTAATCTTTCCACGCCTCATCCACCCAGGCGGGCATGCGGGCACCGACCGCCGCCACAATCAGCTTCATTCTTCGTCCTGATCGTCGAAGCTGTAGCTTTCCGATGAAATGGGAATGGTCGACTGAGGAAGCAGCTTCACGCGAACCGATTTGCCGCCCCAGATTTCTTCCAGGTTGTAGTACTGGCGGATGGCGGGTTGCATACAGTGGACCACCACATCGCCGAGATCGACCAGCACCCACTCACCGGTATCTTCGCCTTCATAGGCGAGGATGGGCACGTTGTGCTCACGGGCGGCGTCGACCACGCTGGAGGCCAGGGCCCGCGTCTGACGATTTGACGTTCCGCTGGCGATGATGACGCGGTCGAACAGGCTGGTGATGTGCGAAGTATTGAAGACTTTAATGTCTTGTGCCTTGACGTCCTCGAGGGCATCGATGACGAGGCGTTGAAGTTTCTGTATGTCCATAAAGGGCTGGTACCGCGGCATCACGCCGACGGTTGCCTGTAGAGTCCGTTTTGTTGAATATATTGTGCCACGGCGGGCGGAAGCATGCCCTGAACGGGCTGGCCTGCCGCAAGCCGCTCGCGGATGGCCGTGGCTGATATGTCCATGGCGTGCATGGGGATCACCAGCAAGGGGCGCTCCAGTTCCAGCAGGAGCTTCTGCAAGGCATCAGGGGGGGCCAATTGTGCACCAGGGCGCGCGGCCACCGCAAGGCGAACCCGCCGGGCGATTTCGTCCCACTGCTTCCAAGTGCAGAAGTTCTCGAGCTGGTCCGCTCCCAGAATCCAGACGTAGTCTTTATCCGCTGGCAGTGCCCGTAGGGTGTCGATCGTGTAAGTGGGGCCGCCACGCTCAATCTCAATGGGGCTGACATGCAGGCGCTCTTCATTTTGGACGGCGAGCTGCAGCATATCCAACCTCTGCTGGGGCGAGGCGCCCAATTTCCCGCGTTGCCAGGGCTGTGACGCAGGAACCAGGGTAACGCCTTCCAGGCCTAGATGGGCCTGTGCCTGACGGGCCAGCTCGATGTGGGCGATGTGAACCGGGTCAAAGCTTCCGCCCAAAAGACCATGCAGCGGCCTGCTCAAACCCACTCCCGTGGTTTGAGGTATTCGTAAAGCGCTGCCTCCGGTGTACCGGGTTCGGGCCGCCAATCGTATTTCCAAGCCGCCACCGGGGGCATGGAAAGCAATATTGACTCAGTGCGGCCTCCGGACTGCAGGCCAAACAGGGTGCCCCGGTCGTACACCAGATTGAATTCCACATAGCGACCCCGGCGGTAGGCCTGGAAATCGCGGTGTCTTTCGGTGTATGGGGTGTTTTTGCGGCACTCAAGAATGGGCAGGTAGGCAGGCAGGAAAGCATTGCCGACCGCCTGCGTCAGCCCCAGGCTGTTGCCAAAGCCGCCTTCATTCAAATCGTCAAAGAACAGGCCGCCAACTCCGCGGGTTTCACCCCTGTGCTTCAGATAGAAGTATTCGTCACAAGCTTTCTTGTAGGCTGGGTACTTGTCCGAGCCAAAAGGTTGCAGTGCGTCGTGGCACACCTGATGGAAGTGCCTGACGTCCTCTTCGAATGGATAGTAGGGGGTAAGGTCCATCCCGCCGCCGAACCAGAACACGTCCTCTTCGTCGGGCGCGGTTGCCTTGGCGACAAAGCATCGCACGTTCATGTGGACCGTAGGAACGAATGGGTTCCGCGGATGGATGACCAGCGACACCCCCATGGCTTCCCAGGGGCGTCCCGCCAGATGAGGGCGAAGCGCACTGGCCGATGGCGGTAGCTGGAGGCCTTGCACATGGCTGAAAAGCACTGCAGCGCGTTCCAGAACGGGGCCGTCTTCCAGATAGCGGCTCAGTCCCCCGCCACCTTCTGGCCGTGTCCAGGCGTCATTGGAAAACTGGGCGCCACCGGCCTCTTCCATCGCCTTCACGATGTCGGCCTGGAGGCCGGTCAGCCAGTTCCGCGTGAGGTCCAGACGGGAATTCATTGGCGGGAGGCCTCACTTCCTGCAGCTTCGGACTGCGGGAGAGCCCGCCAGCCGATGTCGCGCCGGTACTGCTGGCCGTCGAAGTGGGTGCGTGCCACCGCATCATAGGCTGCTACCTGGGCACGTTTGATGGAGTCGCCCAGCGCCGTTACGCACAGTACGCGACCTCCGGATGTCTTGAGGACGTCGTCCTCGACCCGCGTTCCGGCATGAAAAATGACGCATTCATCAGTGTCCGGTGCCAGACGGGTGATTGGGTCGCCAGTGCGGGGTGTGCCGGGGTAATTGGCTGCCGCCATGACCACGCCCAGCGCCGTGCGGCGATCCCACTCGATTTCCGCTTCATTCAGACGCCCGGCAATGGCAAGTTCCAGTGTTTCACTGAAATCGCTCTTGATGCGCATCATGATGGGCTGGGTTTCAGGGTCGCCCATGCGGCAATTGAACTCCAGCACCTTGATGGCGCGCGTGGCGTCGGGGCCGGGGCCGATCATCAGGCCGGCGTACAGAAAGCCCGTATAGGGCACACCATCGCGCGCCATGCCGTTGACGGTAGGATTGATCACTTCACGCATGATGCGGTTGTGCAGGGCAGGGCTGACCACTGGAGCAGGAGAGTAGGCTCCCATGCCGCCAGTGTTGGGCCCCTTGTCGCCGTCGAGCAACCGCTTGTGGTCCTGGCTCGTTGCCAGCGGCAATACATTGTGGCCGTCGCACATGACGATGAAACTGGCCTCCTCGCCCTGCAGGAACTCTTCGATCACAACACGGGCGCCGGCTTCGCCAAAGCTGCCCCCGCCGAGCATATCGTCAATTGCGGCGTGGGCCTGTTCCAGAGTTTCTGCAACCACCACACCTTTGCCGGCTGCGAGACCGTCGGCCTTGATGACGATGGGTGCACCCTGTTCATCAATGTAGCGGTGGGCATCTGCCGCATCGGTGAAAGTGGCGTAGGCGGCGGTGGGAATGCCGTGGCGCACCATGAAGGCCTTGGCGTAATCCTTCGAGCTCTCCAGCTGAGCCGCTTCCCGTATTGGGCCGAAAATCTTCTGACCTGCTGCCTGAAAAGCATCCACGATGCCGGCAGCCAGGGGAGCTTCAGGCCCCACCACGGTGAAAGCTATCTTTTCCTTGCGCGCGAATTCGATCAGTTCGTCGATGTCCGTAATGGCGATGTTGCGAATCTGTTCCGCACGGGCCGTCCCGCCGTTGCCGGGAGCGACGTAAACCGTCTGAACCCGGGGTGAACGGGCGAGCCGCCAAGCCAGTGCATGCTCGCGTCCGCCGCTGCCGATGACGAGTAATTTCATGATTTTGATAAGGGGAGGTGGCATGCCCGGCGAACCGGGCAGGGTTGAAATCAGGAGGGTTGCGCGGACTCGTCGAAAACGGCCGTGGTGTATACCTGCTGGACGTCATCGAGCGATTCAAGCATGTCGATGAGCTTTTGTGTGCGGGCAGCGTCATCACCGGTGAGTTCGGTTTCGTTCAACGGTTTCATGATGACGTCCTGGACTTCGGGCACCAGACCGGCTTCTTCGAAAGCGGCCTTAACGGCTGCGTAGTCGGAGGGCGCACATATAACTTCGATCATTCCGTCTTCGTCGGTGATGACGTCTTCGGCACCTGCTTCCAGCGCCACTTCCATGACTTTATCTTCAGACACGCCCGGGGCGAAGAGGAACTGGCCACAGTGCTTGAACATGAAAGTGACCGAGCCTTCCTGACCCAGGTTGCCACCGTTCTTGTTCAGCGCGTGACGCACTTCTGCAACGGTACGTGTGCGGTTGTCCGTCATGCAGTCGATCAGGATGGCGGCACCGCCAGGGCCATAGCCTTCGTAGCGAACTTCCTCGAAGTTGTCGCTGTCGGCCCCACCCGCGCCGCGCTGAATGGCGCGCTGGATGTTGTCTTTCGGCATATTGGCTGCAGTGGCTTTGTCCCAGGCCAGGCGCAGACGCGGATTGGCGTCCGGGTCGGGGCCTCCGGCCCGTGCCGCTACGGTGATTTCACGGATGATTTTGGTCCATAGCTTCCCGCGTTTGGCGTCCTGACGCCCTTTGCGGTGCTGGATGTTTGCCCATTTACTGTGTCCGGCCATATCTGTTCAACTAAAAGCGAGATGAATGGATTTTACCCTCAGGCCGGCGAGGCACACAGCAGAAGGTGTGTGCGCACCGATGCCGAGGGCTTGATTTACACTTGCGGCCATTGTGTCCAATTAAATCGCGGGGGTCAAAAAGATGGCTGAGCCGATCAAGCTGGCACAGGGGCCGGCATCCACTGCGCTGCTGCTTCCGCAGTACGCCAACCGTCATGGCTGCATCACTGGGGCGACCGGAACCGGCAAAACCGTGACGCTGCAAGTGTTGGCTGAGGCATTCAGCCGTCGTGGCACACCCGTATTCCTCTCTGATGTCAAAGGTGACCTGTCCGGTATTTCCCAGGCTGGTCAGCCATCTCCCAAGCTGATGGAGCGTCTGCAGAGGCTTGGAATCGATGAGCCCCAATGGGGCGGTTCTCCGGTTGAGTTCTGGGACATCTTCGGCGAACAGGGCCACCCGCTGCGTGCTACGATTTCCGATATGGGCCCGTTGCTGCTGGCCCGCATGCTGGAGCTGAATGACACTCAGGAAGGCATCCTGAACATTGTGTTCAGGGTCGCGGATGAAGAGGGCCTGCTGCTGCTCGACCTGAAGGATCTGCGGGCGATGCTGCAGGCGGTCAGTGAACGTGCAGCAGAACTGCGCACCCGTTACGGCAATATTTCCCCGGCCTCTGTGGGAGCCATCCAGCGCGCCCTGTTGCGGCTGGAAAGCCAGGGAGCCGACCATTTCTTCGGCGAGCCAATGCTGAATATTTTCGACCTCATCCGCACCGATTCATCCGGGCGGGGCGTGGTCAATATTCTTGCTGCAGACCGTCTCATGCAGTCGCCGCGTCTCTACGCCGTGTTCCTGTTGTGGCTGCTGGCAGAACTCTACGAGAATCTGCCGGAAGTGGGTGATTTGGAAAAACCCAAGTTCGTGTTCTTTTTCGATGAGGCCCATCTGCTCTTTGACGAGGCTCCCAAAGCTCTGGTGGACAAAGTCGAACAGGTGGTGCGTCTGATCCGCTCCAAGGGTGTTGGGGTGTATTTCGTCACGCAAAGCCCTGCCGACATCCCCGACGCGATTCTCGGCCAGCTCGGAAACCGGGTCCAGCACGCTCTGCGCGCCTACACGCCGCGAGACCAACGGGCCGTGAAAACGGCTGCAGAAACCATGCGACCCAATCCGGGCCTGGACCTGACCGCCGCCATCACTGAATTGGGCGTGGGTGAAGCTTTGGTCTCAACGCTGGACGACAGTGGTCGGCCCTCGCCCACCCAGCGTACATGGGTGGTGGCGCCTGGCAGCCGTATCGGGCCGGCCACGGAGTCCGAGCGCAGGCAACTGGTTGCAGCGTCACTCATGTCCGGCAAATATCAGCAGGCCATTGACCGTGAATCTGCGTACGAAATTCTGCAGAAGCGGGCTGAGAACATGCCGCAAAAGAATGGTGAGAAAGATGCCGGGAAAGTGGAGGATTCCAACGCTGGTGTCATGGGCGCCGTAAGCGATTTTCTTTTCGGGTCGACAGGGCCGCGGGGTGGCCGGCGCGACGGCGTCGTTCAGTCTGTGGCGAAAAGCATGGTGAGACGTGCCGCCAACCAGCTGGTTAGGGGCGTTCTCGGCTCACTGACTGGGCGCCGCTGATTCGCCGCAGTACCAAACTGAATCACCGCAATACCAAGAATTCAACAATACCCATTGAGAGGAGAAATCCGAGTGACCAGAATCATCGTGGCGACAGCACAGCCGGAATCCACGCGGCGCTGGCGTGACGTCATGCAAGCAGCACTTCCCGAGTTCGAACTGGTCGAATGGCAGCCGGGTCAGACCGGCAGCGGTGCCAAATATGCGGTGGTTTGGGGGCCGCCTGCGGAAGTCTTCCAGACGGAAACGGGGCTGGAAGCCATATTCAACCTTGGCGCGGGCGTCGATGCCATTCTGGGTTTGCCTGGTCTGCCGGATATTCCCATCTATCGTCTGGAGGACGCCGGCATGGCCGCCCAAATGGCGGAGTACGTCATTCATTACCTCTCACGCTATTCTCGGGGGTTCGATGAATACGCTCGGCGCCAGCTCCACTCGGCCTGGTCGCCCAAGCAGGGAATTGTTTACTCGCGCTGGCCCGTGGGGGTCATGGGGCTGGGCCAGCTTGGAACATACGTGGCAAGGGCAGTGGCGAACCTTGGCTACCCCGTCGCCGGTTGGGCGCGGAGCCCCCGCGAAGAAGAGGGCGTGGAAATCTTCCATGGTGATGCGCAGTTCAAGGCATTTCTGGGGCGCACCCGTGTATTGGTGAATCTCTTGCCACTCACTGACCAGACGCGGGGCATCATCAACCGCGAGCTTCTGCAAAGCCTGCTGCCGGATGCTGTGGTCATCAATATTGCCCGTGGCGCTCACGTGGTCGACGAGGATCTGCTGGCGGCCCTGGATTCGGGCAAGTTGATGGCAGCCGTTCTGGACGTTTTCAACCAGGAGCCACTACCTGCCGATCACCCTTATTGGCTGCATCCCAAGGTGAAGATGACGCCCCATGTGGCCGCCGTTACTCTGGAAGCCGATGCGGTGGATCAGATCAGCCGCCGCATCCGTTTGCTGGAAGAGGGTAAACCGGCAAGCGGGCTCGTGCGTCGCGACACCGGCTACTGAGATGTTTCGGGACGGGGCTCGGGTTTGCGCAGCCCCGACCAGACAATGGCGCCAATCATAATGGCACCGCCCAGCAGCGCCCGCGCACTCGGGTATTGCGCAAACAGGATGGCGGCGAACACGATCGCGTAGACCGGCTCCAGTGCAATCACGATACCGGCGCTGCGCGCGTTGAGCGCAACCAGGCTGGATACGAGCAGGAAGTGCGATAGGGCCGTGCAAAAAATGCCTAGTAGCGCAAGCCAGACCCAGTCGAGCGTGGCAAGCTCCGTGAAGCCGCCGAAGCTGAAGGGCAGGGTGGCCAGTACGACAACGAAATTTTCCCAGCAGGCTACCTGATACGCGGAAAGGTGCCCGGCAGCCTTGCGATTGATGACTGTGAACAGTGCGAAGGACAGGCCGGAAGCCACCGCCCAGGCGAGCCCGATGGTTGCTTCGTCACGAAAATCGAACGACGGGGTCACCAGCACCAGGCCCGCAGTCACGAGAAAAAGAATCGTCCACTCGGCCCGGCTGACCCGTTCGCGCAGAACCAGCCATTCCGTCAAGGTGATGAAGGCCGGGAAGCTGGCAAAACCCAGAGTGGCAATGGCCACGCCGCTGATTTTCACGGAGACGAAGAAGGTCACCCAGTGAATGGCCAGCATGAGGCCGGCTCCCGTCAATGCGGTGGCACTGCGTAGGTCAACGCCACGGAAGGGGGATGCACCCTGCCAGCGCATGAAGATCAGCAGGCTGACGACGGCAAATGCCGCGCGCCCGGCCGTGATCAGCCCGGCCTCACCCTGGATGAGTTCCCCGAAGATGCCCGTCAGCCCGAAAAGAACGGCGGCAAGGTGAATGGAAATAAGGGCGTTCTGGCGGGACATCGTACTTTGGGGCGGACGGGAAAGTGGGCCAACGGTTTACACTAGAATGGACTGCTACTTTACCTGAAGGGGCGACGGAAAGCGCAAGCAGGCGCAGCTCTCGAAGTCGTCCACACACTAAACGGAGACTGTCTTGACGTACCAGGCCAAAGCAATACGTATTGATGCCCATGGTGGGCCGGAAGTGCTGAAACTCGTATCGGTCGAGGTGCCTGAGCCTGCCCAGGGTGAGGTGACCATCAGGCAGAAGGCGGTGGGCCTGAACTTCATCGATATTTATTTTCGCACTGGCTTGTATCCGCATCCGCTGCCGCACGGAATCGGTTTCGAGGCTGCCGGCGACGTGGTTGCGGTGGGCGAAGGGGTGACCCACCTTAAGGTGGGCGACCGCGTGGCTTACGGGCAAAGCCCCATCGGTGCCTATGCGGAAGTGCGCAATGTGCCCGCTGACAAGGTCGTGCGGATTCCCGATGCCGTCAGCTACGAAGAAGCCGCCGCCCTCATGCTGAAGGGTCTTACAACCTGGTACCTGTTCCGCCAGTGCTATCGCCTGCAGGAAGGTGAGACCATCCTGTTTCACGCTGCTGCCGGCGGTGTGGGTCTGATCGCCTGCCAGTGGGCGCGGGCTTTGGGCGTTAAGCTAATCGGTACGGCATCCAGCCCAGAAAAATGCGCGCTGGCCAAGGAGCACGGTGCTTGGGAAGTGATTGACTACAGCCGAGAAAACGTAGTGGAGCGGGTCAAGGAATTGACCGGGGGTGCCAAGCTGCCCGTGGTGTATGACGGTGTGGGCAAGGATACCTGGATGACTTCGCTGGATTGCCTGCGTCCGCGCGGCCTGATGGTGAGTTTCGGAAATGCTTCCGGCCCCGTCGAAGGCGTGAACCTCGGCATTCTGAACACCAAAGGTTCGCTGTACGTAACCCGCCCTAAACTGGGCGACTACGTGCCCACACAGGAGACCATGCAGGCAGCGGCCGACGAACTGTTCGAGCAGGTGACCAACGGCAACATCAAGGTGGTCATCGGGCAGCGTTTCCGCCTGGAACAGGCGGCTGAAGCGCAGGAGGCCCTGGCGGCACGCAAGACGACGGGTGCCACCATATTCACGCTGGGTTGAACGTCATGAGGCCCCGGGGGGTAGACACCGGGGCGGTCAACAGCATCAAAATAGGGCCAGGTCTGCGGTGAGCAGCCTGGCCCAAACATTACATATGCGGGCTGTTTGCGCCCGTGTGGCCACGCCTCAGTTCTGCTTCGCTTCCAGGTGGTAGCGCTGTACGCGTTCCACTTCCTCGCGTGAACCCAGCACCACGCCGACACGCTGGTGCAGTGCGGTGGGCTGGATGTCCAGAATGCGTTGCTCACCGTCCACCGCCAGACCTCCGGCCTGTTCAACGATGAAACTCATCGGGTTGGCTTCGTACATCAGGCGCAACTTGCCGGCCTTGCCGCTGGCACGATTGTCGCGCGGATACATGAAAATTCCCCCGCGGCTCAGGATGCGATGCACGTCCGCAACCATGGAAGCGATCCAGCGCATGTTGTAGTCCTTGCCCAGAGGGCCTTCCTTGCCCGCCAGACATTCATGGATGTAGCGGCGCACTGGCAGTTCCCAATGACGCATGTTGGACATGTTGATGGAGAATTCCTTGGTCTGTTCCGGAATACGGATGTCGTCGTGCGTCAGACGCCATGCGCCTGTTTCGCGGTCCAGAGTGAAGCCGACCACACCATTGCCCACGGTGATCACAAGCATTGTCTGAGGCCCGTACACGGCGTAACCGGCAGCAACTTGCCGCACACCCGGCTGCAGGAAGTCCTGTTCTTGAATCTCACGGCCCGACGCACCAGCGGGAGCCTGCAATACCGAGAAAATCGTGCCAATGGACACGTTCACGTCAATATTGGAAGAGCCATCCAGGGGATCGAACAGAAGCAGATATTCACCCTTGGGGTAGCGGTTGGGGATCAGGTGGATGGTTTCCATTTCTTCGGAAGCCATGGCCGCAAGATGACCACCCCATTCATTGGCATCGAGCAGGATTTCATTAGACAACACATCCAGTTTCTTCTGCACCTCACCCTGGACGTTTTCGGTATCCAGGCTGCCGAGCACACCGCCCAGCGCTCCTTTGCCCACCGCGTGGCCGATTGCCTTGCAGGCCCGGGCAACGGTTTCTATGAGCAGACGCAGTTCAGCGGACATGATCTTTTCGAGGCGCTGCTGCTCGACCAGATACTGGGTCAGGGATTTGTACTTCATCGTTCAGTGCTCCTGATGGATGCTCAAGGATTTGTTGACAATCTCCGCGACGTTGCGCGAAAGCGTGGGATGCTTGCTGATCCGCTCGAGAGCGGCTCGTGCATGTTGACGCAGCTCCGGTGTGAGCCGCGCCCAGTTGTCAAAGGCTCGCGTCAGACGGGCGGCGATCTCGGGATTGAGGACATCCAGCGCTAGCACTTGGTCTGCCCAGAATGTGTAGCCCTGTACCGTGTGTGCGTGGGCAAGGTTGTTCATGCAGAACTGGAAAATGACCGAGCGCGCACGGTTCGGGTTGCGCAGGGAAAAGGCCGGGTGCAGCATGAGCGCCTGAACTTCCTCCACTGACGTGTTATGCGAAGCGGCCTGAACGGAGAACCAGCGGTCGATGACCAGGGGGTCATCCTGCCAGCTGTCGTAAAAGTGGCGGAAGACGGAATTACGCGCCTCGGCGCCACCCCAGTTCGCCAGCGCGGAAAGAGCCGCCATGCAATCTGTCATATTGCCTGCTGATTCATACTGCTGCATGGCGAGTTGCTCGGCATCCGCCTGACCTCCTGCGAGCAGGAAAGCCAGCGCAAGCGCCCGTAGCGAGCGCCGGCCAGCCGATTCTGGGTCGGGGGAGTAGGGAGTGCCGCCTGTGGAATTGGCTTCATACAGTTTGTGCCAGTGGCCGGCCAGCTGCTCACCGAGCTCCGCCTGAAGTTCGCGGTGCGCCTGGACCACGGCCTGCGGCACCATGGGCTGAGTGAGCTCCAGCATTTCGCGCTGCGCTGGCAAGCTCAGTACGCGGGCCAGGTAAGCGGGAGACAAAGTCGTGTCTTCCAGCAGCGAAACCCATGTCTCGCGCAAAAGTGTGCTGTCTGTAGTTGGTCTGCCTTCAGCCAGGGCCTGTATTCGTTGCAAAAGTACACGGCGCGCCAATTCCTGGCCGGCCTCCCAACGCGAGAAGGGGTCGGGGTCATGCCCGGCCAGCAGGGCCAGTTCCTTTTCATCCCTTGGATAGACGATTTCCACAGGCGCGGAAAATTCACGCAGCAGGGAAAGTACGGGCTTTTCCCCAATGCCGCGGAAGGTCCAGGATTGACGCGCTTCCGTCAATTCCAGAAGAATCGTGCCCACTGCACTGCCCGGCCGCGCTTCCACCCCCTCCGGATGGATTGGCTCACCCGCAGCTGTAAGCAGACCTATGGCAACAGGAATATGCAGGGGAGGTTTCGCCGCCGGAGGTTGCTGGAGGAGCTCGATCCCGGCAGGCGGGTTCTGCTGGCTCAAGGTTACCGTGCATGTGGTGCTGGCGGCATCGTATTCCAGTTCGACAGACACCTTTGGCGTACCTGCCTGGCTATACCAGTTGCGGAACACAGCCAGATTGCGGCCCGGGTTGCGCCGGGCATACACGGACTCCATGGCATTGATGAAGTCGTCGCAGGTCACGGCCTGCCCGTCATGGCGGCGGAAGTATTCTTCCAGGCCTTCACGAAAACCGTCGCGCCCCAGCAGTGTCTGTTGCATCCGTATGACTTCCGCCCCTTTCTCGTAGACGGTTGCCGTATAGAAATTGCCGATTTCCTGATAGCTTTCCGGGCGTATGGGGTGGGCCATCGGGCCTCGATCTTCCGGGAATTGCGCTAGCCGTAGTGTAGATACATCATCTATACGTTTGACGGCGCGCGCGCTGGCGGCGGCTGCCCCATCCAGGCCGCTGGCGAGCATGTCAGCGGAGAACTCCTGGTCGCGAAAAACCGTGAGCCCTTCTTTCAGAGAAAGCTGGAACCAGTCGCGGCAAGTTACCCGGTTGCCTGTCCAATTGTGAAAGTACTCGTGACCAATGACGGCCTCAATCGCACGGTACGTGCTGTCCGTGGCTGTTGCAGGGTCGGCAAGCACATAGGCGGAGTTGAAAACATTGAGGCCTTTGTTCTCCATGGCACCCATGTTGAAGTCGCGAGCCGCCACGATCATGAAGCGGTCGAGGTCGAGTTCCAGACCGTAGCGTTCTTCATCCCAGCGCAGAGACCTCAGCAGGCAGTCCATTGCCCATTCGGTGCGGCCCTCAGTGCCGTGATCGCTGTATACCTGCAGCAGAACTTCACGGCCGCTTCGCGTTTTGACGCGTTGCTCGCGGCAGGCGAAATCGCCGGCCACCACTGCAAACAGATAGCTGGGCTTGGGGTGCGGGTCTTCCCATACTGCCTCGTGCCGGCCGGCAGGAAGGTCGCGCGAGGAAACCAGGTTGCCATTGGATAGCAGCAGGGGGAATTTGCCTTTGTCTGCTTGCAGTGTCACCCGGTAACGTGCCATGACGTCCGGACGGTCTGGAAACCATGTGATGCGGCGGAAACCTTCAGCCTCGCATTGGGTGAATAAATGTGTACCTGATACATACAGCCCCATCAGGCTCGAATTGTCCTCAGGGATGCACGTACTGATGATTTCAACGGAAAAATGTGAGTCCTGCGGGTGCAGGGTGAGCGTTTCATCATCGAGCTCGTATTCATGTTCCGCCAGATTGCGACCATTTATGGAAACGGATTCCAGGCCCAGATCTTGCCCGTTCAGGATCAGGGGAACTGGCGCATCGGCAAGCCGCTCAAACTCCATGTCGGCCTTCACCCGGGTGAGGGATACGTCAAGTTCCATATGGAGCGATACCGAAGGAAGCCTATACGGATACGGCTGGTAATCATGGCGTGAAATCGTGGGGGACTGGTCTGTTCGCATGGGATAATGGGCCGAATTCGAAGCCCCTATTGTAGTGGTTCGAGGTAAACGCCCGCCCTAATTGAGTGAGCGTGGGAGAGCATCATGGCAGTGATGAAAGGACTGCGTGGAATCTGGTTAATGTGGCTTGCCGCAGCGGCATTGCTGCTCAGTGGCTGCGCTTCAACCCTGTCGGCGCGTGTCACCACCTACCAGCAGTGGCCGGTGGGTGTTCAGGGGGAATACTACCGCATCCTGCCCTCAGGAAATCAGGCAGGCAATCTGCAGTTCAGTGCTTACGCAGACATGCTCAGGGCGGCAATCGGGGCTACCGGTTTGCGCGAAGCTCCTTACGGGTCAGAACCGCGTTTTGAAGTCAGGCTTGAATATGGCAACCCGGTCAAGCAGGGCTGGGTACAGCGCTATGAAGACCCCTTCTTTTATCCGGGGTGGCCGGCATTTGGTGGTTATTACGGAGGTTGGGGCGGTTGGGGTGGTGGCATCTTTTATGCGCCACGTGTCGTGAATGTGCCGGTGGAGATTTACCGCAATACACTGACTGTGGTGATTTCCGACCGCACCATGCAAGGGCGGGAGGTATATCGCGCCACTGCGGTACATAGCAGCCAAAGTGACAGCCTTGACGAAGTCATGCCCTACCTGATGCAGGCGATCTTCGACGACTTTCCCGGAAACAATGGGCAAACCAAAGTGGTCAAATACGAGTTAACGCGCTAAAAAAGGGAATAACCCGGTTAATGGCCGGGTTATTCCGATTGTGCCGCGAGGCAGTTAAGCCCGGGCCAGAAAGTTCTTAATTCTGGATCAGGAATTCTTCGCGGCTCTTGCCTTGCGCTTCAGCTTCGACAACCCAGCGGGGTGCGCGCCCGCGACCAGTCCATGTGGCGCCCGATACAGGGTCGCGATACTTCGGCGGAACAGTGCCACGCGGTGCGCTCACGGTCGCGCCTTTCTTGGCTGCGCGCTTGCCTGCAGTGCGTGTACGGCGGTTCAGCGCAGTTTCGAGTTCTTCCAGCGTGATATCGTACTCCCGCATGTTGCGGACAATTTCACTGATGATGGGCGCGCGCTGTTTTTTCTCCAGTGCTGCAGCCTGTTTCCGGAGTCTCTCTATTTCTTTTTCCAGTTTGCGGCGCTGCACGGCGTAATTTGTTTTGGTCATGAGTTTTCCAATGATTGATCTTGATTGCGGATTACAACTTCTGATCCATTCAAAATCAAAAGCGAATGGCTTGTTAAAGCAATAATATTCTAACGCGCGGCTAAGCCATGCGTAACATGAGCGCGCAATAATTTCCTGAATCTATTTGAATCAGAGCCCAATCATGACGTCAGTTAA
>JAJUFI010000005.1 GCA_029263795.1 Alcaligenaceae bacterium
CCATCACTCAATATTCTGCGCCTGCTCACGCATCTGCTCGATCAGAAGCTTCAGGTCGATGGCCGCGCGGGTCATGCTGATGGCACCGGCCTTGGACCCCAGGGTATTCGCCTCGCGGTTCATTTCCTGGAAGAGGAAGTCCAGCCGCTTGCCGGCGCTGCCGGCCTTGCGTGACCCGCCAGACTGGCCACCAGGGGTTCCGGACAGAATGTGTTCCAGCTCTGCAATGTGGGAACGAAGTCGAGCCAGTTCTTCGGCGACATCGATGCGCAAGGAAAATAAAGAAGTTTCCTGAGCAATGCGGGCGGAAAGCTCTGCGCCGGTAATCATGGCAAAGCCGTCGGGGTTGGCGGCGGCCAAGGCATCGCGCAGGCGTTGCGCCAGTTTTTGCTGATGGTCTGCCAGGATGACGGGAAGCTCGTCTTCCACGTGTTGAATGATGGTCTTCATGCCCGCTGCGCATTGCTGCATGATTTCGGCCAGACGCTGCCCTTCGCGTTCTCGGGCTGCATGCAGGTCGGCCAGGGCGCGGGTGCAGGCGGCAGTAGCCATCGGCGTCCAAACTTCCGGATCCAGCCCTTCGTTGGCGCCGGCCAGCAGTTCGCTCAGGCGTGGTGCGGGAACATCAGGAATGACTTCCCGGGCCGTTTTGAGCAGGGCGGCAATGCGATGCAGTGCTTCGGTGTCCAGCACGGCTGACTCGGCCGTGAACTTGCGCGCGAAGTTGGCGCGGACCTCGATTTTTCCCCGGGCAATCTCCCGGGTGAGCATTTCGCGCAAGGGCGCTTCGACCATGCGCAAGTCGTCGGGAAGGCGGAAATTCAGGTCAAGATAACGGCTGTTGACACTGCGGATCTCGACGGTTAAGGAACCAAATTCGTTTTCAGCCTTTGCCGAACCAAAGGCTGTCATGCTGCGTATCATTTGCGGATGTCCTGGAGTCAACGGCACAAGGGCCGTAGTGGCTCAACATTGTACGACCGGCATGAGAGAATGGCCCATTCAAAAATCACTCAGGGAGCTCAAGTGTCCACCACCCCCACATCATTTACCAGTACCGAATTCCTTCGTGCCTCCGGCCGTGCCGCCGATGCACTCAGGCCCATCGACATCCAGGTCGGCTACACGCGTTACGCCGAAGGCTCGGTCCTCATTTCCATGGGCGAAACGCGCGTTCTTTGCAACGCCAGTGTGCTGGAGAAGGTGCCGCCTTTTCTGAAGGGGCAGGGAAAAGGGTGGGTCACGGCGGAATATGGCATGTTGCCGCGTTCTACTCATACCCGCAGTGATCGCGAAGCAGCTCGTGGAAAGCAGAGTGGTCGCACTCAGGAAATTCAGCGTCTAATTGGGCGCAGCCTGCGGGCTGTTTTCGATCTCGAAGCCCTGGGCGAGCGTACCTTGCAGCTGGACTGCGATGTCATCCAGGCGGATGGCGGAACACGCTGTGCCAGCATCACCGGGGCATGGGTGGCTGCTGCGCTGGCAGTGCGCAAACTTTTGCAGACGGGAGTATTGGCTCAGGACCCGGTACTCGATCACGTGGCCGCAGTATCGGTGGGGTTGGTCAATCGGGCCTGCCTGCTGGACCTTGACTATATTGAGGATTCAGGCTGTGGCGCCGATGTGAATGTCGTGATGACGGGGGCGGGCTCCATGGTTGAGATCCAGGGTACGGCAGAAGGTCAGACCTTCGACCGTGTCACCCTGAATACCTTGCTCGATCTGGCTGAAAGTGGCATTGCCCGCCTCGTGCAAGAACAGAAGCGGGCACTCGAATCAGCCTGAACGCCGTCAGGCGCTCGCGTCCTGCACGAAGGGGCCGACAAGTTCGGCCTCGGCCAGTGCCCACACCTTGCCGATGATTGCCCGCACCGTTTCTTCGCTCGCTGCGTTGCGATAAGTGCCGAGGCGCAGCACCTTGTCTTCGATTTCCGCACGGCTCAAAGTATTGCCCGGGTCGCCCTTGGGCTCGTCCACCCGCGCAGCAAGCTTGCGACCATCGCGTGTGTGCACGGTAACCTTACCGATCCAGCGGGCAGGGTAGGCACCATCCACTTCCGCGTCGAGTTCCATGCTGACTTTTTCACGGAATTCGGCGACTTTGGTGTCGCCAAGCGCTGCGTCGAACTCGGCCAGGCCTGCGCGGCCGTGCAGGGCGATGAGGGCCAGCACCGTACCCATGGAAAACTTCGACTGGTGTACGGTAACCGGGTTCACCACGGGGCCTAGCACATCAATGGCACCCTGATGGACGTGAGTTTCGACCCGCACAATGTCGTCCGCCGTGAGCTGGTTGTCCTGCATGGCCTTGAGCAGGGCGTCGGCTGCCGGGTGTGTATGGCGGCAGGAAGCGTGGAACTTGAAGGAAGTCTCGAGAACGGTCCAGCGGCTGCCAAGGCCGTCAGTGAGTTTGGCAGGGTCGGCGTCGGTTGACATGCCGGCCGCCATGCCCTGGGCCCCTTCTAGAATCTGCCGGGCACCCGTGAAATTGTCGCGGGCAATCCAGGCGGCCATGAGACCGTTGGCCGAAGCGCGCGCGGTATGAAGCTGTTTGGAGTCTGCGGCGTCTTTGAGGAATTCCCACAGGCCCGCAGCCTGAGTACCGGCGGAACCGAATGCGTTGAGCATTTGTTCACTGTCCAGGCGAAGGAGGTTGCCCACCGCTGCGGCGGCGGCCAGCGCGCCTGCTGTGCCAGTGGTATGGAAGATGCGGTAGTGCGAGCGGCCCAGGAATTCACCCACCCGGATGCCGACTTCGTAGCCGGCCACACAGGCGGCGAGCAGCTCCTTGCCCGAGCGGCCCAGAGCCTGCGCCACGGCAATCGCGGGGGGAAACACGACGGCGGCAGGGTGGAAGACGGCACCGTTGTGAACATCGTCCTGTTCAACCATGTGGGCGGCAGCAGCGTTGGCCATCGCGGCGAACACGGGCGAGGTGCCACGCCCCGACACCAGATTCTCGCTAGGACCACTGGCAGGACCCATGGCATCCGCATAGTCGGCGATGGTACGCACTGCGCGGGCGCTGGAGCCGGCAAGAATGGAGCCGAGCGTGTCCAGCATGAGGTCTTCCGTGCGCCGCACAACGGCAGCAGGAATGGTGTCGTAACTCAGTGATGCAGCGAAATCTGCCAGCACAGCGCTGGGATGTGAGGGAGTGTTCATTTTACGAGAACCCCGTTCGTTACAATGGATGGTTAATCTTCCTACTTTGCCTCAGCTCTCGAGAGCTGCCAATTCTCGCTTTCTGAAGCGGGCCTTTGGCGTTTTGAAAGAGAAACCCTCATGACGATGCATTTTGACTTCACTGACCTGCAGCTTGTGGTCAATGTAGCCACCGCCCGCAGTATGACGAAGGGCGCCGAAAGGAGTTTCCTTTCCCTTCCGGCAGCCAGCGGCAGGGTGAAGAACCTTGAGCAGCGGCTGGGTACACCCATCTTCTTTCGTAGCAGTCAGGGCGTCACGCTCACCCCTGCGGGAGATGCCTTTCTGCGCCACGCCCGTATAGTGATGCGGCAGCTTGAACATCTGCGCGGGGAAATGCAGGAGTTTGCCAGTGGGATCAAAGGGCTGGTGAAAGTATGCGCCAACACGACGGCCATGAACGAATTCATGCCAAACATTCTGGCGCGCTACCTGGCTGCGCACGCAGACGTCAATATAGAACTGCACGAGCGCCTGAGCCACCAAGTGGTGAAGGCGGTGCTCGACGGTGCTGCCGATATCGGCATTACCGCTGCCCCGGCACAAGACCGTGGTCTGGAGTTCCTGCCATATAGAAGCGACCGTCTGGTTCTGGTGACTCGCGAAGACCATCCTCTCGCCAATGAGAAAAGTGTCGATTTTGAAGAAACATTGGAATATGGGTTCATTGGTCTGTCGGAATCCAGTGCCATTCACGCATTCCTGGTGCAGGCTGCCGAAGAGCTTGGACGCGCTCTGCGTTTCCGGGTTGAAGTGAGCAACTTCGAAGCCGTTTGCCGCATGATTGCCGCAGGTGTCGGGTTGGGGGTGATTCCTCGCACGGCGGCACTGCGCTACGTGAAAGACCTTCCCATCCGCATCATTGATCTGAACAACTCCTGGGCAGTCCGGCGTCTACACATCTGTGTGCGTGAACTGGGGCGCCTGCCCGTATTTGCTCAGCAGCTGGTGCAATTGATGCAGGAGGATGCGGCCGAAGCAGATGATGCCTGCGGGCGTAAAAAGTCCCTCATGGAAAATTCAGATAACGGAGAAACTCTATGAAGTCAGGTGCCCTGCGCGAAGTGGTACTTGCTTCCGGAAATGCGGGCAAGCTGCGTGAGTTTTCGGCCATTTTGCAGCAGGCCGGCATTCGCATGATTGCGCAGAACGAGCTGGGTGTTCCCGAAGCAGAAGAACCACACGCCACTTTTGTGGAGAACGCCATTGCCAAGGCGCGCCACGCCAGCCTGCATACTGGTAGGCCGGCCCTGGCCGACGACTCCGGCCTTTGTGTACCTGCCTTGGGCGGCGCACCTGGCGTATACTCGGCTCGCTATGCCAGCCTCATCGGGGGGGAAAAATCCGATCAGGCGAACAATCAGCGCCTGGTCAGCGAGCTTCTCACTGTTGAGGACCACAGCGCCTTCTATATTGCCGTTCTCGTCTACATGAATTCCCCCGACGATCCGTGTCCACTGGTGGCCGAAGGGCGCTGGCATGGGCGGATCGTCTCCGCTCCCCAGGGCAAGAATGGTTTTGGTTACGACCCCCATTTCTGGCTTCCTGAATATGGCTGCACCGTGGCTGAGCTGGACCCGGCGGAAAAGAACCGGGTGAGTCATCGGGGCAGGGCATTGGCCCGCCTGCTCGAACAGTTGAGCGGAACTGGAACGCCGACATGAGCACTGGGGAAGACATTTCCAGACCGGGACGCCGCGCCCTCGCCGCAGGCAATTTGGGAGATGCCCCCAGTTCCGTGGAAGTAGACTCAGTGCCGCGTGTGCGTCCAGCTGCCGGTCACGGTCTGGGTCATCGGCCCCTGCCACCGTTGTCGCTGTACGTGCATGTGCCCTGGTGTGTGCGCAAATGTCCATATTGCGACTTCAATTCGCATGAAACCCACGGGAGCTTGCCAGAACAGGCGTATCTTGAAGCATTGCAGGCCGATCTGGAACAGGCTCTTCCGCTAATCTGGGGCAGGCAGGTTGTTTCGATTTTCATTGGCGGTGGCACACCCAGCCTGCTTTCCGCCAAAGCTGTCGACACCATGTTGGCCAGCTTCAGGGCATGCCTGAATTTGTTGCCGGACGCGGAAATTACTTTGGAGGCCAACCCGGGGACGGCGGAAGCGGGGCGGTTTCGCGATTACGCAGCCAGTGGGGTCAACCGGCTGTCTCTCGGGGTGCAGAGCTTCAATGACGACGCGCTGCGGGCGCTGGGGCGTATCCACGATGCCCGACAGGCCCGCGAAGCAATAGAGATGGCGCAAAACGCGGTAGACAGGGTCAATCTGGACCTGATGTACGCGCTGCCGGGGCAATCGCTCCATGCATGCAGGCAGGATCTCGAAGCAGCGATGTCATTTCAAACAGGGCATCTGTCGCTGTACCACCTCACCCTGGAACCGAACACGGTTTTTGCCAAGTACCCCCCGCCGCTACCCGACGAAGACTTGGCAGCTACCATGCACGAGTTCATTCTCGAAGCGACTGCGGCCGCCGGCTGGGAACAATACGAAGTGTCGGCTTACGCGCGCAGCGTGGCGGACCGCAGCTTGCACAATCAGAATTACTGGACCTTCGGCGATTATCTCGGCATTGGGCCCGGTGCGCACGGCAAGCTGTCCTTCCACGACCGCATTCTTCGTCAGGCCCGGCACCGGATGCCGGATAGCTGGATGTCGCGCTGCTTGCAGCGGGACGGCAGTCAGATGGCGGAATCGCGCATACTCATGCCGCAAGAGCTGCCCTTTGAATTCATGCTTAATGCTTTGCGTCTCAAGAACGGGGTGGAAGCCGGCTTGTTTACCGCGCATACGGGTCTGCCCATCACGGCGATTCTTCCTACGGTGAAACGGCTGGAAGAAAAGGGGCTGCTCAGTGTGCAGGGCGGGCGGCTGCGCACCACCGATCTGGGCTGGAAGTATTTGAATGACGTGCTTGCTGAATTTCTGGAATAGGGCGGCTGTGCACTAAAATATGCACTGATATGGTGCGTCATGCACTCTTTTGGTGAGCAGGCATCATTCGAGCGCGGGGCTGTTGGATAAATTTGTGCGAAAGAATTGGCACGGTCCTTGCGTCTACTCCATCGTCATTTCAGCAAACTAGGTCAGGAGCCTATATGTCCGCCCCCGAAGACGTCCTCAAAATGATTGCCGACAACGAAGTCGCTTTCGTCGATTTCCGTTTTACCGATACCCTTGGCAAGGAGCATCACCTCACTCTTCCGGCCCACACCTGCGATGAAGAAAAGCTCGAGAACGGCATCATGTTCGACGGTTCGTCGATTGCCGGCTGGAAGGGCATTGAAGCATCTGACATGGTGTTGGCTCCGGACGCCAGCACAGCGCGGCTTGACCCCTTCCGCGAGGAAACCACGCTGATTCTGACCTGTGACGTGCTTGAGCCCTCCGATATGAAGGGCTACGATCGAGATCCCCGCTCGATTGCCAAGCGCGCAGAGGCCTACCTGAAGTCCAGCGGCCTGGGCGACACGGCCTACTTTGGTCCTGAGCCCGAATTTTTCGTATTCGACGGCGTGAGCTGGGACGACGGCCCCTCCGGCTGCTTCGTGAAGATCCACTCCGAAGAAGGCGTGTGGTCGCGCGGCCTGGATATGGATGGCTCCAATCTGGGGCATCGCCCGGGCGTCAAGGGCGGCTATGTGCCTGTCTCGCCTGTCGACAGCTTTGCAGACATGCGCTCGGAAATGTGCCTGCTGCTTGAGCAACAAGGCGTACCCGTTGAAGTGCACCACCACGAAGTGGCCGGCCCCGGCCAGTTGGAAATCGGCACCCGTTTCAGCACACTCGTGCAACGTGCCGACTGGAATCAGGTGCTGAAGTACACCGTGCGCAACGTCGCTCATGTGTACGGCAAGACGGCCACCTTCATGCCAAAGCCCATCGTGGGTGACAACGGCTCGGGCATGCACGTTCACCAGTCGATCTGGAAAGACGGCCAGAACCTGTTCGCCGGCAATGGTTATGCGGGCCTCTCCGAGTTCGCGCTGTATTACATCGGTGGCATCATCAAGCACGCCCGTGCGCTGAACGCCATCACCAATCCGTCAACCAATTCCTACAAGCGTCTGGTTCCACACTTTGAAGCACCGGTCAAGCTCGCCTACTCGGCACGCAACCGTTCCGCGTCGATCCGTATCCCCTTCGTGGGCAGCCCGAAGGCACGTCGCGTCGAAGCCCGCTTCCCGGACCCCATGGCCAACCCCTACCTGGCTTTTGCTGCCCTGATGATGGCTGGCCTGGACGGTGTGCAGAACAAGATTCACCCCGGCGACCCCGCAGACAAGAACCTGTACGACCTCCCGCCGGAAGAGGACGCACAAATCCCGACCGTTTGCTCCTCGCTCGAGCAGGCAGTGGACGCTCTGGACCAGGACCGCGAATTCCTCACTCGCGGCGGTGTGTTCAGCAATGAAATGCTGGACGCTTACATCGAACTTAAGCGCGCGGAAATCACCCGTCTGCGCATGACCACACATCCGGTCGAGTTCGATATGTACTACAGCCTGTAATCGCTATCTGATCCATCCGCCGGGCCTGCTCGGGCCCGGCATCACAACCGGGAAATCATCATGGATGTCGCCGCCTACGATCTGTTGTCGACGGCGGTGTTGTTATTGGACGCTGACGGCCGCATTGAATATGTGAATACGGCTGCAGAAGAGCTCTTCGGCATTTCGCAACGCCATCTTGCTGGCCAAAATGCAGCAGACCTGCTGGGTGATGACGACAGTCTTCGGACGCGCTTCATGGACGCCGTTCAAGGCAAGTTCGGAGTACTGCGGCAACCATTGAAAGTCAGGCGTGGCGACGGGATTGTGCCGGTCAGTGTCGCGCTGGTGCCACTACGCAACGAGGCCTGGGCAGCACTGATGGAGGTGCGGGTGGTCGAACACCACGCACTGCTTGATCGGCATCAGCAGTTGGGCAAGGAAGTTGCCGCACAACGCGAAACTTTGCGCAATCTTGCTCACGAGGTAAAGAACCCTCTTGGAGGCATAAGGGCGGCCGCCCAACTGCTTGAGGGGGAACTGGTGGAACCGGGGTTGCGCGAATACACCAGCGTGATCATTGCTGAGGCGGATCGCCTGGCGCATCTGGTGGACCGCTTGATCGCGCCCCAGGGCGACAGTCTGCACAAAACGCCGTTGAATATTCACGAGGTCTGTGAACGGGTGCGCATGCTGGTCGGGCCGGAGTTTTCTGCGATCAGAATCACTCGTGACTATGACGCCTCGCTACCGGAGTTTCTGGGTGACTTCCCGCGTCTGTTGCAGGCGGTGCTGAATATTGCGCGCAATGCGGCGCAGGCGATGACGGAGAACCCATCACAAGAAGACCCGCATCTCATCTTCCGCACCCGTGTGGCTCGCCAGGTGTTGTTGTGCGATCAGCCGGCTTCACTGGCGATTGTGCTGTCCATCATCGATAACGGGCCGGGAGTACCACCCGAGATCATGGACAAGGTGTTTCACCCTCTGGTCACTGGCCGTGCCGAAGGCACAGGGTTGGGCCTGAGCCTGGCGCAGGAGTTCGTGCTGCAACACGGCGGCGTTCTGGAATGTGATTCCCGCCCCGGACGCACGGAATTCCGTATGATTTTGCCACTGGAGCTGCGATGAAACCTATCTGGATCGTGGACGATGACCAAAGCATCCGCTGGGTGCTGGAAAAGGCACTGGAACGGGCGGGTCTGAGCGCCCGTAGCTTTCCCGGCGGTGCGGAAATGCTTGAGGCACTTGAGGAAAGCCAGCCAGCAGTTCTGGTAACTGATGTGCGTATGCCCGGCATAGATGGCTTGTCGCTGCTGCACAAAGTAAAGGATCTGCATCCGGATCTGCCTGTCATCGTGATGACTGCCTTCACGGATTTGAGCAGCACGGTGGAAGCCTTCCAGAAGGGTGCTTTCGATTATTTGCCCAAGCCCTTCGACATCAACGCAGCCTTAGGCCTGATACAGCGGGCGGCGCAAAAAGACGCGGTGGCGCCGGAAAACGGTCGCGACAAGGAATTCGGGCAGGAGCGGGTGATGATGCAATCATCCGCGCCTGCCATGCAGGAGGTATTCCGCGCCATCGGCCGCCTGGCAGCCTCGAACGTCACAGTGCTGGTGACCGGTGAGTCGGGAACAGGCAAGGAACTGATTGCCCGGGCCTTGCATGAGCACGGTCGGCGAGCTGGCATGCCGTTCGTAGCTTTGAACGCTGCCGCCATTCCCAAAGACCTGCTTGAGGCCGAGCTGTTTGGCCACGAGCGGGGCGCCTTCACCGGCGCTACCCAGCAGCGCCGTGGCCGCTTTGAGGAAGCGCGCGGAGGCACCCTATTCCTGGACGAAATCGGTGACATGCCTTTCGACCTGCAAACGCGGCTGTTGCGGGTCCTGGCAGAGGGCAGCTTCTACAGGGTGGGCGGCTCCCAGGCTATTCGGGCGGACGTGCGCATCATTGCGGCCACCCACCAGCCGCTGGAGCAGCGCGTTCTGGAAGGGCGCTTCCGTGAGGATCTTTTCCATCGCCTTAACGTCATCCGGCTGCGCCTACCGCCCCTGCGTGAGCGCAAGGAAGATATTCCGGAGCTCGCCAGGCTGTTTCTGAGGAACAGTGCGCGTGACCTGAACGTGCCCGAGCGCAAGCTGACCCCCGAGGCGCTGGAAGCCCTCATGGCGTTCGACTATCCGGGCAATATTCGTCAGCTCGAGAATTTCTGCCAATGGCTGACAGTGATGTCATCAAGCCGTCTGGTGGAAGTGAAGGACCTGCCACCTGAAGTATTGGGCGGGAAAGGTGACAGCTACGGTGTTGAAAGTGTGGTCACACCAGGCGGGGCACCAAGCCCCAGTGCGCTTCTGGACACAGCGCCCAAACAGGATCCCTCCGAGCACTGGCAGGCGAGCCTCCGCAAGGATGTGCTGCAACGGCTGCGTGAGAACGAACCGGCCATCATGGCCACGCTCACCCGCCAGTTTGAGGAAATTCTGATCACCACTGCGTTGGACCATTGCCGTGGCAGACGGGTGGAGGCAGCCCTGCGACTGGGGATTGGCCGCAACACCCTGACCCGAAAGTGCAACGAGCTGGGCGTGGGCGAAGACCGGGAATAGGCGCCTATTCCGCCGCCAGGCCTCGCTGGTAGGCCTGGGCGCGCTGGGCCATCAGCACTTCACGTTTGATGAAATCCGCCACAAAGGGTGAAGCCGGCGCATTGTGCAAAGCATATGGTGTGTCCCACTGCAGGATGCTGCCCTTGTCCATGACGCCTATTCGGTCGGCGATGGCGAAGGCTTCCGCCTGGTTGTGCGTGACGAGCAGCGCCGTGTGGCCCGTTTTTTTGAGAATGTCGCGCAGTTCGAAGGCGAGGCGCTCCCGGGTGTCGACATCCAGATTGGAAAAGGGTTCGTCCAGCAGAAGCAGCTCCGGCTCCGGTGCAAGGGCACGAGCCAGGGCCACGCGTTGTTGCTGACCTCCCGAGAGTTCATGCGGGTAGCGCTTGCGCGCATCCGTCAGGCCGACCAGCTCCAGCATCTCGTTGACGCGCATCTGACGTCTGGTCTTGGTCAGCTTCCGCAGACCGAATGCCACGTTCTCTTCGACGTTCAGGTGGGGAAACAAGGCATAGTCCTGGAACATCATGCCGACTTGCCGGTCTTGCGGCTCTATTGCATCGCCCGGTGTGCTCAGCACACGCCCCGCCAAGCGGATCTCTCCCGCGCGCAGAGGTTCGAAGCCGGCAATCGCGCGGAGTATCGTGGTCTTTCCGCAGCCTGAGGAGCCCAGCAGGCAGCCAATATGCCCTTTGCGCAGCCCCAGACTGAGGTCATTGACCACCGGCACCACACCATCGGGCGTGTCGTAGGCTAGAGAAATATGGTCGAGTTCCAGCAAATCGGGCATGTCAGTAAACGGGCTTCAACTGGCTGCGCGCCAGCAATACAACCGGCACGAGGCCGGCCAGAACAATGGCCAGGGCGGCCACAGCACCTTCTTCGTATGTACCCCGGGCGGCTTCGGCATATAGCCAGGTTGCGAGGGTTTCGAAACCTGCCGGCCGCAATAGCAGGGTGGCGGGCAGTTCCTTCATGGCATCCACAAACACCAGCAGACCAGCCGCCCCGATTGCCGGGCGCAGTAGCGGCAGATGAACGCGACGCAAAGTACCGGCGGGAGATTCGCCCAGAAGACGGGCCGCCTGCTCGAGCGAGGGGGGAATGCGCGCCAGACCGCTTTCCATGCCGCCGACGGATATGGCCAGAAAGCGGATGACATAGGCGCAGACCAGTGCGCCCATGGAACCCATCAACCATAGGGAGGGTTCTGCGCCCATGACGAGGCCGGCCACATGAGACAGCAGACCATCGAAGGCGATTAGAGGAGTGAGCAGCCCAATGGCCAATACGGTGCCCGGAATGGCATAACCCGTGGTCGAGATGCGGGCGCAGATCCGGGCGAGAGGAGGTTGCTGGGAGTGACGCACAGCGCGCGCTGCCCAGGCCACCATTAGGCCGGCCAGCACCGTGAAGAATGTGGCCACAAGGGCAACAGTCAGCGTATTCCCTGCGCTCGCCAGCAGCTGATCGGATACGGAGCCGGCTAACGCCAGATGGTTGATGGTTTCACTGAGCAAATAGATGGCTGGTGCCACAAAGCCGATGATGACCGGGGCCCAGCCCAACGCGCTGGCGACCAGAGCGCGGGTGCCGTGAAGTTGAAGCGGCTGCACCGGCCGGGCCCGCAGATTCGAGGCGTAACGCTGACGACGCCTGCCACGGCGTTCAAGCAGTACGAGAATCGCCACCACGCACAACATGGCCAGTGCGATTTGCGCAGCACCTGCCAGGTCGTTGCGGGTTACCCACGTGGTGTACACCGACACTGTCAGCGTCTGTACACCCAGGAATTCCGAGGCACCAATATCATTCAGTGCTTCCAGCAGAGCCAGGCTCACCCCGATGGCGATGGCGGGGCGGGCCATCGGCAGGGCCACACGCAGGAACACGCCGCGCCCTGTCTCACCCAGTATGCGGGCGGCTTCCAGCAGGCTGGCCGCCTGGGTGGCGAACATGATGCGTGTGCTCAGATAAACATAGGGGTACAGGACAAAGCCCAGTAAAACGATTGCGCCGGGCAGGGAGCGCAGGTCTGGCAGCCGGAACTGGCGCGGGCTGGTGTAACCCAGTAGTTCGCGAATCCAGGTCTGTATGGGGCCGATCGGGTGGAGGATGTCCAGGTAGGCGAAAGCAACAATATAGGTGGGTACAGCCAGAGGCAGCAGCAGCGCCCAGGAAAGTATCGACCGCCCCGGGAACTGATAAGCCGTGATCAGCCAGGCAGCGCCGACGCCCAACGCAGTGACTAGTACTGCAACACCTGCCAGGAGCAGGGTAGTGTTCAGAAAGGCTTGTGGAAGAACGTGATCGAAAAGGTGAGCCCAATGCTCGAACGAGCCACTGCTGGCATGCCAGACTAGTGTGGCTAGAGGCGCAAGCACACCCAGCGCGATCAGCACGGCGCCAAGCAGCCAGACGGACCCGGCTTCAGAGCCAAGAAAACGTCTGCCCCCGCTCACGGGCGGAGCGGGGTCGTGTGACGCTGCCCTGGGGCGCAGCGAAGACGGTTCAATTGTTGAAGCCAACCTTGTCCACCAATTCGCTTGCTTCGCGCCGGTGCTTGGCGATTTCAGTCAGGGGCAGGGTGTCGATTTTGAGTTCGCCAAAGCTGGCTACAACTGGATCGAGTTCCACGCCTGCCTTGACGGGGTATTCATAGTTAGCCTTGGCATACATACTCTGTGCTTTGTCGGAGACCAGATACTCCAGCAACTGCACAGCCTGCTCGCGATTCGGGGAGTGTTTGGCTATGGCCGCCCCGGAAATGTTCACATGGGTGCCCCGGCTCTTCTCGAAAGTTGGCCGCACCACCTTAATGGCGTCGCCCCATTTGCGGGCATCACTGCCGGGCTCCGAGTTCTTCATGCGGCCCACGTAGTAGGCGTTGGCAATACCGATATCGCAGATGCCGCCAAGAATGTCACGCGCGACATCACGGTCTCCGCCGGCCGCCTTGCGACCGAGGTTGTTCTTTACGTTGCGCAGCCAGTCTTCCGTCGCCTGCAGCCCATTGTGAGCGATCATGGCGGCGATCAGGGCGGTGTTATACGGGTGCTGGCCAGAACGGATGCAAACCTTGCCCTTCCAGCGGGGGTCGGCGAAGGCTTCGTAGGTAATGGCGCCCAGTTCGAGGTCAGTCGACACATACGCCACGCGGTCACGCAAGGACAGCGTGAACCACCGGTTGTCTGCACCACGCAGATGCGCCGGTATGACTTCCTGAAGGACTTTGGAGTCGACGGGTTGGGTTACGCCTGCTTCGACAAGGTCAAGCAGGTTACCGATATCCACCGTCATGAGCACATCTGCCGGAGATTTTTCGCCTTCTGCCTTCACCCGTTCGATCAGGCCATCTTTTACGAAAACGGTTGTGACCTTCACGCCAGTGTCTTTGGTGAATTCGTCCAGCAAGGGCTGAATGAGTCGCGGCTCGCGGGTGGTGTACAGGTTGACTTCCTGAGCGAGCGCTGCCTGGCCTACGCTGGACAGAAGCAGGGCGGCCAACAGACCGGAGCGCAGCAGAGATCGCCGTGCGGGCTTGGAATTCATCAAAGCATCTCCTTGTGATTGATGACCCGGATTGGAAGACGTAGCTAACGACCGGGCAAGTGTTTGAATTGTATAATAATAATAATGATTCTCAAGTAGAATACTACGTTTTCAGGCGGTCAAATGTGCAATTTCCGCAGATGTTTTGCGCAAAGTTTGATCAATCTTAAGAAACCGCCACTCCCGGCCCTCGCATGGCGTTGTGAAGGGCTTATATTCCCAAGGGAAATAAGGCTCGACCAATTCGGTCTTAGCAGTCCCGTAGAATCTGGCCACTACCGCCAATCTTCTTTCTCACAGGCTCATGGCAGCATTCAATACAGAAAAAGTCCTCAGCGTACACCACTGGAACGACACGCTTTTTTCCTTCACCACCACGCGCGACGCTTCCCTGCGTTTCCACAACGGTCATTTCGTCATGATTGGCCTGGAGGTCGCAGGCAAGCCGCTAATGCGTGCCTACAGTATTGCCAGCGCCAATTACGAAGATCAGCTCGAATTCCTGAGCATCAAGGTTCCTGATGGCCCACTGACTTCACGTCTGCAGCACCTGAAGGTTGGCGACGAGGTGCTGGTGAGCCGCAAGCCCGTCGGCACCCTGGTGGTAGACGATCTGCTTCCGGGTAAGAATCTTTACCTGTTCGCCACAGGCACCGGCTTGGCCCCTTTCATGAGCATCATCAAAGACCCTGACGTCTATGAGCGCTTCGAAAAGGTCGTGCTGATACATGGCGTACGCTATAAGAGCGAGCTCGCCTATCACGACTACATCCTGAACGAACTGCCTGCCAATGAATACTTCGGCGAAATGGTTCGTGAAAAACTCATCTATTACCCGACGGTGACCAGAGAGCCTTTCCGCAATGAAGGGCGTATCACGCAGTTGGTTGAAACCGGCAAGCTATTTGAAGACATCGGGTTGCCGCCGCTGAACCCGGAAACCGATCGCGCCATGATCTGCGGCAGCCAGGCGATGTTGAGCGATATTTCCGCCATGCTCGACAAGCGCGGCTTCAAGGTTTCCGCCGGGGTGGGGCAGCCCGGCGACTATGTTATCGAGCGCGCCTTTGTCGAGAAGTAAGCCCTGACGAACTGAGACTTGTTGATTCTGGCTATAGCCGCTTAAACTTCGATAGAAGTCATCAACAACTCAGGGGTTACTGATCATGGCTAAGGAGATTGTTCATACCGACGCAGCACCGGCGGCAGTGGGTCCATATTCGCAGGCTACCGCCGTCACCGGCGGTCGCACAGTTTATCTGTCCGGTCAGATCGGGCTGGAGCCGGGTACTGGCGAACTGGTGTCGGAGAATTTCGAAGGCCAGGTTCGTCAGGCGTTTGCCAATCTGAAGGCGGTAATCGAGGCCGCCGGCGGTACGCTGGATGACATCGTCAAACTTACACTGTTTCTCACCGACCTGAGCAAATTCGCAAGCGTGAACGCCATCATGGCCGACATCATTCCCCAGCCATTCCCGGCACGTTCCACCATTGGCGTAGCCAGCCTGCCCAAGGGGGCGCAGTTCGAGGTTGAGGCAATCATCGTGGTGTAAGGGGCTTGGCCCATTTCACCATGGCGCAGGAACCTGCCGCCCAACGCGGTCGTGACGACACTGCGGGCAGCCAGCTCGAACGGAAACTTCAGCGGCTCGGCCTGCGGGAACCATCTGATTTCGTCGTCCATCTGCCCATTCGATATGAGGACGAAACCCGCATACACAGTATCGGCGCCGCCTTGCCGGGCCGAACTGTGCAGCTTGAAGCAGAGGTTCTGTTCAGCGAGGTGCAGCTCAGGCCGCGCCGCCAACTGGTGGCTGCGATTTCTGATGGTACTGGGCGCATGTACCTGCGATGGCTGCATTTCTACCCGAATCAAAGGCGCCAGGTTGAGGCCGGCAAGCGTATACGTGTACGCGGCGAAGTCCGGCAGGGCTTCAACGGCCCTGAGATCGTGCATCCACGCATTAGCAAAGCGGGTGAGCCTTTGCCCGACGCCCTGACACCCGTCTACCCGACTACGGACGGCGTATCCCAGCCTGTACTGCGCAAGCGCGTACAGCAGGCACTGACCCAAGCTGATCTTTCTGAATCTTTGCCGCCCGAATTGTGCCATCGCCTCGGTTTGCCGCCATTCGCAGAGGCCATACGCACATTGCATGCACCGCCCGCCGGCATGTCGGAGCAGGCACTGCTTGAAAGAGAGCATCCGGCGTGGCGGCGCATTAAGTTCGACGAGCTGCTGGCGCAGCAGCTTTCACTGGCACTGGCGCGTCGCCGGCGCCGTTCACAACGGGCTCAGCCACTCGTGGCCCGTGACACTGAGCTGTTGAAGCGCCTGCGTGATGCGCTGCCGTTTCCCCTGACTGGCGCACAGGAGCGCGTCATTGAGGAAATTTCTGCCGATCTGGCTAGGACGTTTCCCATGCACCGCCTGTTGCAGGGCGATGTTGGCAGCGGCAAGACGGTGGTGGCCGCCTTTGCGGCGGCTCAGGCAGTAGCCAGTGGCCACCAGGTGGCCATCATGGCCCCCACGGAGATTCTCGCAGAACAGCATTTCAATAAGCTATCTGGCTGGTTGGTACCACTGGGTGTCCGAATCGTGTGGTTGACTGGCAGTCTGACCCCGAAGCAGCGGCGCCAGGCTCTGGAAAGCATTGCGGCGGGTGAGGCAGATCTTGTAGTCGGCACCCAGGCGCTGATCCAGGACAAGGTGCAGTTCCCGCGTCTGGGTTTGGTGATTCTGGATGAACAGCACCGTTTTGGTGTTGCCCAGCGGCTTGAGCTCAACCGCAAGGGAGACCGCGTGGAAGGGGAAGGCGAGCACTGTGTGCCCCATCAGCTCAACATGAGTGCCACCCCAATTCCGCGCACCCTGGCCATGACTTTTTTCGCCGACTTGGATGTTTCCTTGATCGACGAGCTGCCTCCCGGGCGCAGCCCGGTGATTACAAAACTTGTATCCGAAGCCAGGCGTGAGGAAGTGCTCGCATTGGTGCATCGAGAGGTGCTCGCGGGGCGTCAGGCATACTGGGTGTGCCCTCTGGTGGAGGAGAGTGAGGCACTGCAGCTCCAGACGGCGGTCGACACGCAGCAATGGCTGGTGGATGCTTTTCCCGATATGAAAGTCGGGTTGCTGCATGGCCGCATGACGCCCGCCGAAAAACAGCAGGTGATGGAGGGCTTTCGCCTCGGTAGTGTGCAGCTGCTGGTGGCAACGACAGTCATCGAAGTGGGAGTGGACGTTCCCAATGCATGTCTGATGGTCATTGAACATGCGGAACGTTTCGGTCTGGCCCAGTTGCACCAGTTGCGGGGTCGAGTGGGGCGGGGCAGCGGGCAATCCGTATGTGTGCTTCTGTACCAGGGCCCTCTGAGCATGGTGGCTCGCGAGCGCTTGCGAGCCATGTACGAGACCACTGACGGGTTCGAGATCGCGCGTCGCGACTTGGAACAGCGCGGCCCTGGGGAATTCCTTGGGATGCGGCAGTCTGGTCAGGAATTGCTGCGCTATGCGGATCTTCAGTCAGACAGCGCCATCGTGGAAGAAGCACGTGAGGCCGCCGCCTGGATGATGCAGAACCACCCGGATTCTGTACGCAAGCATCTGCAACGCTGGATGCGTGGGCGTGAGGACCTGCTTAGAAGTTGAACAATAAAAGGGACACCAAAGGCCAGGAAGAGGAATCATGACTCTGACCGAACTCAAATATATAGTTGCCGTTGCCCGCGAGCGCCATTTCGGCCGGGCGGCGGAAGCCTGCTTCGTCAGTCAGCCGACGCTATCGGTGGCCATTCGCAAGCTTGAGGAAGAGTTGGGAGTGGTATTGTTCGAGCGCGGCGGCGCCGAAGTCAGTGTCACCGATGTCGGCCTGAGAGTCATTGCACAGGCCCAGAAGGTGCTCGAGGAAGCCGCCATGGTCAAGGAAATTGCACGGCAGGGTGAAGACCCGCTGGCAGGCCCTTTACGCGTGGGCATCATTTACACCATCGCCCCCTATCTCCTTCCCCACCTGGTGCCCACACAGGTTAAACAGACACCTCAGATGCCGCTGGTCCTTCAGGAAAATTACACCAATCGCCTGCTGGAACTGCTGCGACAGGGTGAACTCGACTGCGCCATCGTTGCGCTGCCCATTCCCGATTCTGGTCTTGTGGTGGAGCCTCTTTACGATGAACCCTTTCTGGTGGCCGTTCCCGCAAACCATCCTTGGGCGCAGCGCGAGCGTATCAACCCGGATGAACTCAAGCAGGAAACCATGCTGCTGTTAGGCAGCGGCCATTGCTTCCGGGACCAGGTGCTGGAAGTGTGCCCTGAGTTCGCCCGCTATTCGGCGTCCAGTGAAGGAATTCAGCGAAGCTTCGAAGGTTCGTCACTGGAAACCATCCGGCACATGGTGGCGGCCGGGCTCGGCGTCACCGTCATGCCGGCCAGTTCCCTGAGTGCTCCCGGCGTGGCCGAAGGCCCCGAGGGGCGGCTGCTGCGCTACATTCCCTTTGAAAAACCAGTACCCGACCGGCGCGTGGTGCTGATCTGGCGCAAGAGTTTCCCACGCCCAGCCGCGATGAAGGCGCTTGCCACCAGCATTCGCGACTGCGGGCTGCCCGGGGTTCAATATCTACCGGCTCAAGATTTTGCCTGAGGCCCTAGGGTTTACCCCTAAGTGAAGTGCGGCCCGCCTTTCAGCGTGTTGCCGCGGTGTATGCTAAACGGCGAACTTTCTGGAGGATTTATGAAAGCAAAATTCAAACCCTTGGTGGCAGCGCTGGGTCTTGCGGCCGGCATGACGCTGTCCGCCGTGGCATATGCCGACACAATCAAAATCGCCATTGCCGGCCCCTTCACAGGTTCAGTAACCCAGTACGGCGCCATGGTCAAGGAAGGCGTGGATACCGCCGTGGAAATGATCAATGCATCCGGCGGGGTTCTGGGCAAGCAGCTGGAAGTTGTGGTCATGGACGACGGTTGTGAACCCAAGCAGGGTCCGGTGGTTGCCAACCGCGTGGTGAATGACGGCATCAAGTACGTTGTGGGCCATGTGTGTTCTGGTGCCACCATCGCCGCAACCAATATTTATGACAGCGAAGGCGTTCTCATGATTTCGCCCTCGGCCACCGCACCTGCGGTGACTGACGGCAAGAATTATGAAATGATCTTCCGCACCATCGGTCGCGATGACCAGCAAGGCCCGGCGGCTGCCAAGTTCATCATCGAAACCATCAAGCCACAGGCCGTCGCCGTTCTGCACGACAAGCAGTCTTACGGCCAGGGCATTGCCGGCGCGGTGCGCGACGAGCTGGAAAAAGCCGGCGTGAAGGTCGTCATGTTTGAAGGCATCAACGCCGGTGATAGCGATTATTCCGCCGTCATCACCAAGATCCGCAGCAGCGGCGCGGACTTCGTCTATTACGGTGGCTACCACCCTGAAATGGGTCTGCTTCTGCGCCAGGGTGCGGAACAGGGCCTCAAGGTGAAGTTCATGGGCCCGGAAGGGGTTGGCAACCCTGACATCAACGCCATTGCCGGCAATGCTGTCGAAGGTATGCTTCTGACCCTCCCTGCAGACTTCACTCAGGATCCGGCCAACGCCGACATCGTCAAGGCTTTTGAAGAGAAGAAGCGCAACGCTGGCGGCGCCTTCCAGCTGACGGCATACTCGGCCACTGCCGCGATTGCCGAAGGCATCAAGGGGGCGGGGGAAGACGACCCGGTGAAGGTGGCCAAGTGGCTGCGCGCAAATTCGGTGAAGACCCCGATTGGCGAGCTTTCCTGGGACGACCAGGGTGACCTCAAGCAGTTCCGCTTCGACGTCTTCACCTGGAAGGCCGACGGCAGCAAGGAAGTCTACAAATAAGGAATAAAAAAGAACGGGCTTGAGCCCGCTTCAGATTGCCCTGGCAGCGTCTCGACACTGCCAGGGTTCCACCCATTCACTCGGCTTCTATGCGCTTGCCCGTAGTGCGGTCGAACCAGTGCAAGGGGTGAATGCCGTCATCACCCACTTCGATGATTTCCCCTATCTGCAGCGGATTCTTCGCAGTTTCATTCACCGGACAGCGGACGACCATGGTGGTGTCGCCGTGACGACCGTGCACCAGCTGTTCCGAACCCAGGATCTCGACCATTTCCACTTCCATGGGAATGCCCGGTGTGTACAACCGCATGTGCTCGGGCCGAATTCCCAGAATGCAGTCCCTGTCCTGCATATGAGCGGGTACTAGCCGACCGGGCACATTCAAGCCCGCGCCCTTTTCGTCACGCACCCGGCCCAGCGTGTCGACACGCACCGGAATCAGATTCATTGGCGGGGAGCCAATGAAGGCGGCCACAAAGGTTGAGGCAGGTTTATCGAAAACTTCAGCAGGGGTGCCTATCTGCTCAGCAACTCCGGCATTCATGACGATCATGCGCTGCGCAAGCGTCATGGCTTCAACCTGGTCGTGAGTCACGTAAAGGCTCGTAGTACCCAGCCGCCTGTGAAGCTTCTGGATTTCCAGACGCATCTGTACCCGTAGCTTCGCGTCAAGGTTGGACAAGGGTTCGTCGAACAGGAATACCTTGGGTTCCCGCACGATGGCGCGCCCCATGGCCACACGCTGGCGTTGACCGCCCGACAGTTGACGTGGCCGGCGGTCCAGCAAATGGCTCAATTCCAGGATCTCGGCTGCCACTTGTACACGGCTTTGAATGTCACTCTTCGACAGGCCCCGGATTTTGAGGCCATAGGCCATGTTCTCGTATACCGACATATGGGGATAGAGCGCATAGTTTTGGAACACCATGGCAATGTCGCGTTCCGCCGGCTCCAGGTTGTTCACCATTTTCCCGTCGATGAGGATCTCGCCTTCCGTAACGGTTTCCAACCCGGCAACCATCCGCATCAGAGTCGATTTGCCGCAGCCCGAAGGGCCAACAATGACGATGAATTCGCCATCTTTCACTTCTGCGTCCAGGCCATGGATGACGGCCACGCCGCCCGGATAGGTTTTCTTGACCTCTTTGAAGCTCAAGGTTGACATAATTATTTCTGCCGCTTTGCTGCAGCCCTATTTTTCGGAGTCGATGAGTCCCTTGACGAACCATTTCTGCATCAGAAGCACAATGAGCGCCGGGGGCAGCATGGCGAGCAGGGCAGTCGCCATGACCAGGTTCCACTCGGTGACAGCGTCACCGCCGGCAATCATGCGTTTGATGCCCACCACGATGGGATACATCTCTTCGCGGGTGGTCATGATCAAGGGCCAGAGGTATTGATTCCAGCCGTAAATGAACTGGATCACGAAAAGTGCCGCAATACTCGTCTTGGAAAGCGGCAGGAGAATGTCCTTGAAGAACCTCATGGGGCCCGCGCCGTCAATGCGCGCGGCTTCCACCAGTTCGTCCGGCACTGTCAGGAAGAACTGACGGAAAAGGAAGGTGGCCGTCGCCGACGCGATCAGGGGCAGGGTCAGCCCCGCATAGCTGTCCAGCATGCCCAGGCCGGCCACCACCTCGTACGTTGGCGTGATTCGCACTTCCACGGGCAGCATCAGGGTGACGAAGATCATCCAGAAGAAGAACATGCGCAGCCTGAAGCGGAAATACACCACGGCAAAGGCCGACAGCATGGATATGGCGATTTTGCCGACGGCAATGACCAACGCCATGACGGAGCTCACCCACATCATGCGGGCGACGTCGGGTGCCCCGCCAGTTCCGGTGAGCACTGCCTTGTAGTTGTTGAAAAACTGGTCGCCCGGCAGCAGGGACATCGGTGCCTGGGCCACTTCCTGCGCCGTCTGGGTGGAGGCAATCAGGGCGACATACAAGGGAAAGGCGATGATCGCCACACCCAGAATCAGGATGAGGTGGGAGAAGAAATCGAGCCAGGGGCGCCGCTCTATCATGATGTTCTACCTGCTGACGGCTCAGTAATTGACCTTGCGGTCGATATATCGGAACTGCACCACCGTCAGCAAAACGACGATGAGCATGAGGATTACCGACTGCGCGGCCGAGGAACCGATGTCCAGGCCCTTGAAGCCGGTGGTGTAAACCTTGTAGACAAGAATGGCGGTTGAAGTGCCGGGACCACCCTGCGTCATGATGTCGATGATCGCGAAAGTGTCGAAGAACGCGTAGATGACGTTAACCACCAGCAGGAAGAAGGTGGTGGGCGACAGCAGTGGGAATACTATCGACCAGAAGCGCCGCACCGGGCCTGCGCCATCAATGGCTGCGGCTTCCAGCAGCGAGCGCGGAATGGCCTGAAGGCCTGCCAGGAAGAACACGAAGTTGTAGGAAATCTGCTTCCACACGGCAGCCAGCACGACCAGTATCATGGCGTGGTCAGGTTGCAGGCGTGGGTTCCATGCCAGGCCGGCTTCCATCAGATAGACGGCCAGAATCCCTACGGAAGGGGAGAACAGGAACAGCCACAACACGCCTGCCACCGCAGTTGCCACGGCATAGGGCCAGATCAGCATGTTCCGGTAGATGCTGGAAGCACGGATGACACGGTTGGCCAGCACGGCAAGCAGCAGCGAAACGCTCAGACCAAGTACGGCAACCAGTGCCGAGAATATGGCTGTGACCTTGAATGAGTTCAGATAATCGCTGTTGCGCAGCAGTTCCTGGAAATTCTGCAGACCGACGAACTCGGAAGAAAGACCAAAGGGGTCTTCCAGATGAAATGCCTGCCACAGTGCCTGCCCAGCTGGTAAGAAAAAGAAGACCACAGTGATCAGCAACTGCGGAGCAACCAGCAGATAGGGCAGAAACTTGTGATTGAATACGACGCGCTTTTCCATGGCAGGCCTAACTTTTGGTCAGGGGAAGGGCACCGGCAGTAAGGCGGATTACCCCTCCCGGCAGACTGGTTGGGCAAATTGTAGGAGCAACTTTCGGCGTGATTTGCCGGAAGTCGCCCCTCAAAAGCTTACTTAACGCTGGATTCAAAGCGTTGCAGCAGCTCATTGCCGCGTTCAGCCACGCGCTTCAGGCCGGCTTCGGCCGTGACCTCACCAGAGAAGATCTTCTCCATTTCGCCATCGGCAACTTCACGGATTTGCGGCAGGAAGCCCAGGCGCACACCACGCGAATTACTTGTGGTGTCAGCATCAAGCTGGCGCACGGCAATGTCCGAGCCAGGGTTCTTTTCGTAGAAACCGGCCTGCTTGGTGACTTCATAGCCCGCCTTGGTTACGGGAACATAACCCGTCTGCTGATGCCACTTGGCAGCAAGCTCGGGGCTGGAAATGTACTTGAAGAACTTGGTCACACCCTTGTAGGTTTCCGGTGATTTCTTTGCAAATACCCACAGCGAGGCGCCACCGATGATGGTGTTCTGAGGAGCGCCGTCAATGTCATCGTGGTAGGGCAGGAAGGCCGTGCCAAACTTGAATTTCGCGTTGCGTTCGATGTTGGCCCGCGCGCCGCTCGAGCCCGTGAACATGCCGCATTTGCCAGAGGTGAACAGCGCGTTGGGAGCGTCACCGCGGCCACCGTAAGTGAAGGAACCGTTCTTGGCCATTTGAGCCAGGAAATCGAAATGCTTCACAAAGGCGGGCTGGTCGACGCTCAGACGTGCGTCCAGACCGTCGAAACCATTGTTCTTCGTGGCGTAGGGAACGTTATGCCAGGCGGCGAACGTTTCAAGCTGAATCCAGGACGGCCAGCCGGTGGTGTAACCGCACTCCATGCCGGATTCGCGCAACTTCTTGCCGGCTGCATCCACTTCCTTCCACGTCTTGGGCGGGTTTTCAGGATCCAGCCCGGCCTTCTCGAAGGCGTCCTTGTTGTAGTACATGACGGGGGTGGAACTATTGAAGGGCATGGAGATCAGCTTGCCTTCACCCGAGGAATAATAGCTGGCCACGGCTCCGAGGAATTGAGAGGGGTCAATGGGGTCACCCACTTCTTCCGACATTTCCTGTATGGGTTTGATAGCGCCCTTGGCATGCATCATGGTGGCGGTGCCCACCTCGAATACTTGCAGGATATCCGGCGCATTGCCGGCCCGGAAAGCCGCAATGCCGGCGTTCATGGATTCCCCATAGCTGCCCTTGTAGATTGCATTGACTTTGTAGTCGGACTGGCTCTTGTTGAAACCCTCGACGAGTTCATTGACCCTGTCGCCCAGTGCGCCCTCCATGGAATGCCAGAAGGTGATTTCAGTGGCAGCATGGGCTGTTCCCAGGCTGGCCATCAGACCGGCCAGGGACAAGGCGAAGAACTTGACTTTCATGAGTGAGTCTCCTGTGAGAAGTGTCTGCCGGCACAGCCCTTTCGCCATGCCGGTTTCGGTGCGAACCGAGGCACTCTATTACACGTTTCTGACATGCACATGACAGTGCGCGCCAAAGGCGCTTCAATGTAGCCACATTCGTCTGCAGGCGTCAACGATGCAGTACCATGCACAAAGCGCAACTTATATCAGAATGTTTATCTGATCCTGATCCCCCAAACCAAAGAATCACAGCATGAATCACGAACTTTCCATTGCATTCATCGGTGGCGGCAATATGGCCACCGCTCTGGGCTCCGGCCTGATCGGCAAGCGGTGTGGCGCTCATGATGTCCATGTCATCGACATCAACCCGGCGGCGCTGCAACCGTGGGCGGAGCAGGGCTGCAGCACTGCCACAGCTCCCGACGCAATGCTTTCCACCCGGCGCATCTGGGTATTGGCAGTCAAGCCTCAGTTCATGAAAGAAACGGTTACAGGTCTCCGCGAATATCTGCGCGACGATACGCTGGTCGTGAGCATAGCTGCGGGGATATCCGCGGAAGCACTGGGCCAGTGGCTCGGCAGTACCGGCAAACCCTGGACCCGGCTGGTGCGCTGCATGCCCAATACTCCGGCACTCATTGCTGCAGGTGCCACCGGTCTGATGGCCGGGGCAGGGGTGAACGAAGCTGAACGGGCGCAAGTAGAAATGCTCTTCAAGGCGGTCGGAGAAGTGGTGTGGGTGGAAGATGACCACGCCATAGACGTGGTGACATCACTGTCTGGAAGCGGCCCTGCCTATGTATTCCTGTTCCTGGAGTCTATGATCGCCGCTGCAGTGGAGCAGGGCATGGCGCCCGAGACGGCCCGCCGCCTGGCTCTGGCAACGGTCAATGGCGCTACACAGCTGGCAGCCCTGTCACATGAGGACCTAGCCACCTTGCGTGATCGGGTCACCTCCAAGGGTGGAACAACTGCGGCTGCTCTCGATGTGCTGCGCGAGAGGGGTTTCCCGGCTGCGGTGAAGGAGGCAATGCTCGCTGCCTCCCGTCGTGCAGCTGAACTTTCACGCGATTTTTCCTGAGCATTGATTGGCGCCTAGGGCATACCCGTAGTGACAGCGCGCAGGGGCTCCCCGGAGAATATGCGGGCCACATCGTCGAATTTTCGCAGTGGTAACCATTCTAGTCAGAACATGACGAGTCGCTCAGGCGATCATTTGGAGATCCGCAGGCATGAAGTCATTTATTCGAGTGAAGCCCCTCGCCATGGCCCTGGGCGCCTTGGCATTTGCAGGTAGCGTTTACGCCGATACCATCAAGATCGGCATTCCCCAGCCCATGACAGGTCCCGCCACCCAATACGGTGACCAGATTCAGGCCGGTGCCCTGACCGCCATAGATGCCTTCAATGCTGCAGGTGGCGTCAACGGCAAGAAGCTCGAACCGCTGCTGATTGACGATGGTTGCGAACCCAAGCAGGCTGTTCCCGCAGCCAACCGGGTTGTGAACTCCGGTGCCAAGTTCGCTGTGGCACACGCCTGCTCCGGCACTACGGTGCCGGCTGTGAACGTTTACGAGAACGAAGGCATCGTGGCGATCACGCCGGGAGCCACCTCACCGCTGGTCACCGATACCATCAAGCCGCATTTCTTCTTCCGTACCATCGGTCGTGACGACCAGCAGGGCCCCTTTGCGGCTGAATACATTGCCAAGGAGCTCAAGCCCAAGAATGTCGCCATCCTGCACGACAAGCAGACCTATGGCAGCGGTCTGGCTGGTCAGGTGCGTGATGCGCTTGCCAAGCACGGCGTTGAAGTCGCCATGTACGAAGGCATCAACGTTGGTGACAGCGATTATTCGGCGGTCATCACAAAGCTGAAGTCACTTGGCCCGGGCCTGATCTACTTTGGTGGTTACCATGCCGAACTGGGTCTGCTGCTGCGCCAGGCGCGCGAGCAAGGTCTGAAGACGCAGTTCATGGGCCCCGAAGGCGTGGCCAACGCTGACCTGGTCGCAATTGCCGGCCCCGCTTCAGAAGGGCTGCTGGTCACGCTGCCTGCAGACTTCACCAAACTTGAGGGCAACCAGCAGATCCTGGAGAACTTCAAGACCTACAAGCGCAGCCCAGACGGCGCCTTCGCTATGCCGGCCTACGCTGCCGTGCAGATCCTGGTGGAAAGCATCAAGGCTGTGGGCGAAGACCCTGCCAAGGTGGCCGACCATATGCACAAGGCAACTTTCAACACGGCCATCGGTAAGGTTGAGTACGATGAAAAAGGCGACCTGAAGGAATTCGAGTTCGCCGTTTACAAAGTCGACGGCAAGGGCAACATCGTCCAGCTGGAGAAGTAAACTGCCAATACTTGGGGGTGTCCTGTTCATTCCGGGGCACTCCCGGTGCTCCAGTCGCCGGGCGGCTGGGGCCTTTCTTTTTCCTGGCCGGTCGATCCTCGGCAGGTCGGCGTCGCGGAATCCTGTTTTATGTCCGAACTTATACCCCAACTATTGCAGCAGCTCTTCAACGGGCTGTCGCTCGGCGCCATTTATGCGCTGATAGCCATCGGCTACACAATGGTCTATGGCATCATCGGGATGATCAACTTCGCTCACGGCGAAATCTACATGATCGGTGCCTACGTCGGGCTGGTCACTCTGTCGGCAATTGGCGTGGGCAGCGGCCTTCCGGTAGCCCTGATCATTCTGCTCATGCTGATCGTGGCCGTGTTGGTCACGGCAGTCTACGGCTTTGCCGTTGAAAAAGTTGCATACGCACCATTGCGCGGAGGGCCCCGACTGGTGCCTTTGATATCCGCCATCGGTATGTCAATCTTTCTGCAGAACTGGGTTGCCATTGGTCAAGGTGCCCGCGACCAGGCTGTTCCGGCGCTCGTCACAGGGGCTGCACAATTTGACATCGGTGGCTATGTCATTACTGCTCCGTATTCCCGCATCATGATCATTCTTGTGACGGTCGTGCTGATGATCATGCTGCATTTGTACATCAAGCATTCCCGTCTGGGCCGTGCATCCCGTGCATGCTCACAAGATCTGCGCATGGCCAATCTGCTGGGCATAGATACGAACAAGATCATTTCCTTCACCTTCGTCATTGGCGCCATGCTGGCAGCCGTGGGCGGGGTGCTGATCGCGCTGGCCATCGGCAAGCTCAACCCCTTCATCGGCTTTCTTGCAGGCATCAAGGCTTTTACCGCCGCGGTTCTGGGAGGCATCGGCAGCATTCCGGGTGCCATGCTTGGTGGTGTGCTGCTGGGCTTGGCCGAAACCTTCGCCGCCGCGTACATCTCGTCCCAGTACAAGGACATCGTCGCGTTCAGCCTGCTGGTGCTGATCCTGCTGTTCCGTCCTACAGGGCTGCTTGGTAAACCGGAAGTGGAAAAAGTGTAATGGCGAGTCATATCAAGAATGCATTCATAGCAGCCATCATGGCCGGGGTCATCATCGCCCCGGTATATGGGCTGCAGATCGTGCGCAGCGGAATGCAGACGCACATCGAGCCTCAGTGGAATCTGGTACTGCTGGGCATGGCCATCGTCTTTGTGTTCCAGGCGTTCATACGGCCTGTGTTTGCAAAGGCCATCGCGGGTCGCACCAGTGGCATCCGCCTGCCAGTTTTGAACGATACGGCCCGCAGGGCATCCATCACACTGCTGATTGCTGTTGCGCTGGTCTGGCCCTTCTTCACCGGTCGCGCAGAAGTCGATATTGCAACCCTGGTTCTCATTTACGTGATGCTCGGGCTCGGCCTGAACATTGTGGTCGGCTTTGCAGGCCTGCTGGACCTCGGCTTCGTCGGCTTCTATGCGGTAGGTGCCTACACCTATGCATTGCTTTATCACTGGGCAGGCTGGGGTTTCTGGGAGGCCCTGCCGCTGGCAGGGGTTATGGCAGGCATTTTCGGTTACCTGCTGGGCTTTCCGGTCTTGCGTCTCCGTGGTGACTATCTGGCTATCGTGACGCTGGGGTTCGGCGAAATCATCCGGCTGCTGCTTATTAACCTCTATGAATTCACCGGTGGCCCGGACGGAATCTCGGGCATTCCGAAACCAACGGTGTTCGGTATGCCCATGGTGCGTCGGGCACCCGAAGGGCAGACGACCTTCCATGACTTCATGGGGTGGCAGTTCGACAATATGGACGTCGTCATTTACTTGTATCTGATGGCGCTGGCACTGGCGCTCATCACGCTTTTTGTTTCCAACCGCGTGATTCGCATGCCGGTTGGCCGTGCCTGGGAAGCCTTGCGGGAAGACGAAATCGCCTGCCGATCCCTGGGTCTGAATCCCACCAACATCAAGCTTTCGGCCTTCACCATGGGTGCCGTTTTCGCTGGCTTTGGCGGGGCATTCTTTGCTGCAAGGCAGGGCCTGGTGAATCCGGAATCCTTCACCTTCCTGGAGTCGGCGCTGATTCTTGCCATCGTGGTGCTGGGCGGCATGGGCTCCCAGGTGGGCGTCATCCTCGCGGCGATCATCCTTACAGTTCTGCCGGAAGTGGCGCGTGAATTCGCCGAGTACCGGATGATGATATTCGGTCTGGTCATGGTTCTGATGATGATGTGGCGTCCCCAAGGCCTGCTGCCCATGACGCGTCCGCACGTGGAGTTGAAGAAATGAGCAAGGCCCTGCTGCAAGTTTCAAATCTGAGCATGCGTTTCGGGGGCCTGTTGGCGGTTGATGGCGTGGCCTTCGACGTCCGGTCCGATGAAGTATTTGCCATCATCGGCCCCAACGGGGCGGGCAAGACCACCGTCTTCAACTGCGTAGGCGGTTTTTACAAACCCACCACCGGTGTCATTGTCATGGACGGCAAGCCTATTCATGGCATGCCCAGCCACAAAGTGGCCCGCGAAGGCTTGGTGCGCACCTTTCAGAACGTACGCCTCTTCAAGAATCTCACCGTACTGGAGAACCTGCTGGTGGCCCAGCACCAGCACATCAACACCAATTTGTTTTCCGGGCTGTTTAAGACTCCGGCCTATCGAAAGTCTGAAAGTCAGGCCTTGGACAATGCCGCGAAATGGCTGGACTTCATGGGCATCAAGGAATATGCCAACCGCGAAGCGGGCAACCTCGCATACGGCCACCAGCGCCGCCTGGAGATCGCACGCTGCATGATCACCAAGCCACGCTTGCTCATGCTGGACGAGCCGGCTGCGGGCCTGAACCCTCAGGAAAAACGTGACCTGCAGCTGTTGATTGACCAGTTGCGCAGAGAGTTCGGAGTTGCCGTCCTGCTCATCGAGCATGACATGAGCCTGGTGATGGGTGTGTCCGACCGGATCATGGTCATGGAACATGGCAAGCCCATCGCCACCGGCGTTCCCGAAGAGGTCCGGACGGACCCTCGCGTCATCAAGGCATACCTGGGGGAAGAGTAGTGCTCAAGCTGCAAAACATAAACACGTTCTACGGGGCCATCCAGGCTTTGAGCGACGTCTCCGTCGAAGTCAACAAGGGCGAGATCGTCACCCTCATCGGGGCCAATGGTGCTGGCAAGACTACACTGCTCATGACCGTTTGCGGTTCGCCGCGCGCTCGCAGCGGTTCCGTCATCTTCGAGGGTCAGGACATCACTCAGGAGCCGACCCACCTCATCATGCAGCGTGGCATCGCCATTTCGCCGGAAGGGCGACGCGTATTTCCGGACCTCACGGTCACGGAAAACCTGCAGATGGGCGGTTTTTTCCTAACCAAGGCCGAGATTCAGGAAAGCCTCGAACGGGTCTACGATTTATTCCCGCGTCTGCGGGAGCGCGCGTCGCAGCGCGCCGGGACGATGTCCGGTGGTGAGCAGCAGATGCTGGCTATCGGCCGGGCATTGATGACGCGGCCGACACTGCTGCTGCTGGACGAGCCCACTCTGGGGCTGGCACCACTCATCATTGCGCAGATCTTCGAGATCATCCAGACCATCCGCGAGCAGGGGGTTACCGTCTTCCTGGTCGAGCAGAACGCCAACAAGGCGCTGCAGGTGGCAGACCGTGGTTATGTGCTGGAAACCGGGAAGGTGGTGCTGGCCGATACCGGCCCCAACCTGCTCGCCAATGACGAGGTCCGCAAGGCCTACCTTGGCGCCTGAGCCACTATCACGGTGCCCCGGAGTAAACCACTTCCGGGGCCCTTTCTTTGCTGCAGCCGAACCAGAGCTTATTGCAGGCCTTCAGCCTTCAACGCGGCTTGCACACCGGGGTCTGCATTCATGCGTTCGAAGAAGGCCAGCAGGCTGGGGAAGCCGGACAAATCCATCTTCACGGCGTGTGCCCAGCGTGTCACCGTGTAAAGGTAGGGGTCGACCACCGAGCGCGCCCCAGTCACCCATTGCTTGCCCTCAAGCTGCTTGTCAATGATGGCAAAGAGCTGTGCAGCCTTGGCTTTTCCGCCTTCCGCAAGCTGTTCCTGGCAGGAAGCCTCGTTCACAAACGACGCTTTTCCGAAAACCACACCAAACGCCTTGTGCAAATCGGCGTTCACAAAACCCAGCCAGCGTCGGGTCTCTGCGCGGCCCGCAAGCGTGTCCGGCATCAGATTGGCCTCAGGATATTTCTCTGCCAGGTACTCCAGAATGGCAGCGCTTTGTGTAAGGACCAGATCGCCGTCGGTGAAGACAGGAACAGACCCGACAGGATTCAGGGCGAGGAATTCCGGTTGTTTGAGCTTGTCGCGCGGAACGGCTTCCGTTTCATAGGGCTGGCCTATCCATTCCAGCACGATGTGGGTGGCAAGCGGACAGGCGCCCGGCATGTAATACAACTTCATTCTCATGCTCCAGTGTTGACGTTGTTTTTCAGCTCACTCTCCGGCGGTATGGGCCGCCTTCAAGTGCTGGCTAAGAAAGGCTTCCATTCGCTCGTAGAACTCGAATTTGTTCTCGTCATTGTGAAAACCATGGCCTTCGTTTTCCTTGACCATGTATTCAACCACCACACCGCGTGACCGCAGTGCTGCGACTATCTGATCGCTTTCTGCCTTATTGACCCTTGGGTCATTGGCCCCCTGAGCAATGAACAGGGGAGTGCGAATGCGCTCGGCATTCAGGGCGGGGGAGGTGGCGACGAGACGTTCCCGGTCTTTTTCCGGATGACCGACCATGGAGTACATTTTCTCCAGCAGCGGCTTCCAATAGGGTGGAATCGTGTTCATGAAAGTCAGAAGGTTTGACACGCCCACGAAATCAACTGCTGCAGCGTAGAGTTCCGGGGTGCGCACGATGCCGGCAAGTGTCGCGTACCCACCGTAGCTGCCACCATAAATGGCGATGCGGTTGCGGTCGGCAATGCCCTGTTCCACCAGCCACTGCACACCGTCGGTGATGTCGTCCTGCATGGCCAGCCCCCATTGGCCGAAGCCGGCTTCCCAGAATTTGCGGCCGTAGCCGGTAGAACCGCGGAAATTCATCTGAAGGACGCAATAACCTCGATTCGCGAGAAACTGGGCTTCTGGGTTGAAGCCCCAGCTATCACGTGCCCACGGGCCGCCATGCGGGTTCACCACGCAAGGCAGATTCCTCGCTTCACGCCCCCTGGGCAAAGTCAGGTAGCCGTGTATGACCAGACCGTCTCTCGCCGTGTACCGTATGGGTCGCACTTCGGCCATGTCTTCTTCCGGCAGTGCCGGGTTGATGTCTGCAAGCTTGCTGAGCTCACCTGTTTCATCGTCGTAAATATAGCGCGAGCCGGGAGTACGGTCGTTATAGGCAGCCACGATGTATTTGCGTTCATCTCGTGTGCTGCTCTGCATGGCAATCTCATAGCCAGGCAGGGCGTCGGAAACACGCAGATGCCGTTCCGCAGCCTGCTGGTCGAAAAAGTGATACTTGACACGATCAGTCTGGTAGATGGCCGCGGTCAGCACATGACGCAGCTTGGAATAGCCGACCCCATCAAGGTCGACGCCGTCGGCTTCGTAGACCACCTGCTCCACGTCAGGTGACTGAGGGTCGATGATGACGAGCGCCAGACAGTCACGCCCTCGGTTACTCAGCGCATAGAGACGCCGGTTGTCGAAAGTGAACAGTTCCGGGCTGACCGTGCTGCGAAAATCCGTGGTGATCAGCGGGCGGAATTCATCCTCTTCGGAATCGCGATACAGCAGGGTGGTCATGAGCCCGTCGCTGGCCGTCGCGGCCCGGAGGCAGCCGTGATGATCGGTGTGCCACGCCACGATATTTCCGGGGTTCTCTGCGATCAGCGTTTCATCGCCCGTATGGATGTTGACGCGATACATATCGAACGACTGCGGGTCACGGTGGTTGTGTGCGACTAGAATATGATCCGGGTCGTCGTAGAGATCATCTGCGATGCCAGCACGTGTCTCGGGATAAGGGGTGAGGTCCGTCACCGATCCGTTGTGAATGTTCACGGCCACGACATGGAAGTTTTCATCGCCCTCGAAATCTTTCGCGTAGAGCAGAGTATCCGAACCCTTCCAGAAATACTCCGCGACGTCTCTGTCCGTTTCCCTCGTGAGGCAGCGCGCTTCGCCGACCGGTTTGCTGCCTTCCAGTTCCTGCACGAAGATGTTCATTCGCGCAGGACCGTCGTCAAAGGAAACGGGCTCCATGAAGGACAGCCAGCGCCCGTCATCGGAAAGCCTGAAGAAACCGCGGGCAGGGTTGCGGAAAAAATCCTTCAACGGGTACAGAGGGGGAGGGCTTTCATGGCTCATCAGCAAGTGTTCCGTATACGGCGATTGGGGTAGGCGGCCCTGGTGCGAGCGACCGTCGAAAGACATTACTATATCGGATTGGCATCAGCGCCACAGCAGGTTCCTTCGGCAGGAGGCCCTGCCAACGAACGACAATAAAGAGGAAGACATGGCACCAACGTCAACTCCCCTGAAAGTGGTCTTTCTGGATCGCGACACCATCTCTCCGCAGACGGTTCTGAGACCACTTTCATTCCCCCACACGCTCCAAACTCATGGGCGAACCCGCCCCGATGAAGTTGCTGCACGTATTGCGGACGCCGATATTGTTATCGTGAACAAGGTCAAACTTGGTGCGCAAGAAATCGCGGCTGCACCACGGCTGCGCATGGTTGCGGTGGCAGCCACTGGCAGCGATAACATTGATCTGACAGTTTGCAGGGAACGTGGCATTGTCGTTTCGAACATTCGTGGCTATGCCAAGACCACCGTGCCTGAACACGTTTTCGCACTCATATTTGCTCTGCGTCGCAGCATTGTGGCTTATCACCAGTCCGTCAAGGCGGGACGCTGGCAGGAAGCGGCACAGTTCTGTTATTTCGATTACCCCATACGCGATTTGGCCGGCTCCACTCTGGGCGTGATCGGCGCGGGCACTCTGGGGCAGGCGGTGGGTCAGATCGGCCGCGCCCTGGGTATGAGGGTGCTGTATGCAGCTCACAAAGGGCGCACCGGCATGGGCGCGCTTTACACACCGTTTGAAAAAGTGCTCGCGGAAAGCGATATCCTCACCCTGCATTGCCCATTGAATGAACATACGCATCACCTGTTAGGCGAAGCAGAGTTTGCAGCCATGGCGCGCAAGCCGCTACTCATCAATACAGCACGGGGAGCGCTCATCGACGACCACGCCCTGGCCGCCGCGCTGCGCTCAGGCCAGATCAGTGGTGCTGGCCTGGATGTCACCGTGCCGGAGCCGCCCCCCATCGATCACCCACTGATGGCGCTGCTGGATCTTCCGAACTTCATACTCACACCCCACGTGGCGTGGGCCAGCCAGGAGGCAATCCAGGCCCTGGCAGACCAGCTCATTGAAAACATCGAGGCCTTCGTGAAAGGTGAGCCTCGCAATGTACTGGTTGGGGCACAGGACGGTTCCAGCACGAAGGGGAAAAATTGATGGCGCAAGAAGTACGGCAGTGGCGCGTGGTGGTGGCGCCCGATTCCTTCAAGGAAAGTCTGTCGGCAGCGCATGTGGCAGAAGCCATTGCGAAAGGGGTGCGGGAGGCTGCTCCATCTGCCCAGCTTGCATGCATTCCCATGGCGGACGGGGGTGAGGGTTCTCTGGACGCTGTTCTCGCGGCAACGGGCGGTTCTCGGCGCCAGGACACGGTTTTCGATGCCAATGGCAGGCCTTGTGAAGCGTCCTGGGGCTACCTTGAAGGGGACACTGCCTTTATCGAGATGGCTGAGGCTGCAGGGCTTGAGCGCATTCCGCCGTCTGAAAGAAGGGCTCTGCATGCCGGCACCTACGGCGTCGGCCAGCTGGTGCTGAAAGCTCTGGATGCTGGTGCTCGTCGCATTGTGCTTGGTCTGGGCGGGAGCGCCACCACAGATGGTGGGGCTGGGCTTTTTCAAGCGCTGGGTGCCCGTCTGCTGAATGACAGGGGGGAAGACCTGCCGCCGGGTGGCGCGGCATTGAATCAGCTCGCGCGCCTGGATCTGTCCGGGCTTGATCCCCGCTTGCATGATGTGCAATTTGAAATCGCGGTAGACGTGGATAACCCGCTCTGCGGTGAGAGGGGTGCCGCCGCCATTTTTGGGCCACAAAAGGGCGCATCACCGGAGGATGTGCGCACCCTTGATAAGGGTTTGGCACGATTTGCGCAAATCTGTCGCGAGGCGAGCGGGCGAGACGAATCCACAACGCCGGGGACAGGGGCTGCGGGCGGTCTGGGGTTTGTCGTCAAGAGCTTTTTCTCCGCTACGTTCCGGCCAGGTGTTGAATTGATTGCTGAACTCACTGGTCTGGAACAAGCCCTGGAGGGGGCAGACCTGGTCTTTACGGGGGAAGGGCGCATGGATCGTCAGACCCTGCTGGGCAAGACGCCTGCCGGCGTGGCGCGGTACGCCAAGCGGCATGGTGCTCCTGTAATCGCCCTGGCCGGGTCTCTGGGGGAGGGCTATGAAGCGCTCTACGACGTTGGCATTACTGCAGCGTTCAGCGTGGTGTCTGGCCCCATGACGCTGGAGCAGGCCTGCCAGGATGCATCAAGACTTCTGCAGGAGCGGGCATGCGACAGCATGCGGCTGTGGGTCGCCGGGCGCTGATTCGGTAAACTAGCGGTTTTTAGGGCTGCTGGTTGCGCGTTCTTCTTTCGGAATTCCGGTTCATCTCCCACCGACAAACCTGAGCGAGGCGGGTGACACAGCGTTTGCTTTGAAGAATTGTCCGTGACACGCGCTCCGGACATCATCGAGATCTTTCACGAAGTGGAAACAACATGCGATGCCGAACCTCCTCCCGTGCCCCTATTGCCTCCCTTTGTGCAGCATTGCTGCTTGGTGCACCGCTGTGTGCCCAGGAACTCTACCAGGACCCCAGCATCAGTGTCAGGGCCGGCGTGGGTGACCACTACACGCGTCTCGAACTGGCCTGGGAATCACCTACGCTCTGGACTTACCGTTTTGAGGGCGGAAGCCGCCTGGATCTTGTCGGTGAGTTGGGCGCAGCCTATTGGGACGCCAATGGTTCACGTTCCCCCGGCAGTGTGTGGCAGGCGAGTGCCACTCCGTTCCTGCGTTGGACCTGGGCCGACCGCTATTACCTGGAGGCCGGCATTGGGGCCACGGTGTTTTCAAGTACGCGCTTCGCGGGCAAGGAAATGAGCACGGCCTTCCAGTTTGGTGACCATTTCGGGGTCGGTATGCATCTTACTGAGCGCAGCCGGCTGACCCTCCGGTATTCGCATTATTCCAATGCTGGCATCAAGCGGCCCAACCCGGGGCTCAATCTCATACAGCTGAATTACAGCTACCAATATTGATGGCGTATCATGTGTTGGCACACTGTTTCAAGCCTGTATCCAACACATGACTGCTACAACTGGCGTACTTTCCGCTACTTCTGCTCCGCTACGCATCGCCATTAACGGTTACGGCCGTATTGGGCGATGTGTGCTGCGCGCCATACATGAATCATCGCTGCAGAATCACATCCAGGTCGTGGCCATCAACGAGCCCTCCGATCTGGCCTCCATGGTCTATCTGACTCAGTTCGACTCCACGCATGGAGTTTTTCCAGGCAAGGTCGAACTGGGTAAAGAGGCCCTGCGCATCAATGGGCGTGATATCCAAGTCAGCCATGCCAGTGAACCTGAAGCAATCAATTGGGCGGAATTCGGCATAGACATGCTGCTGGAATGTTCCGGCCGGTACGGGACGCGCGAACAGTTCGAGCGATTTCTTAAAGTAGGTTGCCCGCGGCTGCTGGTGTCGCACCCGGGTGAAAGTGCAGACGATGTCGACTACACCCTGGTTTATGGCATCAATGAGGAAAGCATCCCGGCCGAAGCACGGGTGCTGTCCAACGCTTCGTGTACCACCAACGCAAGCGTTCCGGTACTGGCGGCCCTTCATGAGCGTTTCGGCGTGGAGTACGCCTATCTCACGACCCTGCATTCGGTGATGAACGACCAGCCACTCATCGACGGCTATCATCACAAGGATTTGCGTCGGACACGTTCTGCCATGCAGTCCATCGTGCCAGTATCAACTGGCCTCGCGCAAGGGGTGGAGCGTCTGCTGCCGGCGCTTGGCGGCAAAGTGCAGGCCAAGGCCATACGTGTGCCCATTCACAATGTGTCAGCCATCGACCTCATGCTTAAGCTGGGGCATGATGTAGATGTCGCGACATTGAACGCCATGCTGGATGAACTGGCCCGCCGGTCTCCCGGGCTCATTGCCTATTCTGATCATCCTCATGCGTCGATTGATTTCAACCACAATCCGCATTCGGTCATCATCGATGGTAGCCAGACACGAACCAACGGAGACGGCTTTGCCAATGTGTTCCTGTGGTTTGATAATGAATGGGGTTTCGCCAATCGCATGGTGGACGCCATTTGTGCGTGGGCCGGAATCTTTCAGGCAGCCGAGCATACTGAACCGGGCTGACCACTACAGCACCGAGCCGGGCAAGCAACGTATGGCTGCCGGTCGTCGGGACAACACCGACGGTTGAATGCTTCCACGTTTTTCTTGGGTTGGATCAAGTAAGGGGGTGAAGCCATGGCCGACATGCGCATAGAAACTGATTCCATGGGGGAAATCGAAGTTCCCGCCGAGCGCTACTGGGGCGCTCAGACACAGCGTTCGATTCAGAATTTTCCCATCGGTGTGGAGCGTTTCCGCTGGCAGGCACCGATCATCACTTCCCTGGGAATTCTGAAAAAAGCCGCTGCAATGGCGAACAGGGAACTGGGCGAGCTACCCGCCGACGTGGCCGAACTCATCATTCGCGCTGCCGATGAGGTCGTTGAAGGCAAGCTGAATGATGAATTCCCTCTGGTGGTATTTCAAACCGGGTCCGGCACTCAGTCGAACATGAATGTCAACGAGGTCATCTCCAACCGGGCCATCGAGTTGGCGGGTGGCCGCAGGGGCAGCAAGACGCCGGTTCACCCCAATGATCACGTGAATAGGGGGCAGTCCTCCAATGACACATTTCCAACGGCCATGCACATTGCCGTGGGGCGGGAGTTGCACCGGCATCTTTTTCCTGCAGTGAAACGCCTGCGCGACACCCTGGCAGCCAAAGCAAACCAGTATCAGCATGTGGTGAAGACGGGGCGCACCCATTTGCAGGATGCCACCCCCATCACGCTGGGCCAGGAAATAGGCGGCTGGGTGGCACAAATCGATTTTGGGTTGAAGGCGGTGGAAGCCGCCTTGCCCGGGATTTACGAGTTGGCGATCGGAGGCACTGCGGTAGGCACGGGCCTCAATGCCCATCCTGAATTCGGGCAGCGGGCTGCTGCCCATATTGCCGATATCACCGGGCTGCCGTTTCGTTCTGCAGAAAATAAGTTCTTCGCATTGTCCGCTCACGACGGTTTGGTGAACCTGTCGGCTGCACTGCGTACGCTGGCCGGCGGCCTGATGAAAATGGCCAACGACGTTCGCTGGCTGGCCAGTGGGCCGCGTTGCGGCATAGGCGAGTTGCTGATTCCTGATAATGAACCAGGGTCTTCCATCATGCCCGGCAAGGTCAACCCCACCCAATGTGAAGCCATGACCATGGTGTGTGTGCAGGTCTTTGGCAACGACGCCGCCGTGGCCTTTGCCGGTACCCAGGGCAACTTCCAGTTGAACGTCTACAAGCCGGTGATGGTACACAATGTGCTGGAAAGCGTGGAACTGCTTGGCGATGCCTGTCTTGCCTTCAATGACCGTTGCGCTGCCGGCATTGAGCCGAACTTGCCACGCATCGCCGAAAATCTTGAGAAGAACCTGATGTTGGTGACTGCGCTGAACAGGCATATCGGCTATGACAAGGCAGCTGCCATTGCCAAGAAAGCGCAGAAAGAGGGCATCACCCTGCGCGAGGCCGCACTGGAGCTTGGCCACGTCTCCGCAGAGGACTATGACCGCTGGATAGTGCCAATGGAAATGACCAGGAGCCTGCCCTCGGGCAAGGAATAACCATGCAGGTGGCCATACGCAGAGTCTACGATCCGCCTGGAGACGACGAAGGCTATCGCGTGTTGGTGGACCGACTCTGGCCGCGCGGCATACGCAAGGTGGCGCTGGCGTACGACGTCTGGGCGAAGGAGATAGCGCCTTCTGCGGAACTGCGGAAATGGTTTGCACATTCACCCCAACGATGGGCGGAATTTCAAGAACGATATGTCCAGGAGCTTGCCAAGCCGGATGTTCAGGAACGGCTGCGGGCCATCGCCGACGAAGCCGGCAATAGAAAGCTCACCTTGCTCTATGGTGCGCGTAATTCTGAACAAAACCATGCCCTGATTCTGGCGGAAGCCTTCAGAAAGCTCTGATTCTCCCGGGCTACACAGGGCCAATGCAGGAGGCCGACATGGTGAAGTGTTTGATGTTCTGCCTGTCTTGGTTATTGATGGTGCTGGCATTGCCCGTACAGGCGCAGCCCCAGGCCCCGGCCATCGTCCGTGTGCTTGAGGTGCAGGGGGCAATCAGTCCGGCGACGGCTGATTTCATCACAGCTGGCATCGCGGATGCGGAAGCCGCCGGTGCACATGTCCTCATTCTGGAACTTGATACACCGGGGGGCCTGGATGCTTCAATGCGCACCATCATCCGCCGCATGCTGTCTTCCCAGCTGCCCATAGTGGTTTATGTGGCCCCCGACGGCGCACGCGCAGCAAGCGCCGGCACGTTTATCCTGTACGCTAGCCACATTGCCGCCATGACGCCCGCCAGCAATCTGGGCGCGGCTTCACCTGTAGCAGTCGGTGCGGGTCTGCCAGGGCAGAAGCCTGAGGAACGGTCGGGAAAGAAGGGGGCAGAGGACGAAGCTGGCCGGCCAAGGGACACGATGGAGGCCAAGGTGACCAATGACGCGGCCGCCTATATTCGCAGTCTGGCGGAATTGCGTGGTCGTGACGCAGATTTCGCGGAAGCGGCGGTACGGGAGGCGCGTTCCCTGTCTGCGGGGGAAGCCTTGAAGGCAGGTGTCGTTGAAATCATCGCACCCAGCTTAAACGCATTGCTCTCTGAACTGGATGGACGCGAGGTCACCTTGGCCAGTGGCCAGACCATCACGCTCGCCATCGGCAACGCGCAAGTGGAACGCATCGGCCCCGATTGGCGCCACCGTGTACTTGCTTTCCTGGCCAATCCACAGCTGGCCGTGATCCTTCTGATGCTGGGAATTTACGGGCTATTTTTCGAAATGATGAGCCCGGGGGCCGCTCTGCCCGGCGTGGCCGGCCTGATATGCCTCCTGCTGGGACTCTATGGCCTGCACATGTTGCCGGTCAACTGGGCCGGCGTGGCCTTGCTGTGCCTGGGCCTGCTCATGATGATTGGGGAAGTATTCCTGCCTTCGTTCGGGGCCCTTGGGGTAGGCGGTCTCCTGGCTTTCGTGCTGGGCGGTCTGTTCATGACTGGCCCGAATGTCCCAAACTATTATGAACTTTCCATCCCATTCCTCGTTTCTGTCGGCTTGGCCAGCGCCGTCATCATCATAGGAGCGGGCACGGTCGCCATACGCAGCCGGCGCAATAAATCCGTCATTGGTCGGGAAGCCATGGTGGGCGAAAGGGGGCGGGTGGTCGGCATGGAGGGCAGGGTTGTCTATGCAGAAATCCGTGGCGAGAACTGGCGCGTGATCTGCGGTGAACCTTTGCAGCTGGGAGATGAAGTCATCGTCACAGCGGCCCAGGACCTCAAATTGCGGGTAGAGAAGGTTGTGAAAGCGGATGCGGGCACCACCAGGCCGCAGTCAGCCTGAGTTTCAGTCTCAAGAAGTGGAGAAATACCCATGTTTTATGAGTTCAATATCGGCCTTACCGTGCTGCTGGTGATCATCGTGGTCGTTGCAGCAAACGCACTGCGCATCCTGCGGGAGTATCAGCGCGGCGTTGTCTTCACCCTTGGCCGCTTCAGTAGTGTGAAGGGGCCGGGGCTGATTTTCGTGATTCCAGTCCTGCAGCAGATGGTGAAGGTGGATCTGCGCACAGTCACCATGGACGTTCCCAGTCAGGACGTGATCTCCCGAGACAACGTTTCGGTGAAGGTCAGTGCGGTTCTGTATTTCCGGGTGGTCGAACCGGACAAGGCAATCATCCAGGTTGAGCGTTATCTGGAAGCCACCAGCCAGCTGGCACAGACCACCTTGCGCGCGGTGCTCGGCAAACACGATCTGGACGAGATGCTTTCCGAACGAGAGAAACTTAACATTGACATTCAGAAGATTCTCGACGCCCAGACGGAAAGCTGGGGAGTGAAGGTGACCAACGTTGAAATCAAGCATATTGATCTGAATGAGAGCATGGTCAGAGCCATCGCTCGTCAGGCGGAAGCCGAACGTGAAAGGCGCGCCAAGGTCATCCACGCCGAAGGGGAGCGCCAGGCAGCGCAGGCGCTTTCGGAAGCGGCTCAGGTGCTTTCCGAGCAGCCCGCCGCCCTGCAGCTTCGATACCTGCAGACTCTCACCCAGGTTGCGGGTGACAAGACATCAACCTTGGTGTTTCCAGTGCCCGTCGACATCATTGATCGCATCCTCAAGCCGGGTGCCAACAAGGAAAAGGAAAGCTGATGCAGGTAGGAATGGTCGGACTTGGGCGCATGGGCGGCAATATGGTGCAACGGCTGATGGCTGCTGGTCACGAATGCGTTGTTTATGACGTGAATGCGGGTGCGCGTGAACATATGGCAGCGCTGGGAGCCACCGCGTGTCAAACGTTGGAAGATTTGGTCAATGCGCTCGAAGCACCGCGCGTTGTGTGGCTAATGTTGCCAGTTCCCGTCGTTGACACAACGCTGGCTGAATTGCGCCCCTTGCTGGCCGGGGGCGATATCGTCATTGATGGTGGCAACTCTCTGTGGCGTGACAGTGTGCGTCGTGCTGCAGAAATGACCGCCCACGAGCTGGTCTTCATGGACGTGGGAACCAGCGGGGGGGTGCGCGGCCTGCAAAGGGGTTATTGCCTGATGGTTGGCGGCCCGAAAACTGGGTTTGACCGCATTGAACCTTTGTTGGTGGCGCTGGCCCCGGGCAGCGCTGCTGCAGCGCCGACTCCCGGTCGAAGTACAGGCGGTACCGCAGAGCAGGGGTATCTTCATTGCGGGCCTCCCGGAGCCGGCCATTTCGTCAAGATGGTGCACAATGCCATCGAATACGGAATCATGGCCGCCTATGCGGAAGGCTTCAACCTATTGCACCAGGCAGGCCAGGGCATAGAAGGCAGCGAAGGGCGCGGCAAATTCGCTTCACCCCCACAGCCGGAACACTATCAGTACGAGTTCGATCTGCCCGAGGTTGCGGAATTGTGGCGGCGTGGCAGCGTCATCGGCTCATGGTTGCTGGACCTGACTGCCCAGGCTCTTCATGCAGACCCGACCCTTGAGCGCTATGCAGGCCGGGTGTCTGATTCCGGAGAGGGCCGTTGGGCCTTGGGTGCAGCTGTCGAGCTCGGGGTTCCGGCGCCGGTGCTTTCTGCCGCTCTGTTCAGCCGGTTTGCCTCGCGCGATGGTGAAATGTTTGCGATGAAGACCCTGTCCGCCATGCGCGAGCAGTTTGGCGGGCACCTAGAAACCGTGGTCGCGCCGCTACCCGCGAAATCGTACCCCACGACAGGTGAAGCATGACGGTTTTTTCCGATTCTGATCAGAGCGCCGATGCTCTGGTGCTGTTCGGCATGACAGGAGATCTGGCGCACAAAAAGATATTCCCCGCGCTGTACGGCATGGCCCGTCGCGGAGCTTTGCGGGCGCGCGTGGTGGGAGTCGCTTCCTCACGCCTCGACACACAGCAGTTGCACGAACGCATAAGGCAAAGCATCAGGGACTCCGGCAAACCACACGATGAAGCGGCCCTCACCACCTTGCTTGAGCGGGTGAGCTATGTCAGCGGAGACTACAACGATGCATCCGTCTTTCAGCGTCTGCAGGAAGCCTTGCGCGGTTGCGAACGCCCGGTGCATTACCTGGCCATACCCCCCGGTTTGTTTGAAACCGTGATCAGCGGCCTGGCCAACGTTGGCCTGAACAAGCAAGGGCGGGTCATTCTTGAAAAGCCCTTCGGGCGGGACCTGGCTTCTGCAAGGCAGCTCAACCGCATAGCGTGTGCAGTTTTCACCGAAGATTCCATTTATCGGATTGATCACTTCCTGGGCAAGGAAGCGATCATGAATATTCTGTATTTCAGATTTGCCAATGCCTTTCTGGAACCCATCTGGAATCGCAATTATGTCAGCAGTGTGCAGATCACTTTGGCAGAATCCTTCGGCGTGGAGGGTAGGGGAGCCTTTTACGAAAGTGCGGGATGCTTGCGGGATGTCATCCAGAACCATTTGTTTCAAGTGGTGGGTTTGCTGGCGATGGAGCCACCAGCTTGGCGTGCCTATGAGGCGGTACAACTGGAAAAGACCAAAGTCTTCCGCGCCATGCGCCAACTGGGGCGGGATGACCTCGTGCGGGGGCAGTATCGGGGCTACCGTGAGGAAGCTCATGTGAACCCGAATTCGGACGTGGAAACCTTTTGCGCGCTACGTCTGTTCATTGACTCTTGGCGTTGGGAAGGAGTGCCCTGGTTCGTGCGCTCCGGCAAATGTCTGGCGAACACGGCGGCGGAAGTATTGGTGCAGTTGAAGGCACCGCCTCAACAGCTGTTTCTTGATTCAAACCCTGGCGCGGGGCAGGGAAACTACTTCCGTTTCCGGTTTGCACCTCGTGCTGAAGTAGCGCTAGCAGCGCGCGTCAAACGTCCCGGAAAGCAGTATGTTGGCGACCAGCACGAACTGCTTCTGTTCAATTCTGCGGCCGACTCTGACTCACCCTATGAGCGTCTGTTGGGTGACGCCTTGGCCGGAGACCGGTCCCTGTTTGCCGGCCAGGATGCGGTGGAGGCCTCCTGGGCCGTGCTGGACACGGTTCTGGAAGACCATGAAAAAGCCCTTCCGTATGAGAAGGGCTCTTGGGGGCCGGAAGAGGCAAATACCTTGTTGGGGCCTTATGGACCGTGGCACAACCCTTGCCTGTAACCGCCCATGCGAAGCAGCAGTTTACTTGACCAGAAGAACGGGGATATCCACCAGGCTGAGCACTTTGGTGGTGACGGAACCAAGCAGCATACCTGCTACGGTGCCGAGCCCGCGCGTACCCATGACGATGGTGTCCGCGTTGTGCTTCTTGGCGTAATCCGCGATGGTCTGGGCCACCGGGCCGACCAGAACTTCACTTTCGTAAGCAACACCGGCGGCATCCAGCACTGCTCTGGCAGGCGTGAGCGCTTTCTGGCCTTCTTCCTGGTAGTAAGCCTGAATCTCTTCTGCGGAGAAGAATCGCTTCACGTTACCGGAAACGATGGGCGGCACTGCTGTGACGACCAGCAGCTTGGTGTCGGCGGATTCCTCTTTGGAAATCTCGATTGCGCGTTGAACAGCGCGAACGGAGTTCTCGGAACCGTCGACCGGAAGAAGTATCGTTGTCATTATTGCCCCTAGTGAAATGAATGAACCTGACATGGGCTGACGCTAAACGCCATAACCCCATGTTGCTGCCTCCATGGTACGAAAAATCCAGGAGTGCGGGCTGATTTTAATCAAAAGGATCCGGATAGATGACCACACGTATAGAAGACTATGCCATGCTGGGGAATTGCCGGACGGCGGCGCTGGTCTCTCGTGAGGGCTCAATCGACTGGCTTTGCTTTCCCAGGTTCGACTCTGCAGCGTGCTTTGCTGCACTGCTGGGCACCCCGGAAAATGGCTGCTGGAAGATCTTCCCCAGTTCGCCCGTTCGCAATATCAAACGGGCGTATGAAGACGGCACACTGATTCTCGAAACCATATTTGAAACTGATACCGGGGTTGCGAAGCTGATTGACTTCATGCCGACCTCGGCCTCGCACTCGAGCGTGGCGCGTATGGTGGTAGGTCTGCATGGCCACGTGGACTTCAGCATGAACCTGATCATCCGCTTTGGCTACGGGCGTGTGGTTCCGTGGCTAGAGCGCCATGGCGAAGGGTGCTACACGGCGGTGGCTGGGCCGGACATGCTGGTATTGCGGACGAGTGTTCCGCTCGAATCCAAGGACCAGCACACCACGGCCAGTTTCACAGTCCATGCAGGTCAGCGCAAGGTGTTCACGCTCTCGCACCAACCATCCCATGAGCATGTGGTCGATGGCTATGACCTTGGTGCGGCTTTGGCCAGCACCAATTATTTCTGGCGGGAATTTTCCGACCGCTGCCCGGATGTCGGGCCGTGGACATCCGTCGTCAAACGTTCCCTCATCACACTGAAGGCGCTCACCTATCAGCCTACGGGAGGAATAGTTGCGGCACCGACCACTTCTCTGCCGGAACAGCTTGGAGGCAAACGCAACTGGGATTACCGCTACTGCTGGCTGCGGGACGCAACCATGACGTTGCTGGCATTCATGAGCCTGGGCTACTTCGAGGAGGCCTCTGCCTGGCGCACCTGGCTGACGCGTTCGGTGGCGGGCAGCCCCGATCAGATGCAGATCATGTATGGTCTGGCCGGGGAGCGCCATCTGCCGGAATTTGAGCTTCCTTGGCTGTGTGGCTACGAGGGCTCACAGCCCGTGCGCATAGGAAATGCCGCTGCCACACAAAGGCAGCTGGACATCTATGGTGAAGTTGCCGACGCCATGGCCCAGGCGATCAAGGGCCATCTGCCGCCACACCCGCGTATCGAAGCGATTGCCGCCGTGATCGTTCCCTTTTTGGAAAAAGCCTGGCGGGAACCGGACGAGGGTATCTGGGAGATACGCGCGGAGCCTCAGCATTTCGTACATTCCAAGGTCATGGCATGGGTCGCCTTCGACCGGGTGGCCACAGTGGCGGAAACCATGAACAATGGCCGTCGTTTCGCGCAGAACTGCCGCCGCATTGCCAACGAAATTCACAAGGAGGTATGCGAAAAAGGCTTCAACCCCGAGCTCAACAGCTTTGTTCAGCATTATGGTTCCAACGCTCTGGATGCAAGCCTGCTGCACATTGTGCTGACCGGTTTTCTGCCACCCCACGACCCCCGCGTGATCGGTACGGTGAGGGCGATAGAACAGCGTCTGACGCGCGACGGGTTACTATTGCGTTATGAAACCGAAACCGGGGTGGACGGCCTTCCGCCCGGCGAAGGGGTATTCCTCGCATGCTCGTTCTGGCTGGCCGACGTTTACGTTCTGCAGGGTCGCTATGCTGAAGCGGAAGCTCTTTTTCGACACCTGATCGGGTTGTGCAATGACGTCGGGCTGTTGTCGGAACAATATGACCCTCGTCTGAAGCGCATGCTGGGCAATTTTCCCCAGGCTTTCAGCCATGTGGGCATCATCGATACGGCGCTCAATCTCTACAGGCGGGGCCAGGCGCCGGCTGTAGATCGGGCACACACTTGATTGGCTGCCAAGATACTGGCGCGGCCGCACTTGATCGTGCTGCCCCAATACATCTGAAGACCGCGCACCAGGCCAAGTCGTGGTCATGAATCATTAACCTGAAATATGAAGACACTGGCTTCCAACTTCGATGTAGAAACTTTGCGGGTATTGGTTCGCGGGAAAGTTCAGGGGGTGGGCTTCCGCATGAGCACGGTGCGTCAGGCACATAGTCTGGGAGTGACCGGCTGGGTGCGCAACCTCGACGACGGTTCTGTGGAAGCCCTGATTCAGGGTCCCCACGATCGCATCGACCAGATGTTGTCCTGGTTGAGGGTAGGGCCCCGAACCGCTCGAGTCGACGATCTTGAAAGTCATGAAGTGCAGGAAGGCCGGCACTACGATCGCTTCGAACAGATTTGATTGAGATGGATGTGATGAAGATGACACTGCTGGCTCTTGCCTTGTGGGCAATTGCGGGCGCCGGCGCACAAGCTGCAGTTGCCGCCACGCACAGCATTACCATGCATCAGGACCCTAACTGCGGCTGTTGTTCCGGTTGGGCTCAGCACATGCGCGACAACGGCTTTGAGGTCAAGGTCGTGCTCACCGACGATATGTACCGTGTTAAGCAGCAGCGTGGGGTTCCTATGGCGCTCGCCTCCTGCCACACCGCCAGGGTGGATGCCACGGGGCAGATCGTGGAGGGCCATGTGCCGGCCAACGCCGTGCGCAAGATGCTTCTCGCGCCAGAGGTGAAGGGTGTGGCAGCGCCAGGAATGCCCGTGAATTCGCCGGGCATGGGGCCCATGGATGGCAACCTCATCACCGTAGATTTTGACGGCCGCCCGTTTTCCCGCGATTGATACCACTGTTACCGAGCTGGGCCCTGCAAAGGGACGCCGCAGTCATTGCCAAGGCAAAGAAAAAGCCCCGGGCCGTGGCGCGGAGCTCTGAGATTTGCAACCTTGGATCGGGCGAACCGGCTGCTGCGCTCTACGGGATGCGCAGCTGGTGGCCCGACAAGCCAGAGGTTTAATTCATTCGCTTGTACGACCGTCGAAATGCTCTTCGGATTCGTCAGCCTTGGTGGGGTGAATGACGCCATCGCGATGCTCGGGCGGGCCGTACAGCGTGTAAAGGCGCAACGGTTCGTCACCGGTGTTGATCACGTTATGACGCGCGCCGGCCGGGACGATGACGGCGTCATCATCTTCGACATCATAGGTATTGTCGTCAATGACGACCTTGCCTTTGCCTTCCTCGATACGGAAGAACTGGTCGTGCGTTTCGTGCACTTCGGCGCCAATTTCCTCCCCAACCTGAAGGGTCATGAGCACCAGCTGCAAATGCTTGCCGGTGTAGAGCACCTTCCGGAAATTGTCGTTCTCTTTGGTGAGTTTTTCGATATCCTCTACGAAACCTTTCACGCTGATACTCCTGTTCGAGACTATGGGGAACCTTGCTCCAGCTTGCGGCTCGATGGGCCGCTCGGCCAGCACAACGCTTCTTTCTTAAGCATGATAACACTGCTAAACGCAACAGCTACAGCAACCCTCATGCCTGTGGTGAGGCC
>JAJUFI010000155.1 GCA_029263795.1 Alcaligenaceae bacterium
CCAACCCATTCCCTGGAGTGTTTCCGCAGCAGTTTCCATCTCTGCCATAATCCGGGGAATCTGCTGAGTCGCCGGTAAACGGACAATTCTATTGGACATGAAAAAAACCTTGTTACTTGTTGATGGGTCCAGCTACCTGTACAGGGCCTTCCACGCAATGCCAGATTTGCGCAATGCAAAAGGCGAGCCCACGGGCGCCCTGTACGGGGTCATCTCCATGTTAAGGAGACTGATTTCCGATTACAAGGCAGACTACGCGGCCTGTATATTTGACGCGAAGGGCAAGACATTCCGGGAAGAGCTGTATCCGGACTACAAAGGGCACCGCCCTTCCATGCCCGAGGACCTTGCAGCACAAATCGAGCCCATCCACTCGGCGGTGGCCGCAATGGGTTGGAAAGTGATTTGCGTACCGGGAGTGGAGGCCGACGACATCATAGGTTCGCTCGCATGCCAGGCAACCAGGCTGGGTGTACACACGATCATCTCCACGGGTGACAAAGACCTCGCGCAACTCGTTAACGAGCACGTCGAGCTGGTAAACACCATGAATGGCGAACGACTGGATGTCGAAGGCGTTCGCCAGAAATTTGGCGTCGAGCCTTCGCAGATCGTAGATTATCTCATGCTTGTCGGCGACACCGTCGACAATGTGCCCGGTGTCCCCAAAGTCGGCCCCAAGACTGCGGCCAAATGGCTGAATGAATACGGTTCGCTGGACAATCTCATTGCAAATGCGGACAAAATCAAAGGGGTTGCCGGTGAGAACCTGCGCAACACCATTCCGCATTTTCCGCTAACCCGCCAGTTGGTGACAATCAAGGTTGATTGTGACACCGACATCAACGGAGGGCTGGAATCGCTGGTGCCCAAGGCAACCGATCGCGACACCCTCATCACCCTTTTCGAACGCTACGGCTTTCGCACTTGGCTGCGGGAACTGACTGGTGACCCAGAGCGCGTCCCCGAACAAGATGCCCGCGTCGCAGCCGAACCGCCGCCGGCACCCGCCACCGACTACGAAACGGTGCTCGACCAGCAGAGTCTGGACAAATGGGTGGCCGCTATCAGCAAGGCCGAACTGGTGGCCATGGATACCGAAACCACGTCGCTGGACCCTATGCAGGCGCGGCTGGTGGGAATCTCCCTGGCAGTTGCCGGTGGCGTAGCCTGCTACATTCCCGTGGCGCATCGCGGGCCGGACAGGGTACAGCAGCTGGACAAACGTCTGGTGCTGGAGCGTCTCAGACCCTGGCTGGAAGATGCAGGTGCAGCCAAACTGCTGCACAACGCCAAGTATGACAGCCACGTTCTGGCAAACGAAGGCATACGCCTGGCGGGGGTTACCGAAGACACCATGCTGCAGTCCTACGTGCTCGAGTCTCACCGGCGGGTCAACCTACAGGAACTTGGCGAGCGCTGGTTGGGGCGCGGGGGTACAAGCTACGAGGACATCTGCGGCAAGGGTGCCAAGCAGATCTGTTTTGATGAGGTCGAAGTCCACAAGGCGTCGCACTATGCCTGCGAGGACGCGGATTTCACCTGGCAGCTGCATCAGATTCTGCGTCCGCGCATAGCCGCCGAACCGGGTCTGGAAAGAATCTACCAACTGGAAATCCGCTGTTCCGGGGTGCTCACCACCATCGAACGCAACGGTGTGCGGCTCGACGCTCATGCCTTGGCCATGCAAAGCCATGAACTTGGCCAGCAGATGATCGAACTCGAACGCAAGGTCTACGAAATTGCAGGTCAGCCCTTCAATCTGAATTCTCCCAAGCAACTGGGGGAAATCCTTTTCCAGCGCATGCAGCTGCCGGTTTTGCGCAAGACCGCCAGCGGTGCACCTTCCACCGACGAAGAGGTGCTCAGCAAACTCGCGCTCGATTACCCTCTGCCGGCTCTCATCCTCGAATACCGCGGTCTGGCCAAGCTGAAGTCCACTTATACGGACAAGCTGCCCAAAATGATCAATCCCACCACCAACCGGGTGCACACCCGTTACTCGCAGGCTGCGGTGGTTACGGGCAGGCTGGCCTCCTCTGACCCGAACCTGCAGAATATTCCGGTGCGTACGGCCGAGGGGCGGCGCGTCCGTACCGCATTCGTGGCCAGCAATGGAGCCATCGTCTCAGCCGACTATTCCCAGATCGAATTGCGGGTCATGGCCCACATGTCCGACGACGAAAACCTGAAGCGGGCCTTTACGGACAATCTCGACATTCACCGGGCCACGGCCTCGGAAGTCTTTGGAGTGCGGCTTGAGGAAGTTACATCCGAACAGAGGCGCGCGGCCAAGGCGATCAATTTCGGCCTGATCTACGGCATGGGGGAATTCGGGCTGGCTGCCAATCTGGGAATTACTCGGGATGCCGCGAAGGCTTACATCACCCGATATTTCATGCGTTATCCGGGTGTTGCCCGCTACATGGAAGACATCCGTAATCAGGCTGCCGAGAATGGCTATGTCGAGACTGTCTTCGGGCGGCGCATCTGGCTGCCGGACCTGCGTGGAGCGAAAGGCCCACGTAAGGCGGCGGCAGAACGGGCCGCCATCAACGCCCCGGTTCAGGGAACTGCAGCCGATCTCATCAAGATGGCCATGGTGGCGGTGGATGATTGGCTGCATGAGGAAGGCATGCAGGCGAAACTGGTGATGCAGGTTCACGATGAACTTGTGCTGGACGTTCCGTCCGATGAGGTCGAGGCGGTCGCTGCCAGTCTTCCGGAGTTGATGTCATCCGTGGCTCAGTTGAGCGTACCCCTGGTGGCTGAGGTTGGGGTAGGTACCAACTGGGAGCAGGCGCATTAGTCGAGGCTGCCCTGCGATGGGGCGGCCAGTGTCCGCCGGAAAGCTCGCGGGCTGCTTCCCGTCCATTGCCGGAATGCCCGGTAGAAGCTGCTGTACTCCGTGAAGCCGAGCTTCTCCGCAACCTGGCTGATGCTCAGTGAAGGGTCCGCCAACAGGGCGCTGGCCTGTTCCTGTCGCAATTCATCAATCATGAGTCGGTAGCTGTTGCCTTCCGAGGTAAGCCTGCGACGCAGCGTCGCAGGAGACAACCCCATCTGCTGTGCCAACATGGGAAAGCTGGGCCAGACGGCCGGCTCCATGGTACGCAGATGCCTGCGGACTTGTGACGAAAGGCTATTCAGATCATTGTATTTCACAAGGAAATTTGCGGGTGCATTGCGCAGGAATCGCTTCATGTCCGTAAGGCTGCGGCTGTTGCGCATGCGCAGGAATGCAGCGTCGAATCGAATGCCGGAATGGTCGCAACTGAAGCGTATGTCATCTGCAAACAGCTTCATCAGTTCCGTGCGGAAGCCCGGTTCGGTGCTGCGGAACCAGACTTGCAGCAAAGGGATGCGCTTGCCGATCAGCCAGCATGCCACACCGTGGACGATGACCAGGAACGCGCTGTAAAGAAAGACGCCATGCGGTGGCCCGGGAGGGCCGACACTGGATGACGGGTGATCCAGCAGGACGATTTCCGCGTGGTCACCGTCCAGCCTCAGGCAGCCTTCCACATCATCAACCACCAGGCGCAGGAAGCGCAGGGCGCGCCGCAATGCCTGTTCGAGGTTCGTGCTGCTGATGATGGCATGGCACAGCAACGCGAAGCTGCCGCGTTTCATCGGACGCCTGCCCAGGCCGAAGAACTCGTCGTCCAGCAGGTCGGCGGTCAGGTGCCAGAGCGCACCATACTGCTGCGCGCTGACCCTCGCTCTGGGATCAGTGAGCACTTCAGCAGGAATTCCTGCCTGCTGCAGCAGCCATTGCGCATCGAAACCTCTGGCGACTGAACCTGCCAGGGCCTCTTTGACGAAGCATGCGGCAATGGTGGGCTTGTGACCCGGACTCATTTACCGAACTGTCCCAGATCAGGGAATCAGGCGCGATTTTACTTTCTGGCTCAGCATGTCGAGAAGAATGGCGTCGCGGTCCCTGACAATGTCTTCCAGCTTGTTGTTGCCGATTTCCTCTTCCATTCCCTGAGCGAAGCGGGCGATCAGTTCGGTAGTGAGGCGAACTTCGCCGAGGTCCTGCCACCATTCTTCAATGGGCGGGCCAAGGTGTTCGAGGACATGCCGGATGCCGCCTTCCCCACCGGAAAGATGCAGGTTCATGAACGGCCCCAACAACGCCCATCTCAGGCCTGGGCCATGGGCGATTGCCGTATCGATGTCATTTACGCTTGCCACGCCCTGTTCGACCAGGTGGAAGGCTTCTCTCCACAGCGCTGCCTGCAGACGGTTGGCAATATGCCCCTTTATCTCTTTTTGCAGAAGGATGGGCTTTTTGCCTATTCCGCGGTAGAACTGCATTGCATGTTCGATTGCCTCAAGGGAAGTCAGGCGCCCGCCCACGACTTCAACCAGCGGAATCAGGTGCGGCGGGTTGAAGGGGTGCCCCAGAAGAATGCGCTCAGGGTGAGTGGCGGCATCCTGGATATCGCTGATGCGAATGCCAGAGGAACTGGTCGCGATGACCGTGTCGACCGGTGCAGCCGCGTCTATCTGCTTCATGGTTTCGCGCTTTATCTCCACGCGCTCAGGGCCGTTTTCCTGGATGAAGACAGCGCCCTCGACGGCAGCGGGCAGTTGCTCGTGAAACGTGAGCCGCTCGGGTGAAGCGCCCTCGGCCAGGCCCATATGTTCCATGGCGGGCCAGAAGTACTCCACCCGTTTGCGCAGCCGGGCCTCCGCACCCGGGGCCGGGTCGGTAGCTGCCACTTTATAACCATGCGCCAAGAAGCATGCGGCCCAACTGATGCCGATGACACCTGTTCCCACCACTGCGATCCTGCCTTTCGAGCTAACCATATTGCAAATCCTGACGTTGACGAAACGGTTCGCAGCACAGTTTACCTGCGGCAGGGCACACGTCCCGGCGGGTATTTTCCCTGAGAGTTCCTATGCGGCAGCGCTGACAGCATTGGACAAACATTGCAAATAATGACATTTCCCTTGAGCGAATCTGACGTGGTTGTATGTCACTGCCCTCGTTAGAATGATTTGAATCCGGGCTGCGGTCCGGCAAAGCAAGAATCAGGAGACAAACTTGAGGCATTCGAAGAAAGTCATCATCACATGCGCGGTCACGGGTTCTATCCACACGCCGTCCATGTCCCCCTATCTGCCCATCACCCCCGAAGAAATTGCGGCCAGTGCCGTGGAAGCCGCCAACGCCGGCGCCGCCATGTTGCATTTGCACGCGCGCGATCCGCGTACGGGTGAGCCAAGGCAGGATCCCAAACTGTTCGCCGAATTCCTGCCGGTCATCAAGAGCCAGACTGACGCCATTCTCAACATTACCACCGGTGGTGGCCTGGGCATGACGCTTGAACAGCGTCTGGCGCCAGCTTTGGCGGCAGAACCTGAAGTTGCCTCCATGAACATGGGGTCGTTCAACTTCAACATCTCCGGCGCAGGCGACCGTGTCGAGCAATTCAAGTACGACTGGGAAAAGCCCTACCTGGAAATGACGAAGGACTTCATCCTGTCCAATACCTTCAGCCAGATCGAGCGCGGTGTACAGGAACTTTCCGCCCGGGGAACGCGGTTTGAATTCGAGTGCTACGATCTCAGCCATTTGTACAACGTTGCTCATTTTGCTGATCGCGGTCTCATCAAGCCGCCGTTCTTCCTCCAGTGCATCTTCGGCATTCTGGGTGGCATCGGGCCACATCACGAGAACCTGCTGCACATGCGCGCCATTGCCGACAAACTCTTCGGCAACGATTACTACCTTTCGGTACTGGCTGCAGGCCGCCACCAGATGCCTTTTGTCACACTCAGCGCGCTGCTGGGGGG
>JAJUFI010000097.1 GCA_029263795.1 Alcaligenaceae bacterium
CCCGCCGAGGCGGGGTTCAGTCAGCCGTGCAAAGTGGAAGTCCCGGGCTGTATCAGGTGCCTTTTCAGAAGGCCGCTGTGCTTAGCGGTCTGGCTGAGGGGTGATGCGCAGGTAAGGGCGCACGGCCTTGTAGCCCTTGGGGAACTTCTGCTTGATGACTTCTTCGTCCTGAAGGCTGGGCACGATGATGACGTCATCACCCTGCTGCCAGTTCACCGGCGTCGCCACGCTGTGGCTGTCAGTCAGTTGCAGGGAATCGATGACACGCAGGATTTCATTGAAATTTCTTCCCGTACTGGCCGGGTACGTCAGGATCATGCGGATCTTCTTGGCCGGGTCGATCACGAACACCGAACGCACCGTTGCAGTGGTGCTGGCGTTCGGATGAATCATGTCATACAGGGTGGCCACCTTGCGATCCGGGTCGGCCAGAATCGGGAAGTTAACTTGCGTATTCTGTGTTTCGTTGATGTCTTCGATCCACTTCTTGTGGGACTCGGCATCATCGACCGACACCGCGATGACCTTGACATTGCGCTTGGCGAACTCGCCGGAGACTATCGCCGTATAACCGAGTTCAGTGGTGCATACGGGGGTGAAATCAGCGGGATGTGAGAACAGGACGCCCCAGCTGTCTCCAAGGTATTCATGGAAGCGAATGGTGCCAACGGAGGATTCCTGTTCGAAGTCGGGAGCAGTGTCTCCCAGGCGTAGAGTCGTCATGCATTTCCCCCTTAAGGATTGAATGAAGCGCCCCGGGCGGGACGCCGCCTCCAAGTGCGGAGGCCATGACGACATTCTGCGCCCTTATAACGTAACAAGCAAATATCAAGGTGAAATATGTTTATTTCTTATAAAACGCCTTGGCATGTTCCCCTACCAGGCTGCCAGCAACGATGGCATCACGCAACGCAGAGGCGCGGGGCAATATGTGGGCCGCGTAAAACAGCGCGGTGGTGAGTTTGCGCTGCAGGAATGGTGTGCTGCCCTCTTCCTGGACACGCCTGTGCACCGCCAGCGCCGAACGTGCCAACTGCCATCCGGCATTGACGATGCCGGCCAGCATCAGCATGGGCACACTGCCGACGTACACTCCTCGAGCGTCCTGGCGGGCCTGTTCCAGAATATGGGCCGTCGCTTCCGCCTGTGCATTCACCGCCGCATCCAGGCGGCTGCGAATCAGGCGCAACGCTTCGGCATCATCCGGCTCGGCCGCCACGGCCAGCCCAAGCTCAGCCAAGGTTTCCCGCATCATGGTAGCAATGGCCAGTGCCGCACTGCCGCCGTCCCGCACGATCTTTCGCCCGATGAAATCATTGGCCTGGATGGCTGTTGTCCCTTCATAAATGGGCAGGATGCGGGCATCCCGGTAAAACTGGGCTGCACCGGTTTCCTCGATATACCCCATTCCGCCGTGTACCTGAACCCCAAGGGAAGTAACTTCCACCGCTGCTTCCGTGGAGAAGGCCTTCACAACTGGTACCAGGAATTCGTACAGCGCCTTGCAGCGCTTGCGCTCGGCCTCGTCAGGATGCCCCTTCGATTTGTCCAGCAGGCTCGCGGCCCACAGGGCTGTGCCCCGGGTGCCTTCCGTCAGGGCACGCATGGTCAGCAGCATGCGTTGCACATCCGGATGTTGGTCGATGGATACCGGCCCGGGCGAGCCTTCCAACAACTGCCCCTGCAGGCGCTCAGCAGCATAATTTTCTGCATGCTGCAGGGCCCGCTCGCTGAGTGCCACACCCTGCAGGCCCACCGCATAACGCGCGGCGTTCATCATAATGAACATTAACTCCAGGCCGCGGTTCTCTTCTCCCACCAGATACCCGATGGCGCCCTCCCCGACATCACCCTTGCCTGAACCGTAGAACAACACGGATGTCGGGCTCCCATGTATGCCAAGCTTGTGTTCAAGGGAAGCGCACCAGACATCGTTGCGCGCCCCCAGGCTGCCGTCGTCATTGATAAGGTATTTGGGAACCAGGAAGAGCGAAATCCCCTTGACGCCTTTCGGTGCATCAGGCGTACGTGCAAGCACCAGGTGGATGATGTTTTCCGCCATGTCGTGCTCGCCAAACGTAATGAAAATTTTCTGGCCATACAGGCGATAGCTGCCGTCATCCTGCGGTACCGCACGGGTCGATAGCAGTGCCAGATCGGAACCCGCCTGCGGCTCCGTCAGGTTCATAGTGCCTGTCCACCTGCCTTCGATCAGCGGAGGTATGAAGCGTTCGCATTGTTCCGGGCTGCCTGCCGTGGAAAGGGCCTCGATGACTCCGTCGGTCAGCAGGGGGCAAAGGGCGAACGAGAGGTTGCCGGCATTGAGGGATTCGGTTGCGGCAGCACTGAGCAACTTGGGCAGGCCCTGTCCGCCCCATTTCGGTTCGTGCAGCAGCCCTTGCCACCCGCCACGACCAAACTCCTGGAAGGCCTCCTTGAAGCCCGGGGTCGTCCGCACTTGGCCATCCAGCCACTTGGGGGGATCGAGGTCGCCCTTACGGTTCAACGGTGCAATGACTTCTTCGACGAACTTGGCGTTCTCCTGAAGAATGGCATCGATGGTTTCACTATCGAGTTCAGCATGGGGGGGCAGCCTCAAAATGCCATCCAGGTCCGCCAGTTCCTTGAAAACGAAGCGGATGTCTTCCACCGGTACTTGATATGTCATAGGGTCTCCTTGTCCTTCCCCACCCGCCTGCCTCAGACGCACCCAGCCGGGGACGCTCTGCAGCGGCGCATGACTCTTGCCGAAGCAAGGCCTCTTTTATCAGGGTTGTTAATTGTCGGAAAAAGGGCCTGCAAGTAATCAAACCTACAGGCCCTTCGTCAGAAGCCCGCAAAACGATTGCGGCCCTCACCAACAGTCGTTACAGAGCTGCGGTCAGTTCCGGCACCGCCGTGAACAGGTCTGCAACAAGACCGTAGTCGGCAACGCCGAAGATCGGCGCTTCAGGATCCTTGTTGATGGCCACGATGACCTTGGAATCCTTCATACCGGCTAAGTGCTGAATGGCACCGGAAATGCCGACGGCCACATACAGCTGCGGCGCGACGATCTTGCCCGTCTGGCCAACCTGCCAGTCGTTCGGCGCGTAACCAGCATCGACTGCAGCACGCGATGCACCGAGTGCGGCACCGAGCTTGTCGGCCAGAGGGTCGAGCAGCTTGAAGTTCTCTGCACTGCCCAGGCCGCGACCGCCGGACACCACGATAGATGCGCCAGCCAGTTCGGGACGGTCGCTCTTGGCAAACTCACGACCGACGAAGCTGGACTTACCGGAATCTGCAACAACGTCAACGGATTCAACCGCTGCGCTGCCACCCTCGGCTGCCACTGCATCGAACGCAGTGGTACGTACCGTGATGACTTTCACGCTGTCGGAGGACTGCACCGTGGCGATGGCGTTGCCCGCATAGATGGGGCGCTGGAAGGTATCAGCGGACTCAACGGCAACAATGTCGGAAATCTGGGCGACGTCAAGCTTGGCAGCCACACGCGGTGCCACGTTCTTGCCGGCAGCCGTTGCGGGGAACAGGATGTGGCTGTAGTTAGCAGCCACTGCCAGCACCTGAGCGGCAACGTTTTCCGCCAAGCCGTGCTCAAGCGCAGCACCATCGGCCAGGATCACTTTGGAAACACCGGCGACTTTGGCGGCCTGCTCAGCCACGGCGTTGGCACCGTTGCCTGCCACCAGGATATGGATGTCACCACCAATGGCTGCTGCGGCGGCTACCGCGCTCAGCGTCGCAGCCTTGAGCTGGGCGTTGTCGTGTTCAGCAATAACCAGATTCGTCATGATCAAACCACCTTCGCTTCATTCTTGAGTTTGTCCACCAGCGTGGCAACGTCGGGCACCATGATGCCTGCCTTGCGGGCTGCGGGCTCGACCACTTTCAGCGTCTTGAGGCGCGGAGCGACGTCAACGCCCAGATCTTCCGGAGAGACGGTTTCCAGCGGCTTCTTCTTGGCCTTCATGATGTTGGGCAGCGTTACATAACGGGGTTCGTTCAGACGCAGGTCGGTGGTCACGATAGCAGGCAGGGACAGTGCAACGGTTTCCAGGCCGCCGTCAACTTCCCGGGTGACCTTCACTTTGTCGCCTTCGACTTCCACCTTGCTGGCGAAAGTGGCTTGCGGCCAATCCAGCAGCGCAGCGAGCATCTGACCGGTCTGATTCGCGTCGTCATCGATGGCCTGCTTGCCCAGAATGACCAGCTGGGGCTGTTCCTTGTCGACCAGGGCCTTGAGCAGCTTGGCCACGGCCAGGGGCTGCAGCTCGGCGTCGGTCTGGACCAGGATGCCGCGGTCTGCACCGATGGCCATGGCGGTGCGCAGGGTTTCCTGAGATTGCGCCACACCGCAGGAAACCGCCACGATCTCCGTTGCAACGCCTTTTTCCTTCAGCCGGGTTGCTTCTTCAACCGCGATTTCGTCAAACGGGTTCATGGACATCTTCACATTGGCAATGTCCACACCACTTTGATCGGACTTCACGCGCACTTTGACGTTGTAGTCAACGACGCGCTTGACAGGTACCAAGACCTTCATCGAGCATCCTCCAAGGATTTCACTTAAAAACAAAATTCCTGACGCACAGATCCCGCGTCGCGCCCTTGTCTCGGCGCCCACCCGTACCCGGCTGCAATGCGTTAAAAACCATCCATTCTACAACTTTGATAGCGACCTGATATGCGCAACCGCACTGCGGCCCAGCGCCGAAAGGTTGTATCCGCCTTCCAGCACACTGACAATGCGACCCTGGGCTGTACGTTCCGCCAACATGACTAATTGGTCGGTGATCCAGGCATAGTCGGATTCGGTCATGCCCAGCTGGCCCATTTCATCTTCCCGGTGCGCGTCAAACCCTGCGGACACCAGAATCAGTTCCGGCGCAAAGGCAGTGAGCTGCGGAAGCCAGACATCACTCACCACCTGACGCAGATCGAAACCTGTCGTATAGGCGTCGACGGGTACATTCACCATGTTGTCACGCGCTTCGGTGCGATGGATATTCGGATAAAAAGGATGCTGATAGAAGCTGCACATCATGACACGAGGCTCATCAAAGAAGATTTCCTCCGTGCCGTTGCCATGATGGACGTCGAAGTCGACGATTGCCACGCGGGCAAGACCGTGGTGATGCAGCGCATGGGCGGCCGCTACCGCCACTGTATTGAAGAAGCAGAACCCCATGGCACGGCCGGACTCCGCATGGTGCCCGGGCGGGCGTACACTGCAGAAGGCAGTGCGGGCACTTCCGGCAACCACTGCATCAACTGCGGCGATGCCCGCACCAGCTGCTTCAAAGGCGGCCTGAAGCGTATGTGGGTTCATGGAAGTGTCGCCATCTATGGCTGCGTAGCCGGTGGCGGGAGACAAGCCCTTCAGATATGCAAGATATTCAGCGTTGTGCACACGCAGAATGGCTTCCTCGGTGGCGGCGGGCGGGCCGTCCAGAACATCGAGATATGTCATTACCCCGCTGGAAAGAAGATGATCGTTTATTGCGTCCAGCCGCTCGGGGCATTCCGGGTGCCAGCTGCCCATTTCGTGCCGCCGGCACCCTGGGCTAGTAATGTATAGTGTCTCCATAAAGGTCGATTATGTTCAGACGTTCCCGCATTTTGCAAGCAGTCATTCCTGCATTGCTCACCACTGCCTGCGCCAATCCTCAACCTGAGACGCTGCAGCGCAACATCAGCCCGATTCAGCAGGTGTCTGCAGCTGGCGGAGTTGCCCCTGCTCACTCGGCCAATGCCGCTGGAAAGACAGTGGCGGACCTCGCCCCCCCGGTGGACATGCCCGAGATACATGCCGGCACGTCGGAGGTATCCGAGCGTCCTTTCGTGTCACCTGGCGGTCAGCTTGACCCCAGTATCGAGGCCTTCGCGCAAGAGCTGGCGCAGCAGCGCGCTTTGCCCATTGAGCATGTGCGGGGTTTGTTGCTGGAGGCTCGTTACAACGCCACCGCAGCCCGCCTGATGTCACCTGCCAAAACACGCATCCGCCGCAGTTGGGTGACCTATCGCAATCGCTTTGTGGAACCCACACGCATTCGCAATGGCCAGCAGTTCTGGAGGGAACACGCCGACACCCTGACTCGCGCGGAAGCCGCCTACGGGGTGCCAGCTTCAGTCATCGTTGCCATCATCGGGGTGGAGACACTTTATGGCCGCCATACCGGCGACTTCCGGGTACTGGATGCTCTCGCCACCCTCGGTTTTCGCTATCCCGACCCGTCCCGACCAGAACGCGCCCAAATGTTCCGCAATCAGTTGGCCGACCTCATCACGCTCGACTACCTGGGCAAGCTGAACGCGCGGGAAGCAAGGGGCTCATTTGCCGGTGCCATGGGCCTGCCGCAGTTCATGCCGGGCAGTATCGCCCGCTATGCCGCTGATGGCGACCAGGATGGCCGCGTGGATCTGCATGGCAGTGTCAGTGATGCCATCGTATCAGTGGCCCGTTTCCTCCGCTTGCATGGATGGCAACCCGGTGTGCCTGTTTTCGCACCGGTGACGCCACCTGCAGATGCACAGCGCCTGGTGACTGGCGGTTTGACCCCCACCCTCAGCTGGCAGGAGCTTGAAGCGTCAGGTGCCCGCGCGAGCCAGCAAGGAGGCACAGAGGGCTGGAAGTCGCAGGCTCTGGGCGTGGTCAACCTGGTGGACGAACCACGCAACACCGTGGAGTACAGGGTGGGAACGCCCAACTTCTTCGCCCTCACCCACTACAACCGCAGCTATTTCTACGCCAGCTCGGTTGCCGACCTTGCCCAGGAACTGGAACGTCGCATGAAGGCGGCGCCCACAACTGCTCAGTTGAACACACCAGTGGAAAGGTAGCGGTCGCCCCGATCGCAGACAATGAACACGATGGTGGCATTTTCGACGCGCTGTGCTACACGCAGCGCAGCCACCAGCGCACCCGCGGAGGAAATCCCACCGAAGATGCCCTCTTCCGCGGCCAAACGCCGGGCCATAGCTTCGGCTTCAGACTGGGAGATGTATTCGAGGCTGTCCACGCGCTCGGGCTGATAGATGCGCGGGAGGTATTCCTCCGGCCACTTCCGTATACCGGGAATCTGCGACCCCTCTTCGGGCTGGGCGCCAACGACCTGGATATTCGGGTTCCGCGACTTCAAGTATTCGCTGACCCCCATGATGGTACCCGTGGTACCCATGGCGCTGACAAAATGGGTGATTTCGCCCCCGGTCTGTTCCCAAATCTCGGGGCCGGTGCTTTTAACGTGAGCAAGGGGATTATCCGGGTTGGCGAACTGGTCCAACACCTTGCCCTTACCCTCTGCCTGCATTTTCGCGGCGAGATCCCGGGCGTATTCCATGCCGCCTTCTTCAGCCTTGGTGAGAATGAGCTCCGCACCGTAAGCGGTCATAGAGGCGCGCCTTTCCAGAGAGAGATTGTCCGGCATGATGAGAATCATGCGGTAGCCGCGTACGGCCGCCGCCATTGCCAGTGCAATTCCGGTATTGCCGCTGGTGGCTTCGATCAGGGTGTCTCCAGGCTTGATCTCGCCACGAGCCTCTGCCTCGCGAATCATGGAAATGGCCGGCCTATCCTTAACGGAGCCAGCCGGATTGTTGCCTTCCAGCTTCGCCAGGATGGTATTGCCACGAGCCTCGCCAAATTCGCCCGGCAGCCTTTGCAGCCGAACCAATGGCGTGGAGCCGATAATGTCTTCGATGGTCGGATAGGTTTTCATGGGCAAAATAATACACCGCCCCGCACGGGCTGCGTGAGCACCTTTACACCGACCATCGCGCACTTACCGGGCCCGTCGGGCGGGCCGACCTCCGGAATCGGGCTCCTTGGCGCTCGTCGATGCGGCACCAACCGTCAGCCCGGCCGCTTCAAGCGCTGAGGCTTTCTTCGGCCCAATACCCTTGACCCGTTCGGAAACGTCCTTCATGGACTCGAACCTGCCGCCACGGTCACGTTCTTCAATGATCAGGCTCGCCGTTTTGGGACCTATGCCCTTCACTTCCTGCAATTGTTGCAGCGACGCAGTATTGACGTCGACGGCGTGGAGCAGACCAGGCATCAGCAAGCTTCCCGTGAGCATAAGCGTACGCAACGCCCCGCAAACCCGCCGCAGGCTGGATGCACCGTTGCGGGCCTTGCCGCGCGGACGCCGCGTACTGCTCACAGTGTCGTGGGCAGAAACACGCTCATCACACTTGCCTGCTCTGCGCCGGGCCTGACCTGAACGGCGGGGGCCGATGTTCTGAACCGTCAGCAGCTTTTTCACGCCGCCCCTTGCAGGTGTGGGTTTGCCTTGGGCCCCGCCGGGGCGCCATCGCGCCCCCGGCTGTGGAGTGGCGACAGTGGATTCCAGAAAAGGATTCATGGACAACCTCCCCTTGAATGGACACCTTGGACAGTGGCGGAATGCCAGAGGCCCGGTGTGTGAAGCTCATGATGAAACAGGGGCCGGGCAAATGAAATGACCGGCCCCACTGGAAGTCCATGCGTAGAGTTACGGAGCGGGTGCAGTACCGCCAACCGGTTTCAGCCCTCCAGCAGTCTCCCGATGTACTTCGTCACCCCTGCCTTCACGTCCATGAACGGTTTGTCGTAACCGGCGGCCCGCAACTGAGTGAGGTCTGCCTGTGTATGGCTCTGGTAGCGCCCCTTGAGATCATCCGGGAAAGGGATGTAGCGCAACAGGCCCTGGGCGACTTGATCTTCCAGACTGAGCTCCGTTTCGCCCCTGTGACGCCGGATGGCATTCACCACGCTGGAAGCCACATCATTGAAGGGCTGGGCTCGACCTGTACCGCAATTGAAGATGCCCGAGATTTCAGGGTGGTCAACGAAGTGCAGATTGACTTCGACCACATCATCCACGTGGATGAAGTCCCTCATCTGTCCACCATCACCATAACCGTCCCAGCCGCCGAACAAACGCACATGCCCTTCCTGCTGGAACTGGTTGAAGTTGTGAAAAGCAACGGAAGCCATCCGGCCCTTATGCTGTTCCTGCGGCCCATAAACATTGAAGTAGCGCAGGCCGACCACGGGTGCAGCAAGCTCACGCATGCGCCTGCGCAGCACCTGATCAAACAGGTACTTGGAATACCCATAGACATTGAGTGGGCGCTCGTTGGCCGGGTCTTCCGCATATACCGGGCCGGCACCGTAGACAGCCGCCGATGATGCGTAGAGCAAGGGAATGCGCCGATTCTGGCACAGCTCGAAGAGTTCCAGCGTGACCCGGTAGTTATTATCCATCATGTAATGGCCGTTACGTTCCGTCGTATCGGAACATGCGCCCTGATGCAGTACGACATCGACACCCTGGAAGTCGCCCTGTCTCACCTTCGCCCGGAAATCGTCCTTGTGCATGTAGTCGGAGATGTCGCAGCCGACCAGGTTGCGGAATTTGTCACCTTCGGTGAGATCGTCTACCGCGAGAATGTCGGTATAACCGCGCCGATTCAGGCCGCGGACAAGATTGCTGCCGATGAAGCCGGCGGCTCCGGTGACTACGATCATGATAGTTCTCCTGCTGTAACGACAGAGGTACCCAGCTTGCCGACCACGATACCACCCGCCCTATTGGCCCAATATACGGATTCCTGCCAGCCCAGGCCGGCGGCGCGCGCCACCGCGAGCGTCGCAAGAACGGTGTCGCCCGCGCCCGATACGTCAAATACCTCATGCGCCTGGGCGTCAATGTGGTGACGACCTTCTGCAGTGAACAAGGTCATGCCCTGTTCCGAGCGCGTGATCAGCAAGGCCTCCAGTTCTAGCTGAGTTCGCAAGGCCTGGGCGCGTTGTTCGAGGTCGGCTTCGTCCTTCCACGCTCCGACGGCCTGCGACATTTCCAGTCGGTTGGGCGTAATGATGGTGGCACCGGTATAGCGGGAATAATCGTGACCCTTGGGGTCGACCAGAACCGGCACACCCGCCTGCCTGCACGC
>JAJUFI010000119.1 GCA_029263795.1 Alcaligenaceae bacterium
CAAGAGGGTCCGACTTCAACGGCAACAGTTGGCGGCCAGCGTCGTGCAGCTCATATTTGTAGCGTTGGCCCGGCTTGGCACCCTCCACGAAGCATTCCCATACCCCGGCCTGTCGATGTAGATACATTCTATCTACATTACCATCCCAGCCGTTGAAATCGCCCACCACTGATACTGAACTTGCGTTGGGGGCCCAGACGGCAAAACGCACCCCTTCCCGCCCATCGTGCGTTGCAGGGTGGGCGCCCAGGCGGTCTGCCAGATTCCAATGTCGTCCTTCGGCAATGAGATGAAAATCGAGTTCTCCCAGCATGGCCACCATCATTCGCCCCCCTGGCCGGCCGGATGGCTCTTGTTTTCGGGGTCCAGCAGCCGGCGCGTCGCACGGTGCAGACCACGCATGGGAACAGCCATCCAGTCCGGACGGTGGCCGGCCTCGTAGACAATCTCGTAAGCAGATTTCTCCACCAGGGCCAGATCCAGCAGTATGCGTCGGGCGGAGTCATCGTCTGGCAGCAAGGGCGCACTATCAGGGTGGGCTTGCTGCCACGCGGCAATTTCCGTGGCGTAACTCTCGAAGAACGCCGCTGTGGCACTGGCACAGAAGCGCTTGATGAGCTCATGGCGGCGCTGCGCCAGGTCATCGGTATCGGGAAGGGCAAGTGCCTCGGCCTCTGCCGTGATGGCTGTCGAACTGCCGGAACCCGCCTCAGGCAGGGAGTCGAACACGGCGGCGGCGTAATCGAAGGAACGAATCATGCCGGCCAAGTCCCTCCAGGGCAATGACTTCCCCCGTCGTTCCTGCAAGGAACGGACAGGTTCGCCCTCGAAATCAATGAAGTGCACGTCCCCTTGCGCTATCAGCACCTGACCCAGATGCAGATCGCCATGTATGCGTATCGAGAGCGCTCCTTCGGCAGCCTGCACCCCACTGTCTATGGCAGCGTCCAGAGCCTGTGCGTCCCGCAGCAAGCCCGTCAGCAGCTCTTTCCCGGCCTCGTCCAGCTTGTTGCGGTGCTGCTCGCAGGCGCGCAACGCAGCCGCCACCATGCCCTTGATGGCTGCTCCCCATCTGGTGGCCATCTTCCTGCTGACTCGCTCCGGCTTGAAAGCGGGGTCATCGACCGCTTCGGCGAGCACCACATGCATTTGCGCCAGGCGTCTGCCCATGACTCCCGCCACGGCCTTGTACGGCGCCAGCTCCTCGGCATAGTCATCGCTGCTTTCGCCAGTCAGCGCGGCGCTTTCCAGGCTGCGCTTGAGGAAATCCTGAGTCCAGCTCCAGGCATCACCCTGATTGTGGATGCGCCTGTGCACGACAGCCAGCGTGTGCGGTGTGCCATCTGCATTGATGCGCAACACTTCGCCCAGCAGGACGGATGCATTCGTGAACCCGGCCTGAGTCAGACGCCGGGTCATTTCGACCTCCGGGTGCTCGCCGGGCACCACGTGCCGGAGCAGCTTGATCATGATGTCCTCGCCCACCAGCACCGAACTGTTGGACTGCTCACCGTGAAACCACTGCACCGGCGTGTCATCGGACCATTCCAGCTCAGCCAGGCCCGCCTCCGATTGGAATTTGAGCATGGCACGCGACCTGGCCAGCGGCATCGAAATCTGCCGGCCACTGCGCAGGCAGTCCAGCAAGGCGCGGGAGAATGCCGGCAAGGTGTAGGCTTCCGTGACAAACCCGACTTCCGGGCCGCGCCGTACACGGGCCAAGGCATATTGAAGCGGCATTCCGTCTATCTGCTCCGCCCAGATCAAGGCCAGAGGCATGAACCAGCTGTCACCCTCTTCGGCATCCCTGCGAGCCACTTCCACCATGAACACATCAGTTTGACCGGGCACCGGCTCAATGTAGAGAACGCGCAGGCCAGCCGCCTTTTCCTGATTGCCGGAGAACCAGCGCTGATTCCCCAAGTAACGCGGCAGAAGCTGCTCATTGAGGGTCCGCCACGAACGTTCCAGCATGCGGTAGCCGCGACGCATGCGCAGCACAAGGGTGGACAGCTCGGGCATTTGAGGTGGAGACACAGCATGCCAGGCGGGCGGGCTGGCGCTGGCGCTCAGCTCGAACCAGTAAAAGCCGTAAGGCGGAAGGGTCAACAAATACGGCAGTTCGCCTATGGTTGGGAAAGGCGTTCCACCCAACAGCTCGACAGGTACACGCCCCGACATGTCGGACAGATCCAGCTCCACCGGCTGCGAGGCATTCGACAGATTGGCGACGCACAGCAGAGCCGTGCCCTCATGTTCGCGCAAGTAAGCCAGAATGCTGCGATTCCCGGGGTAGAGAAAACGCAGGCTGCCACGCCCGAACACATTGGTCTGCTGGCGCTTTGCCAGCATACGTCGCGTCCAGTTCAGCAGGGAATGCGGGTCACGCTGCTGCGCCTCCACATTCACTGCCTCATAACCGTAAAGGGGCCCGAGCAGCACGGGCAAGGAAAGCTGTTCAGGGTCGGCCCTGGAAAAACCGCCGTTGCGGTCGGGCGACCACTGCATTGGAGTGCGGACGCCGTCCCGGTCACCCAGATGGATGTTGTCCCCCATGCCGATTTCGTCACCGTAATAAAGTACTGGCGTCCCGGGCATGGACAGCAACAGGCTGGTCATCAGTTCGATGCGCCGACGATCGCGTTCCAGCAGAGGCGACAGCCTGCGCCGGATGCCCAGATTGATGCGGGCCTGGCGGTCGGCCGCGTACACCTGCCAGAGGTAGTCACGCTCACTGCTGGTCACCATCTCCAGCGTCAGCTCATCATGGTTGCGGAGAAATATCGCCCACTGGCAGCTTTCGGGAATTTCCGGCGTCTGCTGCATGATGTCCGTGATGGGAAAGCGGTCGGCCCGCGCAATCGCCATATACATGCGCGGCATGAGCGGAAAATGGAAGGACATGTGGCATTCATCGCCGTCGCCAAAATATTCCTGGGCATCTTCCGGCCATTGGTTGGCCTCTGCCAGCAACAACCGATCGGGGTAGTCCTTGTCGAGAACGGCACGGATCTGCCGGAGCACCGCGTGGGTTTCCGGAAGATTCTCGTTATTGGTTCCCTCTCTTTCCACCAAGTAGGGAACGGCATCCAGCCGCAAACCGTCCACGCCCATATCCAGCCAGAACCTCATCACATTGATGATCTCCTTGAGTACCCGGGGGTTGTCGTAGTTGAGATCAGGCTGGTGTGAGTAAAAGCGGTGCCAGTAATAGGCACCCGCCACCGGGTCCCAGGTCCAGTTCGAGCTTTCAGTGTCGCAGAAGATGATGCGTGTACCCGAATAGCGCTGATCGTCGTCCGACCAAACGTAATAATTGCGCGCAACCGAACCAGGTCGCGCGCGGCGGGCGCGCTGAAACCAGGCATGCTGGTCCGACGTGTGGTTCACCACCAGCTCGGTTATCACCCGCAGGCGTCGGGCATGCGCTTCCTTGATGAAACGGCGCACATCCTGCAGGGTGCCGTACTCCGGATGCACATCGCGGTACTCGGCAATGTCATAGCCGTCATCGCGCCGTGGCGAGGGGTAAAAAGGCAACAGCCAGACGGTGTTGACCCCGAGCCCCGCGATGTAATCCAGCTGAGCAATCAGCCCGGGGAAATCACCTTTGCCGTCATTATTGGAGTCAAAGAAAGATTTCACATGCAGCTGATAGATGACGGCATCTTTGTACCAGCCGGGTTCATTGAGCACCCGCTTGCCGGGGCGTTGCTTCACACTCATTCCGCCATCCCCTCTTCCAGTACCCGCGCCCACATCACAAAGGGACGTTCAGGTGTTAATTCAACATATTGCCCGCACCCCTGGACGCGAAATCGGCGGTCTTCAAACAGGTCGTGCAGGCTAAGCGAACTGTCGTCGGACAGGCCCCACTCATGCAGGGGCAATTCCAGTCTGCCGGCCTGACGGTGATGGGGGTCCAGACTCACCGCGACCACCACCACACTGTCACCCTCCGCGCTGTGTCGCGAATAGAAAAGAATTCGATCGTTATCCACGTGGTGGAATCGCACCCCCAGATGACTTTGCAGGGCCGGATGACTCCGCCGGATGCGGTTGAGCTTGGTGATCTCCGGAATGATGTTGCCAAGACGATTCATGTCCCACTGCCGCAACTGATACTTCTCTGAGTCCAGATATTCCTCCTTGCCCGGTACCGCTTCCGCTTCGCAGAGTTCGAAACCGTTGTACATGCCCCAGGAACCCGACAGGGTTCCCGCAAGGACTGCTCTGATCAGAAAACCCGCCCGCCCCGAAGTCTGGAGAAACCAGGGGTTGATGTCGGGCGTATTGACGAAAAAATTGGGCCGGAAAAAGTCGCACACCGGCACACTGTTCAGTTCGGTCAGGTAGTCGATCAGTTCCTGCTTGGTGTTGCGCCAGGTGAAGTAGGTGTATGACTGCGAAAACCCGACCTTCGCCAGGCGATACATCATGGCCGGCCGGGTGAACGCTTCTGAAAGAAAGATGGTGTCAGGGTGACGGTCGCGCACCTCGCGCAGCATCCATTCCCAGAATGGCAATGGCTTGGTGTGGGGATTGTCCACCCGGAAAATCCGTATGCCCTGGTGTATCCAGAAGATCACGATGTCCCTCAGCGCCCGCCACAAGGCAGCTTGGCGCGGAGTGCTGGCGAGCGGGCTGTAGAAGTCCGGGTTGACGATGTCCTCGTAGCGCTTGGGGGGATTCTCAGCATGTTTCAGAGAGCCGTCCACCCGCCAGTTGAACCAGTCAGGGTGCTCCCTCAGCCAGGGATGGTCGGGCGAACACTGGATAGCAAAATCCAGCGCGATTTCCAGCCCGTGCTGGTGGGCCGCAGCCACGAGGTCACGAAAATCGTTCAGCGAACCCAGCTCCGGGTGCACGGCGTCATGCCCGCCAGCCTCCGAACCAATCGCATAGGGGCTGCCCGGGTCGCCCGGCGCTGCAGTCAGCGAGTTGTTGCGGCCCTTGCGGTTGCGCTCGCCTATGGGGTGTATGGGCGGAAAATACAGTACGTCGAAACCCATGCGGCGAATTTCCGGCAGACGGCGGATAACATCGCGGAAAGTGCCGTGATGCTCGGGGTCCGGCCCCTGCGAACGCGGAAAGAGCTCATACCAGCTGGAAAAAGTGGCCTCACCCCGCTCAATGCTGAGCGGATACTCCAGAGCCGCGAAAGTCTCGAACGCTGGTTCGGCCACCGCTGCTACTGCAGCGGCCAGGGCATCGTCCACCAGGGTGGCGACATGCGCGTCGGTCGCCGGCGGAATCTTCACCGCGTCCTGCGATTCTTGCGGCAATGCGCGCAAGCCGCCGGGGCGTGGCCTCAACTTGCGCGCCGGCGCAGCATCAAGCGGCCGGCCCAGCTTGTCCAGGGCCGCTTCCACTACGGCGGCAGCCTGCTGGTCCCGCTTGCCGGCCACATCCAGAAAGCTGCCCAGCATGCGGCGCCCTTCTTCCACTTCCAGGCTGACCTCTACGCCGGCAGCATGCTTTTTCTGCAGCTGCACCCGGTAGCTGCGCCATGTATCGAGCCAGGCGCGTACGGTGAATACATAGCGGCCTAGCTTGCGCGGCAGGATGCGGGCTTCCCAGGCGTCGTTGCCCAACGCCTTCATGGGTGTTCGCTTCCATTCCGATGCATTCACGGGTCGCCACAGCACTTCCGCCGCCAGCTCATCGTGACCGTCAACGAAAATCGTGGCCCTGATGGACACGGTTTGCCCCAAGGTGCGCTTCACAGCGAAACGCCCGTTGTCCACCGCCGGCTGCACCGCTTCTATGGCGATACGCTCGGCGCGGAGGGCCGATGTCAGGCTGGCTCGCTGCTGGCGCGAGCTGGTGCCGTACTTGGCAATCCAGTCGGCCTGCTTGAGGGGCAGAAAACGCCAGCCCCCCGGCTCCAGGCTGAAACCCTCCGGCTCACCATTAACCGCTTCCTCAAGTACGAACCCGTAGGGGAGTCGACGCTCGATCAGACTACGTTCAATGATGGCAACGTCATGCGAACTGGGGTTGATCAGGAGCAGCCGTCTGCCGTCATCCATCCGGAACAGGGCTGTGACGGCAGACAATGGCCCAGTCAACCTGCGCAAGCCACGTCCACCCCCTAATGACCGCTGGCGATGCCGGGCGGATTCTGCAAGACATTTCCTGCCCAGCGCATCCGCCTGCCCGGCTGGGATGAGGACGCTTTCTCCAAGGACAGTTGCGACGGCGAGCAGACGCGAAAGTGCCTCCACCGAAACATCTTCCACCGGAAAGCGGGGGTCGCCCAACGGCGCAAAAACGGGAGCGACAGCACACAACCGCTCGAACTCTTCCACCAGCCAGGCGTCGCGATAATTCCACCAGGGCAGTGAAGCATAGACACCGTCCAACCCCAGGCCTTCAAGGGCTGCGAGCTGTTCCGGAGTCATGCCGGGCGTCCACACGGTGACTCCCATGTGTGGGCAGCGTTCCTGCCACTGCTGCACCTGCCTGACGCAGTCTTTCGGCGTCTGCTCGCTCAGCCCACGCAGCAGCAGCGACACACTCAGTTCGTCCGCCGCAGCCGCATCGTCCAAGGCTTGTGGCAATGGGCCGGCTTCTCCTTGCACGGGCGGCGCATCCAGAAGCAAATGCAAGTGCTGCTTACGGACAGCCTCAACGCAGAGTTGTGCGGCCTCTGAGTCCTTGAGCATTTCGGCGGGCACGGAAAGCGTGTCAAGTTCCAGTGCACGAGCTCGCGAGCAGATTTCCAGCCAGGCCGAATCCGCTAATGCGAGAGGATCGTTTTGAAACGACGGAGACAGGCCGTAGATCCGCCGGCCGCTGCATTTGCCGCGGGACGGGAGAGTGATCTTGTTTTGCTGCATGCTGGTTTCCACCGGAAGAATGCGAAATGCTCGCTTCCGTCCGCGAGCAAGCACCATGCCGCAAAGCGGTCTGCTTGAAAGGAAGGGTGCCCCCTACGGCATGCAGCTTGCATGAAACGGTGAGCCCATGTCTGGGCGGCATTCAACAGGAGTACGCCAATGAACGAACCTCTCACCGTCCTGCGACTGCATGTTCCCGAGCCACCGGGGCAACCACCCGGCTCACCGCCCACCACCCCACCTGAAGACGAACCCGGCAGGGAAATCGACCTGCCTCCGCACGACGTACCGGAAGAAGTACGGGAACCTCATGACACGCCGCCAGATGATGCGCCGGAACCCGATCCGGGCCGGCATCCACCTCCCCTTCATTGAACCGGGCGTAGGCGCTTCCCCGGACTGATGCGTGATGCAAGAAATAAGGAAGATGAAAGCCGCTCGGGGCGACCCGGCGGCTTTTCAGATGGCTCCTCGAAGAACTCGGCTTCAATGTAAGTCCGCCAGAGCACAAATCAGACCATGGACTGCCTTGATGTGACGCGATGAATCTCTTCTGAACCAGCGAAATCGGGGTGGTAGCGCTGCATCCACATTTGCACGACATTCGCAGACACGACGTGGCGCCGTTTCAGCACTTTACCTGCGCCTACTGTGGTGGCAAGCAGCACCGACTTCAATTGGCGGTTCCGCGAAGCTTCCTTCAGGCGAAGAACGGTTTCCCGCCAGGCAAGCTTGATGGGCAGGCGCATCCATGCCGTCCAGATCAGATTGCGCAGTCGCCGGCGGCGCACCGGGGTCGACAGTGCACCCACCCTCCGCCAATTCACGATGTCATCCCGATACACCATGCGCCAGCCTCGTTGGGCCATATCCAATGTCAGCAGCACCTCCTCCCCGTCTTCAAATAATGGAGGCCACACTCCCCCTGCTTCGTAAAAGGCGCGCGTCCGCAGAATGCACGCGTCCGGCATCAGACCGAACACCGGGGTGCCGATACTGGCGTCACCGCCAAGCTGATGGCGCGACATTTCCATGCAGAAAGGGTCGGTACGCCCTGTACCCACATCTTTCACACAGGCATTGATCGCTGCGATTCGTGGGTCGGCGTCCAGCACTCGCGCAGCGCGCAGCAAGGCACCCGGCTCCCAATGGCTGTCGTCGTCGGTGAACGCGATATACGGGGTGTGCGCGTAAGCTGCAGCGATATTGCGGGCTGCCGCACCAATGTTCCGACGGCTGCGGATCAACATCACTGCGGGAAAATGGCGCCCCACCGCCCCGGCCGTTCCATCGGTAGAACCGTTGTCCACCACAATGATGGGCCAGCCTTCAGGCAGGGCCTGCAGCGCTGTGAGAGTACGCAGGAGCCGTGCACGGTGGTTGCGCGTCAGCACTACCACCGTGCCCCGTTCGAATGAATTCATCTGGTTTGGGGAAAGCTATTGACGCGCTCATGCAGCACGTCCCGTGCCTGACCCTAACGCAGACTTTCCGACCCGTCGGTGTCGTTCAGGGCACCGTATTCTTCCAGGCGGTTGTAGAGCGTTTTCAGACTGATGCCCAACATTTCCGCGGCTGCCTTCTTCACGCCACCGCATTGCTTGAGCGTGGCGAGAATGAGTTGGCGGTTGGCATCTGCCAGAGGCACACCGACCGGCACCGTGATTTCCGTGCCCCACCCTGCGGAGTGTGAGTCCAGGGCAAAAGCGTTGAAATCA
>JAJUFI010000147.1 GCA_029263795.1 Alcaligenaceae bacterium
CCCCCTTTCGTCCGACCCCGAGGAGCAGCAGTGACCCAGCAGCAACCGGCAATGCCCCATAGTGCACTTCGACAAGACATACGCCTGCTTGGCAAAACGCTCGGGGAAGTGATTCGCGAAACCGACGGCAAGGCTATCTATGACACCATCGAAAAGTTGCGCCGCGCCGCGGTCAAGTTCCGCCGCGAGGGTGACACCAGCCAAGAACCGGTTCTGGAACGCGCCATCCGGCGTCTCGATGACGAGCAGGTCAACCTGGTGGCACGCGCTTTCGGTTATTTCCTGCACCTTTCCAACATTGCCGAAGACCGCGAACAGAAGCGCCGTCAGCGGGAACACGAACTCAGCGAACTGCCCCCCGTACGCGGCAGCCTGCGCGACGCCCTGAATTTCCTGGGTGAACGCGGCGTCAAGCCGCGCAAGGTATTGCGCGCCCTGCAGGATATGAGCATTGTGCCGGTGCTGACTGCGCACCCCACCGAAGTGCAGCGCAAGAGCACCCTGGATCTGCACCGCGAAATCGCACGTCAACTGCTGCAGGCCGACGACCAGCTCACACCCTGGGAACGGCAGGCCGTGCTGCATCGCCTCACCGGGTTAGTCGCCACCATGTGGCAGACGCGCATGTTGCGCCAGCAAAGGCTCACCGTGCTGGATGAAATCGACAATGCCCTCGGTTACTACGAACACACCTTCCTCAGGGCCATCCCGCGTCTTTATCAGGAACTGGCCACGCTGCTGGATGCCCAGGGCAAGGACACCCTGTATGTACGCCCCGCTCTGCTCCCCCCCTTTCTGACCACGGGAAGCTGGATAGGGGGTGACCGTGACGGCAACCCGAACGTCGATGCCGACACCCTTGAACAGGCTTTGCTGCGGCAGTCTACTAGGGCCTTCCGCCATTACCTTGATGAAGTGAAAGCCCTCGGCACCGAGCTATCCATGTCGCGGACGCTGGTGAAAGTCAGCCCCGAACTGGAAGCCCTGTCCACCGAAAGCCGTGATACCTCCCTGCACAGGATCGACGAACCCTACCGCCGTGCCTGCATTCACATTTACGCCAGGCTAGAGGCCACAGCACAGGAAGTTCTGGGCCGCTCCCTTGCCACACGCCCCACGTACCAAGCCGAGCCTTATGCCGACCCCGTCGAATTCGAAGCCGACTTGAACATCATCGCGGCTTCGCTGGAAGCCAATCACGGCAACGCCATTGCTCACCTGCGTCTTGGCGACCTGCTCCAGGCCGTGCGCGTCTTTGGCTTTCATCTGGCCACGCTTGACCTGCGCCAGAGTTCCGACGTGCACGAACGTGTGCTGGACGAACTTTTCACCACTGCGGGCGTCCAGCTAGATGGCAAACCCGTGCGCTATCTGAAGCTCGACGAGGCGCGGCGCATCGAACTGCTGCGCAGCGAACTGGCTCAGGCGCGGCCACTGTATTCACCCTGGCTGCAATATTCAGAAGAAACCACCAAGGAACTGGCCATCCTGCAGATGGCCGCGCGCTGCCGGGCGCGTTTCGGCCCGCGCGCCATTGAACAGACTATCATTTCGCACACGGAATCGCTCAGCGACCTGCTCGAAGCGCTGGTCCTGCAACAGGAAACCGGGCTGCTGCGGCCTGACGCAGTGCGCGCCGCAAACCAGCGCGGCACCGCCAATGGCCAGGCTGACCAGCGTGAACTTCGGCTTGCTGCCGGGCTCATGGTGGTGCCTCTGTTCGAAACCATTCCAGACCTGGAACGCGCCCCCGACATCATGGCTGCGTGGCTCGACCTGCCTGAGGTCCGCCAGCGTGTGCGTAACGCACATGGCGGAATACAGGAAGTCATGCTGGGCTATTCCGACAGTAACAAGGATGGCGGCTACCTGACCTCGAATTGGTCGCTTTACTGCGCAGAACGCGAACTGGTGAACGTTTTCCAGAAGCGCCGTACACGGTTGCGCCTGTTTCACGGGCGCGGGGGCTCGGTAGCGCGGGGAGGCGGTCCCAGCTTCGAAGCCATTGTCGCCCAGCCGCCGGGCACGGTGAACGGGCAAATTCGCCTTACGGAACAGGGTGAGGTCATTCAGGGCAAGTACAAAGACGCCGAGGTGGGTCGCTGGCACCTGGAAAACATTGTGGCCGCCACGCTCGAGGCCAGTCTGATCCCGGCAGCGGACGCCACCGCAGCGGAAAACGCCCGCCTGGAGAAGTATTTCAATGCCATGCGCTGGATGTCCGACCAGGCGCAGGCCGCCTACCGCAAACTGGTCTATGGCACGGAAGGCTTTACGGAATACTTCTTCGCAGCGACACCCATCCGTGAAATCGCCGATCTGAACATCGGTTCGCGCCCTTCAGCCCGCAAGGCGACGCAGCGTATTGAAGACTTGCGCGCCATTCCCTGGGGGTTCTCCTGGGCACAATGCCGGCTGATGCTCACCGGTTGGTATGGCGTGGGTACCGCCCTGAAGCGCTATGTGGATGAAGGCTGCAAGGGGGCGCCGGCCACGCCGGGTGCGCGTCTTGCCCAGTTACAGGAAATGGCAAGGGAATGGCCGTTCTTCCGCACCCTGCTCTCAAATATGGAACAGGTGCTCGCAAAGACGGACCTGACCATCGCCCGCCGTTATGCCGGGCTCGTCTCCAATCGGCGGCTGCGCGAACGCATTTTCAACGATGTGTCGCAAGAGTTTCACACCACCCTGGATATGTTCAGAAAGGTCTGCGGCCACGATCTGCTCGAACACGACCCGCAGCTGGCTGCGGCCTTGCTGGAGCGCTTCGCCTACATTGACCCTCTTAACCACCTCCAGGTGGAACTGTTGCGGCGTCACCGCAAGCGCGGGCCCGGGGACTTCACGGGCAACGATGCGGAAAGCCGCAGTCAACGCGCCATTCACATGACCATCAACGGCATTGCGGCCGGCTTGCGCAACTCCGGGTGAAGCATGGACTCAAAGCAAATACAATCAAAATCCTTCAATCTAGAGGCGCTGACGCGAATGTCTATCAGCTCACTCCAGGACACTCTTTCCGGCCGCCGACATTCGCGCGACTTCGCCTTCGCCCGCGGCGACTTTCTGCGCAACCGGGTGATGATCGTCGCCGCGGTCTTCCTGGCTCTGCTGCCGTTCTGGAGCCTGATCGATTGGTTTGCGCTTCCGCAGGAAAGCATCAGGCACGTCCTGACCGCCCGCGTTGTCATGCTCGTGGTGCTGCTGCTGACCGTGCTGCTGGCCCACCGCAGCAAGGCCCGGCTGCAACTGGCCCGCTTCAGCGCCGGCCTGCTACTGGCCACGCCTGCCGTGTTTTACGCCGTGGTGATGTCCTTGCTGGCGGCAGACTCCGGCGCCGCGGTTTCGCTGGCCGGTTACAGCTTCATTCCTTACATGCTGGTGGCCATGCTGGCCATCTTCCCTTTCACCCTGATCGAATCCACCGTACTAGGAACGGGGATCATTTTGCTTGAGGCCTGGGCACTGTACGCCACAGGAGTCCTTTTCACGCTGAATGGCCTGCAAGCCATATGGCTGCTGGCCGCGCTGCTGGCCATTGCGGTGACGGCCAACTATTTTCAGCTGGGCCTAATGATGCGCCTGTATCGTGAAGCCACGCACGACCCGCTGACCGGCCTGCTCAACCGTGGTGCCCTCATACATTCCATGGAACAGTTCGCCCTGCAGTCACCCGATGCCAGTCGCTGTCTGCTCATCATGGACCTGGACCACTTCAAGCGCATCAATGATACCCACGGCCATGCCTTCGGCGACGACATTCTGCGCCACTTTTCCAGCATACTTCGCCGTTCACTGCGGCCGGTGGACCTCGCCTGCCGCTACGGCGGCGAAGAATTCGTGGCTGTTCTGGCGGGTGTCGACAAGGAAGGCGCCATGGCAATTGCCGAGGAAATCCGAGCACAGACCGAAGCCAGCGTTCTGAACGATTACGATGGCCAACCGGTACACTACACGGTCAGCATAGGGGTGGCATCCTGCTATCCCAACGAAACCTTCCAGCAGGCCGCCAGACGCGCCGACCAGCGTCTTTATGAGGCAAAGAAGGCCTCGCGCAACCGGGTCGTGGGGGTCTGACTGACCCGGTCGTGGGGGTTTGAACGGCGCGAGCTCACAGTGACTGCGTTATCATGATGTCTGCCCGCCCTGGTAACCCTCGGCGGGCTGTGTGTTTTCTCCGCTTTCAGCCCCTTTATGTCCACGCAGCAGCACGTTTCGGACGCAGATTCCGCGTCCCTTTCCCTATTCAGCCTGACAGCCCCGGTTGCCATGGGTTATATCCCGCTGGGGATGGTCTTCGGCTTTCTGTTTGTTCAGGCCGGCGCAAGCTGGGTCATGGCATTGGCTGCCAGCCTGATCATTTATGCCGGGGCCGCCCAGTACATGATGGTGCCCATGCTGGCCGCAGGCATGCCGGTCAGCGCCATCGCGCTGGCCACCCTGCTGGTCAACCTGCGTCACGTCTTTTATGGGCTTTCCTTGCTGGATACTTTCCCGCGGGGCAGGTTGCTGCGCTGGTATACAGCCTTTGCCCTGACTGACGAAACCTATTCGGTTCTCACCACCTTGCCGCGCGGCACACCACCGCAGCGCATGGCGCTGCTGGCCCTGCTAAACCAGGCTTGGTGGGTGTCCGGCACGCTGTTGGGAGCCATCATCGGCGCACAGGCTCAGGTACCCCTGGACGGCCTGGACTTCGTATTGAGCTCGCTGTTTGCCGTTCTGACCGTAGAGCAATGGCGCGCCCGCAGCAGCCCCCTGCCACTTTGGACGGCCATCGTGGCCTATGCTGTAGCCAGTGTCCTGGTCCCTCAACACGCTCTGGTACTGGCCATTGTGCTCAGCATCAGTGTCGGCGTTCTAAGCTACAAGCGGGAGGCATGACATGCAGGACATCGGCTATCTGCTCACCGCGATACTGGCCATGGGGGCCATCACCTTTGCCTTGCGCGCCCTGCCTTTCCTCAGCGCGCGCCTGCTGCGCCGCTCACCCGTTGTGCAGCATCTGGGGCGCTTCCTGCCCCTGGCCATCATGACGCTGCTGCTGGTCCATTCGGCGACCGGCTCCGCTCGTGAACACGCCAATGGGCCCTGGCCGGAATTGCTGGCCATTGCCGTGACGGCGCTGCTGCAATGGCGCAGCCGCAACCCCCTGCTGAGCATAGTGGGGGGAACCGCGCTATATGTGTTGATGCGCAACTGGCATTGAAATGCTGGGAATCAGGGTTCCGGGGTCTGTGGTGATGGCGCAGTGCGCACCATGCCCAGCCTGGTGAGAGGGTCCTGCCGGTAAAAGGCGGCCAGCAGCTGGTACCAATCGGGGTAGCATGCTGCAAGCGCGGCAGGGTTCACAAAAAACGATTCCGAGCTCACGGCAAAGAATTCTGCCGGGTCTGCGGCCGCATAGGCATCCAGGGGCAGGGCCGCATACCAAGGCTCGGCTGCAGGCGATTCAGGGTCCAAATCGGCGGGAATGGCCGCTTCGACGGCCTCCACACGTGAGCAGAAATCCTCGTAACTGGCCTGCAGAACCGCCTGCCAGCGCTTGACCGAAATCCCTGCACCATGCAGGCCGAACCAGGGGATGCCATCAGCCTCGCCCTGGTAGAGGTCCAGCTTATGCACGAATTCGTGAATGACGACATTGACATCGTCCTGATCGGGGCCGCAATCCTCCCAGGAAAGAATCAGCGGCCCGCCTTCCCACGCCTCGCCGGCAGCTTCTTCCACGTACTCATGCACCACCCCGTTTTCATCAACGTCGCTGCGAGGAATCAGAAAACCGCCGGGATACAGGACAATTTCCGTCCATCCCTCATACAGGCGTGGGTCGAGCATCATGATGGGCAAGGCCGCCTGAACGGCGATGGCCAGCTTCATTTCCTCGGAGACGAGCAGCCCATGAACACCGCTGAAACCCTTGCTGGCAAGCAGCCAGGCGCTACGATGGAGCAAAGCCGCCTCTTCCTCGGCGGTCAGCCCCTGCAGGAAGGCATACCGCGACATGACGCGCGACCAGCATTCCGGTGCAATGGCGGCAAGCTCGCGCTCAACACGTGCCCTCCTGGCTCCTTTGCCGAACAGC
>JAJUFI010000108.1 GCA_029263795.1 Alcaligenaceae bacterium
ACCCATAGGTTGCGGCGACGCACCCGTTTTTCCGGGCGACATCATTGTCGGAGACTGCGACGGCGTAGTAGTGATCCCTGCTCACTTGGCGGCCGAGATTGCCGACGAAGCTGCCGAAATGACGGTTTTCGAAGATTTTGTGGCTGAAATGGTGTCCCAGGGCCGCACGATCCGCGGCCTGTATCCGGCCACGGATCCGCAGACGCTGGAAGACTTCAAAGCCTGGCGCGCAGAAAAAAACCGTTAAACAAAAAGGCGGCCTGCCTCATGAGGCAGGCATTTCACCCTGGAAATGAGGAGACATCATGATTCCAAAACTGCTCCGCCATATCGCAGCAATAAGTGCTGTTTTCACGGTTGCGCTCGCCCCGGCCGTCGCCGCAGCTCAGTCTGCCGCCAACTATCCGAACAAGCCTGTCACGCTCATTGTTCCCTTCGCCCCGGGTGGCGGTACGGATATTTCAGCTCGCTTGTTGGCAACGCATCTGGCCAATGTCACCGGCCAGTCATTCGTTGTCGATAACAAGCCGGGTGCGGCCGGGCAGATCGCGGCTGACACGGTGGCCCGTGCACCTGCCGATGGCTATACGCTGCTGTTCGGCAATTCAGGCCTGCTGTCGATTAACCCCGTTTTGTACGAGCTGAAGAATGATCCGGCGGAAGCCTTTGAGCCTGTTTCCACGTTCTCGGACCTGCCTTTCATCCTGGTGACCAATCCCAAGGTGCCAGCTAAAAATGTGCAGGAACTGGTTGAGCTGGCCAAGAAGTCGCCGGGCAAGCTGACGTTCGCAAGTTCGGGCACCGGCGGAGGTCCACATCTGTCGGGCGAAATGCTTCAGGAAGCCGCCGGCATCCAGCTTCTGCACGTGCCTTACAAGGGCGGTGGCCCGGCCATGGTTGATCTGGTCGCAGGCCATGTGGACATGCTGATTGCCTCAGTGTTGGAGACCGTCGGTTATGTGAACGGTGGCCAGCTGAATGCTCTGGCTGTCACAGGCGCATCACGCTCCGATACCCTGCCCAATGTCCCCACTTTGAAGGAACAGGGCGTCAATACAGAAGTGGGTTCCTGGACAGCCGTCCTGGCACCCAAGGGTACGCCGGCCGACGTGGTGCAGCGCATCAGCGAACTCATCCGTGAAGTCAGCGAATTGCCTCAGGTAAAGGACACTCTGAAGGCACAAGGAGCAGGGGCGATGCCGTCCACTCCGGAAGAGCTGGCTCAGCGTATGGCGGACGACCGGAAGAAGTTTTCTGAAGTGATCAAGGTCCGCAATCTTTCGGTGAAGTAATCTTACGGAAAGCCGGCTACTCAAGTAAAACTCGAGTTGCCGGCCCGAGTGAAGCAAAGTAAATGGCCCGCTTCAGTTCAATCTGAGCGGGCCATTTTCACTGGGGGCGTTTTGAGTCGCCCTTGCTGCTTTATTCCACTGCTTTGATCAGTGCAGCCAGAGTTTCACGCTCTTCTTCGGTGAGCTCGGTGAGCGGCGCGCGCACAGGGCCGGCCCCATGGCCGACCAGTTCCGCGCCGGCTTTGACAATGCTGACGGCATAGCCTGCACCGCGGTTGCGAAGCTGCACATAGGGCAGGAAGAAGCGATCCAGCAGGTCGTTGACGGTTGCCTGGTCCCCTGTGCTGATGGCTTTGTAAAAACGCATGGCCGTGGCTGGTACGAAGTTGAACGCAGCAGACGAATACACCGGTACGCCCATCGCGCGGTAGGCCGCCGCAAAAACTTCGGCAGTCGGCAGGCCGCCCAGATAAGAGAAACGGTCGCCCAGACGACGGCGGATGCTGACCATGCGCTCGATGTCGCCGATGCCATCCTTAAAGCCGATCAGGTTGGGGCAGCGTTCTGCAAGGATTTCCAGATGTTCGGCGTCCAGACGGCAGAGCGATCGGTTGTAGATGATGACGCCGAAATCAACCGATTTGCAAACCTCTTCGACATGGGCCACTACGCCGGCAGGGCTGGCTTCTGTCAGGTAATGAGGCAGCAGCAAGATGCCGTGTGCGCCCAGGCGCTCGGCTTCCTGCGCGTAAGCGATGGCTTGCCGGGTGGAGCCACCCGCGCCGGCAATTATCGGTACCTTGCCCGCGCAGGTTCGTACTGCGGTGGAAATGATCTCGCTGTACTCCTTGGGTTCCAGGGAGAAAAACTCGCCCGTTCCGCCCGCCGAAAAAAGCGCGCTTGCTCCATAAGGGGCTAACCATTCTAGGCGGTCAGCGTAGCCTTTGGCATTGAAGTTACCTGCCTCGTCGAAATCCGTGACGGGGAAGGAGAGCAGGCCTTCGCCAATAATGGTCTTGAGTTCTTGGGGGGTGAAGCTGGACATGTTTAACCTCGCAGATATAGGACGTCGTACAACTTAGAGTGAAAGAGAAGAGTTCTAACGCTGGGTCTGTAGCGCGCGCTCAAGACGCATTCGGCTATTGCCCAAATGGAAACGGACCGCTTTTGCGGCAGCATCCGCGTCTTGCGCAGCGATGGCCTGGTAAAGTCGCTCGTGTTCCTTGTTCAGGGAGCGGAGATAACGGGCATGGGCTTTAAGGTCAATGCTTAGCCGGGCGCGGGGTATTGCCGCTCGGCCAAGATGCTTCAGGAATTCCTGGAAATACGGGTTTCCTGTCGCATCAGCCATGGCCCTGTGAAAGGCGTAGTCTGCGTCGACAGTTTGTTGCGGGTCCGAGATGGTGGCTGCTTCCAGCGAGCGCAAAGTATCGAGAGCTTGGCGAATTTCATGCAGCTGGGCCGCGCTGCGTCGCTGTGCAGCGAGCCTGGCAGCCTCGACTTCCACCGCTTCTCGTAACTCCAGAAGACGCAAAGCATCCACAGCCGTCGTGACTGCAGAAAGCGGAATCTGCAGGGGCGTGTCGGCAGGGTCGCTGACAAAAGTGCCGATACCGTGGCGCGTTTCCACCAGCCCGCTCGCTTGCAGGCGCGAGACGGCCTCGCGCACCACGGTACGGCTGACGCCCAGCTGCTGCATGATTTCAGATTCGGTCGGCAGTTTGTCTCCAGGTTTGAGCTGCCCCGAATGAATGGGGGCTGCCAGCGCTTCCACCGCTTCTTCCGCGAGCGTACGCGAACTGCGGCGGGTGATTGCCGGGAAGACTGTTCTGCTGGTCGTTTCCATCATCATGTTTAGCAGCGGGTCAGGTGTCAGTAGATATCAGGTTCGCCGGCCGCCTTACCAAACTCAGGAGTGAGGTAGTCAAAGTCACAACCTTGGTCAGCCTGAGTAATGTGTTTGGAGAACATCCAGCCGTAACCGCGTTCAAAGCGGGGTTCTGGTGCTTTCCATTCGGCGCGTCGACGTTCGAGTTCCGCATCGTCCACCAACATATTGAGGCTGCGGTTGGGAATGTCGATGCTGATGAGGTCGCCCGTCTTCAGGAAGGCCAGGGGGCCGCCGACGTAGGATTCCGGTGCAACGTGCAGCACACAAGCACCGTAGCTGGTGCCGCTCATGCGCGCATCGGAAATCCGCAGCATGTCGCGGTGGCCTTCTTTCAGAAGCTTCTTGGGCATGGGCAGCATGCCCCATTCGGGCATCCCAGGACCACCGAGGGGGCCGGCGTTGCGCAGAACAAGAACGTGGTCCGGGGTGACATCGAGGTTTTCATCGTCGATGGCGGCCTTCATTTCCGGATAGCTATCAAAGACCAGTGCGGGGCCAGTGTGCTTCTGGAAGCGCTCTTCACATGCGGAAGGCTTGATGACGGCACCATCGGGGCACAGGTTTCCGCGCAACACAGCCAGGGAACCTTCGTAGTAAACCGGGTTGGAGAGCGGCCGGATGACGTCATCGTTGTAGACAGGCGCATCCTCAATGGCTTCCCCAAGCGTCTCGCCCATGACTGTCAGGCAGTCGACATCCAGTTTTTCACGCAACTGGGACATCAGGCCCAGCAGGCCACCTGCGTAGAAAAAATCTTCCATCAGATAGGTGGAGCCGGAGGGGCGGATGTTGGCAATGACGGGAACGTCACGGCTGAGTGCGTCGAGGTCGTCCAACGTCCACTTCACGCCAGCGCGGCGCGCCATGGCCAGCAAGTGAATCACTGCGTTGGTGGAACAGCCGGTTGCCATGGCCACGATGGTCGCATTGCGTACGGAGCGCTCGGTGACGATCTGACCGGGGCGGAGGTCTTCCCACACCATTTCCACCGCACGACGGCCGCAGGCGGCGGCCATGCGGATGTGGTTGGAATCGGGGGCCGGGATGGAGGATGCTCCGGGAATAGTCAGGCCCATGGCGTCGGCAATGGCAGTCATGGTCGAGGCTGTGCCCATGGTCATGCAATGGCCGTAAGAGCGTGCAATGCCGCCTTCCACGCCCAGCCATTGCTGGGCCGTGATGGTGCCTGCGCGGCGCTCGTCCCAGTATTTCCATGCGTCAGAGCCGGAGCCCAGTTGCTGACCGGCGTAGTTGCCGCGCAGCATGGGACCGGCGGGCATGAAGATGAAGGGGAGGCCGGCAGTGAGTGCACCCATGATGAGACCCGGAGTGGTCTTGTCACAGCCGCCCATCAGCACCACGCCGTCTACCGGGTGGGCGCGAATCTGTTCTTCTGCTTCGATGGCCAGGAGATTGCGATACAGCATAGTCGTCGGCTTCATGAAGCTTTCCGACAACGTGATGGCCGGAAGCTCCACGGGAAAACCACCAGCCTGCAGCACGCCACGCTTCACGTCTTCAATACGATGCTTGAAGTGGGCGTGGCAGGGGTTGAGGTCAGACCAAGTGTTCAGAATGCCGATAATGGGTTTGCCGGCCCAGTCTTCAGGTGCGTAACCCATTTGCATGATGCGCGAACGATGGCCGAAGCTGCGCAGATCGTCGGGGCCGAACCAGCGGGCCGAACGCAGCTCTTCAGGCTGCTTTCTTTGAATACGTTGATAGCGTGTGTCAGTCATGGAAGGATCCAGGCTTCTTAAGTGGGGGGCTCAGACCGGAGTCGGCAGGGCTTGGCCGCTGAAATGGGCCTTGAGATTGTCCACGACCAGCTGCGACATGGCCGCGCGGGTCTCTACGGTTCCGCTGGCATGGTGCGGAAACAGCACCACGTTGTCGAGTGTATGGAAGCGGGTGTCGATATGCGGTTCGTTCTCGAAGACATCGAGTCCGGCGCCACCGATGGCGCGGCGCTCAAGCGCATCGATCAGCGCGGCTTCGTCAATGACGGATCCCCGCGAGATATTGATGATCCAGGCATCGGGGCGCATGGCTTCGAGCACTTCAGCGTTGATCAGATGGCGGGTTTCCGCACCGCCCGGGCAGGCAAGCACCAGAATGTCACAATTCTGCGCAAGGTCTACCGGAGTGGGGAAGTATTCGAAGGGCACATCTTTCTTGCTGCGGCCAGTGTAGGCAATGGTCATCTTCATGGCTTGTGCGCGTTGGGCGATCTCCATGCCGATGCGGCCCAGACCGACAACGCCCAGGCGCCGGCCCTTGAGAGAGCGCCCCAGTGCCATCATGCCGTTACGCGACCATTCCCCGCTGCGGACGTAATCATGTCCGTCGCCCAGGCGGCGCAAGGCATTCAGAATCAGCCCGATGGCCAGGTCAGCCACGTCATCGTTCAGTACTTCGGGCGTGTTGGTGACATGAATTCCACGAGCCTTGCAGGCGGAAACATCGATGCTGTCCGTGCCCACGCTTGCCGAGGCGACAATTTCCAGTGCGGGCAGGTGGGGCAACATGTCAGCCTTGAAACCGGGTGAGCCCGCTGTGACGACACCGCGAATGCGGCTGCCGACCTCGACCAGGAAGGCCTGTTTATCTTCAGCCAGGTCGTAGCGGTGCAACTGAAATGCGTTTTCAATCTGCTCCATCTGGCCCGGCATCAAAGGCCGTAGTACCAGCAGTTCGGGCTTACCCGTCGATGCTTGCGTCATGTCTTCTTCCGATGGTGGTTAGGTATTACAACTGGCTAGAAAAAGTGCTTAATGTATGACATCATATCTCCTCTTACCAAACAACTCAATCTCGCTTTCAGGAGACAATAATGTCCGAAAAGGTTAGGCCCTATGGCGGGCTGAAGTCTTACTCACGCCGAGCAGTGGCCGGAGGCCTGGCCGCGTTGACGGCGCTCTCCATGGTCGGCATTTCCGCTCCCGCGCTCGCACAGGCTTCCGATTACCCCAACAAGCCCATTCGTCTCATCGTACCTTTCCCACCGGGTGGTAGCACCGACATGGTCGGTCGTCTCGTAGGGAACCTTCTGGCGGAACGTCTGGGTCAGAGTGTGGTGGTGGAAAACCGAGGTGGCGCGAGCGGCACAATTGGTTCTAACACGGCCGCCAAGGCAGATCCGGACGGCTATACGCTCGTGCTTTCCGGCGTGGGCTCCCATGCGATTGGCTATTCGCTTTACCCCGCCATGGGCTATACCGATGATGACTTCGCCCACATCTCCCTGCTTGCCAGCGGGCCAAATGTCCTGGTCGTTCATCCGGATTTCGAAGCCAAAACGTTTGAGGATTTCATTCGGCTTGCCAAAGAAAATCCGGGTAAATTCACGTACGCCAGTTCCGGTAGCGGGTCGTCCGGCCACCTGTCCATGGAGCTGCTCAAGCAAAGAAGCGGTACGGACATCGTTCACATTCCTTTCAAGGGCGGCGCTGCGGGCGTAACTGCCGTGATCGGCCAACAAGTCGACTCTCTGATGCTGAACCAGGACAACGTGCTGCCGCACGTAAGGGCCGGCAAGCTACGTGCATTAGCGGTCACCAGTAGCGAACGCAATCCCGCGTATCCGGACGTCCCGACGATTGCCGAGAAGGGCTTCCCCGATTATTCGGCGCTTTCCTTCTTCGGTCTTTCTGCACCGGCCGGCACACCCGCGCCTGTGATTGAGCGCCTTCACCGTGAAACCGTGGAAGCGCTGAAAGATCCGGAACTTCGTCAGAAGCTGGAACAAGTCGGGTTTGTTGTGGTGGGCAATTCGCCCGCTGAATACTCGAAATTCCTGAAAGACGAGATTCAGAAGTGGGCTGACACAGTGAAAACGTCCGGCGCAAAGATGGACTAAATGCGGCTTCGGCACCGGGATATGCCCGGTGCCGGTCACTGCTTAGATGACGCCGACGCGGCGCAGCATTGATTCCATGCGTGCATGTTGCTCTGGGGTGAGCGGCCAGGCTGCGGGTGCACGGGTCGGGCCGCAGTCCTCGCCCAATAACTGCAGCGCAGCTTTTACTCCGGTGACGTTAGTGCCGTTCAGTTCTTCGGCGCGAATCGCTTCGAAGTCTTCCACTTCGCCGATAAGACGCATGGCTTCCTTGTAATTGCCGCTGCGCAGCGCTTCAAGAATATCGACCGAACGCTGAGGCCAGATATTGATGAGGCCGGAGGTGAAACCCTGTGCGCCGACGGCGTACATGGCGGGGGCCCAGGTTTCTGCCAGTCCGCACACCCAGACGATGTCCGGAGCCGCACTGCGAATCGCCTGGGCAAGTTTCATGGGGGCCTGAGTCGCCCACTTGACGCCGGCGACGCCCGGAATTTCGGTCAGACGCACGATGTTGTCGATGCCGATTGCGTCGTTACGCAAATACAGCATCAGAGGCAGGCCGTCAGCGGCGTCAGCCACCCGGCGGATGTACTCGAGAACGCCTCGCGGAGCGGCGAAAGGGTCTGGCGGTTGGTGAACCATGATGGCATCCACGCCTGCTTTCTTCGATGCGCGAGCCAGGGCGCACGCTTCGTTCACACTGCGGCCCACCCCATTGATGACGGGAACGCGGCCATTTACCTTTTCCACCACGGCGTGCATCATCTGCTCAGCCTCATGGGCCTGCAAAGCATAGAACTCCCCGGTATTGCCGTTCACCACGAGGATGTCAACATTCGCTGCAACAGCCCGATCAATGATGGGGTCCAGTTTGTCAGGCTGAATGTTGTCCTGTTGATCAAAAGGAGTGACGAGAATTCCAGAAATACCGGTGAAGGCTTTTCGCAATGCAGGGGAGATGTCAGCCATAAGGGCTCCAGCTATGAGGGTGATGCGTTGTGGAGCAAAGATCGGATGCTACGCACGCAGAAAGATTAGTTGTTAAACAATCATAGAAAGTTAACAGTAAGATGTCAATCAAGCTGGGGCGTGACAAGGCGCAGAGCGCGCCCGGGGGCGACGCTCTGGGATCTTGATTTTGCAGGTTAGAAGAGGGCTACCTCTACACGAACGGCGGAGGCGCGAGGTGTCCTCAGGTGATGGGGGCGGGATTGAACAGTGCCAGGGAATTGTGCAATTTCAAGGTTTCTGCACAGCTGCGCTTGCGGCCGCTGGCGACATCAATCATGTAGTGAAAGAGTTCCCAGCCCATTTCTTCGATGCTGGCTTCACCATCGACCACACGGCCTGCGTTGATGTCCATGAGATCATGCCAGCGGCGGGCCAGGTCGCTGCGCGTGGCCACTTTCACGACAGGCACTTCCTTCAGGCCATAGGGCGTGCCCCGTCCTGTCGTGAAGACGTGCAGTGTCATGCCGGCAGCCAGTTGCAGGGTGCCACAGACGAAGTCACTAGCCGGTGTGGCCGCAAAGTTGAGGCCCGGCGTTGTGCAGCGTTCACCCGGAGGTACCACACCGCGTATGGGAGAGCTGCCTGACTTCACAATCGAGCCCATCGCTTTTTCAACGATGTTGGACAGGCCGCCGCGTTTATTTCCGGGTGAAGTGTTGGCGCTGCGGTCGGCACTGCCACGACCCAGGTAGCGGTCGTACCAGTCCATCTGTTCAATCAGCTGCTGCGCGACTTCCGGATTTGCTGCACGCGCGGTCAGTTGGGCGATCCCGTCCCGCACCTCGGTCACTTCTGAGAACATGACCCGCGCCCCGGCCCTGACTAGCAGGTCACTGGCATAGCCGACGACCGGGTTGGCGGATACGCCCGAGAATGCGTCACTGCCACCGCATTGCACCCCCACGACGAGGTCGGAAACGGGGCAAGTGGTGCGTACGCGCTGGTTCAGCACGGCCAGTTGTTCCTCGGCGGCTTCCATGATGGCGCGGATCATGCCTTCAAAGCCGATGTTGGAATCATCCTGCAGGGTGACCAGGGCGATC
>JAJUFI010000007.1 GCA_029263795.1 Alcaligenaceae bacterium
CTTCGGGCAGAACGAACACCCCTTGGGGAAAGGCCATGCGCATGGCCTTCAAATTGGGCCCGAAGCTGCTGTGATTGCCAAAGAGGTTGACGGTGATGACGCCGGATTCCCCGAGCACTCTGGCACAGTCCGCGTAGAACTCCGGCGAACCGCGCACCGGCCCTTGCGCAGCCGCATCGTAAAGATCAACCATCAGCGCGGAAAAACGGCCGATGTTCTCCGGATGCGCGGCCCATTCCGCGGCGTCTTCATGAAAGATGGTGGAACGCGGGGAATCTGGCAGACGAAAGTGACTGCGGCACACCGCAGTCACCATGGGATTCCACTCGACGGTGGTGATTTGCGCCTTGGTGTGGCGCAAGGTGTAACGCAGCAAAGACCCTGCGCCAAGGCCGAGTATGCCCACTTCGGTCTCTGCGTCGGGTTCCAGCAGAAGCAGCCAGGCCATCATCTGCTGGGTGTAGGCAATGATCAGATCGTTCGGGCGACGCAGGCGCATTGCGCCCTGCACCCATTCTGAGCCGAAATGCAGGTAACGTATTCCGGAAGCTTCCGAAATCGTGGGCTCATCGTCTTCCCAGGGCCGATGCCCGGCGCCCGACCATTCTGATTCAGACACGTTCAAAAATCGCTGCAATACCCTGACCACCGCCAATGCACATGGTGACCAGTGCATAGCGGCCCTGAATGCGTTCCAATTCGTGCAGCGCCTTGGTCGTGATGATGGCACCGGTTGCCCCGATCGGGTGACCCAGGCTGATACCGCTGCCATTGGGATTCACCTTGGCCGGATCCAGCCCGAGTTCCTTGATGACTGCGCAAGCTTGTGCGGCAAAGGCTTCGTTGGACTCGATGACGTCCAGCTGTTCGGCAGTGATGCCAGCGCGCTCCAGCACCAGTCGGGTGGCAGGAACCGGGCCGATGCCCATGTAGAGAGGTTCCACACCGGCATGCGCATAAGCCACCAGACGCGCCATGGGCTTGATGCCCTGCTCCTGGGCATGCGAGGCACTCATGAGCAGAATTGCCGCCGCCCCATCGTTGATGCCCGATGCGTTGCCAGCCGTGACAGTACCGTTCTCCTTCACGAAGACGGGTTTCAGGCCGCTGAAATTTTCTGCCGTGGCCCCCATGCGCACGTGCTCGTCAGTATCGAACACCACTTCACCCTTGCGGGTCTTCTGCACGATGGGAACAATCTGGGAACGGAAGTGACCGTTGCGAATCGCGTTTTCGGCACGTTGATGGGATGTCAGCGCCAGGGCGTCCTGCTCTTCGCGGCTGATTTCGTAGCGCTTGGCGACATTCTCGGCCGTCACCCCCATGTGCACCCGCTCCAGAGGGTCTGAAAGAGCGCCCGTCATCATGTCCAGCAGGACGGCATCGCCCATGCGCGCACCCCAGCGTTGTGCGGGAGCGAGATAGGGAGCACGGCTCATGTTTTCTGCACCGCCTGCCACTGCCACTTTTGCATCACCCAGCTTGATTGCCTGGGCGGCACTGACCACGGCCTGCAGGCCTGAACCACAGAGACGATTCACATTCATGGCTACGGCGTGATCTGGAATGCCCGCATTGAGTGCGGACACACGCGACAGGTAAAGGTCGCGGGGCTCTGTATTGATGACCTGGCCGAAGACGACATGGTTGACGTCAGCCGGCGCCACGCCTGCCCGATCCAGAACCGCGCGCACGACGGTCGCGCCCAACTCAACAGGGGGAACATCCTTGAGCGCCCCGCCAAAACTGCCGATCGCGGTACGGCATGCCGCAACAACTACAACGTCTTCCATTTTCGACTCTCCTCGACTCACATCATTTGGGTGGAATTCAATGATCATACCGCGGCGGGGGGCGCTGCGTTGGCGGCTTCATCCTGACCAATCATGGCGAGCACCTGTGTGGACCACACCTGACTCTGTAGCCAGGTGCGGTTGAATTGCTCGACGCGCTGAGGCGGCCACCCCACCATCCGGGCGGCTTCAAAAGTTTCGACTGATGCGAGCAATTGCCCCAGTGGACCACTACGTTCGGCCAATGCGGCCTCAATTTCGGGGGAAAGCCTGAGTTCATGCAGGAGCTCGTGCAGGGACTGGCCCAACAGTTCACCCATCATTGACAGGATGCCGACAAAGAAGGCGGCATCTCCGTCTCCTCCATGCTCGACGGCCAGCCGTTCGCACATGGAGGCCCGGGTCAGCGCCCTGGACAGGAGCAGCATGCAGGCTGGACCGTGATTTGCGAGCAACATGGTCAGGGCCAGACTTCCTGCCCTCTTCAAACCAAGCAACTGAAGAGCCTGGAACAGAGTCTTGATGGCCCCGCGGTAATGAAACATGGCCGAATTGGCGTAGCGCAGCAACAGGAAGGTGAGAGCCGCATCCTGAGCAATGATGCGTTCGATGGCACGGATTTTCGGTTCCCCGCGCTGCAGTTCGGCAAGCAGATGAAGCAGGGCTGCGCGGTTATTGCTGCGTTGGCCGCTGGGCACATCCTTGACCTGGGCCCGCGCGTAGAAATAGCCTTGAAAAAGTGAAAAACCGAGTGACTTGAAGCGTTCGAAAGCTTCCATGTCTTCGACTTTTTCTGCCAGCAGGGTCAGGCCGCGCGCGCGATAGAGCTCGATTGCCACGAGGTCGATTGCCTCCAGTGCATCAATCTTGATGATGTGGGCCACGTCGAGCAGGGGTCGGGTGGCATCAGTGAGAACAAAGTCATCGAGCGCGACCTGAAAGCCCATCTCACGGATCTTACGCAGGCTGGCCAATACCTCCTCATCGCCCACAACGGTTTCGAGCACCTCGATGACCACTCGGGCGGGCTCCGGTGGCAGCAACTCCGGCCGCAATAGCCAGTCACGCGGTGCATTCACGTACAGCTTGCGGTCGCCCACTAGCTGGCTGGCTCCGATTTCGTAGAACGCGATATTGCACACGCGCGCGGTGGCCTCAACTGCTTGTGCATCGGTCAGACTGGCAGAGCTCGCATTCGCGCTATCGCGATAGAGCAGCTCGTCCGCCACGTGCTTGAGGTCTCCGTCGCAAATGGGCTGCAGCGCGATGCAGTAATTCTGTAGATGAGTGCCGCTTACGTTAGATTCAAATGAACTGGTCAGGTTGTAAGCCGCCATATCCAGTGTGAAATCCTTACTGAAACCCGGCGCTGGGCAGGGGCTGTGATTGAATGTCGTGGTCGCGAACAATTCAAAGTGTAACAATTAAATACGTCTTGTGAGCCGTAGTAGGGTTGCATGGCCGTAGCGGCGCATGTGTTCGCCGGGCCGCGGCGGGTGCGCGCTGCTATGATGGAGTCTTGGCGCCGGGGCGCTGCACCCTGCGGCCCCCTTGGCAACAGGGCACTCGCCCTGCAGACTGCTTTTACCAAAGAAACGGTCGCGCACATAGTCTTCGAACTTTTTGAACTCAACGTGAAACTCGCCACCTGGAACGTCAACTCTCTGAAAGTACGGCTGCCGCAGGTACTTCAATGGCTCGAAGCCAACTCCGTGGATGCTCTCTGCCTGCAGGAGCTCAAACTCGCCAACGAATTCTTTCCTGTCGATGCGTTTACGGAAATCGGCTATCACGCCGTGTGGGCCGGTCAGAAAACTTATAACGGTGTGGCCATCATTTCACGTGAGCCGGGCGAAGACACGCAACGCAACCTTCCGGGTCTGGAAGACCCGCAGCAACGCATCATTGCCACCACCCTGCCCTCTCCGGCCGGCCCTGTTCGCGTGATCAGCGCATACTGCCCGAACGGTCAGTCTCTGGACAGCGACAAATACGTGTACAAGCTCGACTGGTTCAAGGCACTGCGTGAGTGGCTGGAACAGGAACTCAAGAAATACCCGCGTCTGGCCATTCTGGGTGATTACAACGTCGCCCCCGCCGACGAGGATGTGCACGACCCTGCCAAATGGGTGGGTGACGTACTCGTTTCCGAACCCGAGCGCGAAGCCTTCCGCGCTTTGCTCGACCTGGGTCTCAGCGACGCCTTCCGCCTGTTCCCACAGGAAGAAAAGTCGTTTTCCTGGTGGGACTACCGGCGATTTGCCTTCCGCCGCAATGCCGGTCTGCGCATAGACCATGTACTGCTGTCCGACGCCCTGCGCCCCCTGTGCACTGCCTGCCACATTGACAAGGAACCGCGCGGCTGGGAACAGCCATCCGACCACACACCCGTGGTCGCCACCCTGACGTTCAAAGAGCAAAGCTAATGGATATTTCGAGCCGCCTTGAAAGCCGCTTCGACACCGGACTTGTCCTGGATGTCAGGGCCGGTGAACTGCCTTTTCGCGCCTATGTGGCCATCAGCCCTCCCGATCTGGAAGCGGTCACCACTTTCGTGCCCCCGGAGCAATTTGAAAATGGCCACAACCTGCACGTGGCGGCCATCGATACCCCCGATGAGGCAGCAGCAATTCTGGAGGATGTCCTGTTAAACATGGACGCGGACGACGCCGTGGCCCTGCTCTGTGTAGATGCCGAAAGCTGGGCTGCCACTTTGCAGGCCCTCGGCCACGAAGATTCGTCGAGTCCGCTAAAATAAACGTTTTGCCCATTCACAAAATGTCGCAATACTCTGGCAACGTATTCATGGTGGTCGCTCCCAGTGGCGCCGGGAAATCCAGTCTCGTCAACGCACTTCTCGAGCGGGAGCCCAGCATGGTGCTGTCAATCTCCTGCACCACCCGCCCGCCACGTCCGGGCGAAGTCAATGACAAGCACTACCGCTTCGTCAGCGTCGAGGAGTTCAACGCTCTGCGTGACGCCGGTGCCATGCTTGAATGGGCGGAAGTGCACGGGAACTATTACGGTACCCCGCGTGACCGAATCGATGAAGCACGTCGGGAGGGGCGCGACGTTCTGCTGGAAATTGACTGGCAGGGGGCCAGGCAAATTCGCGAACACGTACCCGATGCCATCGGCATTTTCATTTTGCCCCCTTCCATCGAGGCACTTGAAACCCGTCTCAAGAACCGAGGCCAGGACGAACCCCATGTTATAGCGCGCCGCCTGCTGGCTGCCGGCGGGGAAATGTCCCATGTTTCAGAGTGTCAATATGTTATTATTAATCAAGAATTTAGCACTGCTTTGAACGAGCTTTCCAGCATCGTTGCAGCGGCTCGGCTACGCTATGCAAGCCAGGCTGTTAGGCATGCTGAACTGTTCGCCCAACTTGGTATCCGGACGGGTAACCAAGGCAGCTGAAACAGCTTCCCAGCTGCTGCGGCGGGCTGAAAAACACTGTAAAAACAAGGTGAATCATGGCACGTATTACTGTTGAAGACTGTCTGGAAAAAATCCCCAACCGCTTTGCGCTCACGCTGGCGGCCACCTACCGTGCACGTGAGCTCGCCCAAGGTCACGAGCCCCGCATTGAAAGCCGCAACAAGCCTACCGTCACGGCCTTGCGCGAAATCGCTGCCGGCGTTACCGGTTTGGAAATGCTGCGCAAGGTTCCAACCTAAGCTTCGAAGGCGGCAAGATGGCGTTCACCACCCTACGCGGGGCATCTTCTGGGCTGTTGGCCGTATTGAAAAAAGGCCCCCGCCTGCGTCGCAGGCGCAAGCAGGCGGGCAGCGCGCAGCTTGAAGGCGCAGTGGCGGCACCCGCCCTTGCCGCCGGGAACGCCATTGCCTCACTGGCTCCACTGACGGAAGTCATACGCCAGTATCTTGACTCGAAGGATGTTGAACGCGTCAAGGAAGCCTACCGCTTTGCCGACCAGGCCCATTTGGGCCAGTTCCGCGCCAGTGGCGAACCTTACATTTCACACCCCATCGCCGTCACTGAAATCTGTGCCGGCTGGAAGCTTGACGCCGCCTCCCTCATGGCGGCCCTGCTGCACGACGTCATCGAAGACCAGGATGTCTCCAAACAGGAAATCGCCGAGCGGTTTGGTGCCGACGTCGCTGAAATCGTCGACGGTGTCACCAAGCTGCAGCGCCTGGAATATGCCTCCAAGGCCGAACAGCAGGCCGAAAGTTTTCGCAAGATGCTTCTGGCCATGGCGCGCGACGTCCGCGTCATTCTGATCAAGCTGGCAGACCGCCTTCACAACATGCGCACACTCGGCGCCGTATCCGTCGAAAAGCGCCGTCGCATTGCCCGCGAAACGCTCGAAATCTACACTCCCATCGCGCACCGCCTGGGGTTGAACGCACTGTTTCGCGAACTTCAGGATCTCTGCTTCCAGGCCATCTACCCTAACCGCTACCGTGTCCTGCATAAGGCCATGATGGCCGCGCGTGGCAATCGCCGCGAGGTCCTGAGCAAGATTCATGAAGCCGTCAGTGCCGCGCTGCCCGCTGCTGGCATCGAAGCTGAAATCACTGGGCGAGAGAAATCGCTCTACGGCATCTACAAGAAGATGGTAGAGCAGAAGAAGTCGTTTTCCGACGTACTCGACATCTACGGTTTCCGTATCGTGGTGCACACGCTGCCGGAATGCTATCTGGCCATGGGCACCCTGCACCAGCTCTACCGGCCCGTGCCCGGCAAGTTCAAGGATTACATCGCCATTCCCAAACTGAATGGCTATCAGTCCCTGCACACGACGCTGATCGGCCCATACGGCACACCAGTGGAATTTCAGTTCCGTACGCGCGACATGGACCACGTTGCTGAAGAAGGCGTGGCTTCACATTGGCTCTACAAAGACCCGAACGTCTCACTCAACGACCTGCAGAAACGCACCCATCAATGGCTGCAGTCACTGCTGGACATCCAGAGCCAGACGGGCGACTCCGGCGAATTCCTTGAACACGTCAAAGTTGACCTCTTCCCGGATGCTGTCTACGTCTTCACTCCGCGCGGCAAAATCATTTCCCTGCCACGTGGCGCTACTCCTGTCGACTTCGCTTACGCCATTCACACCGATATCGGCAATCAGGCCGTGGCTGCCAAGATCAATGGTGAATTCGCCCCCTTGCGCACGGAGCTCAAGAGTGGCGATTCTGTCGAAATCGTCACCTCCAGCGCCTCACGTCCCAGCGCACAGTGGCTGAATTATGTGCGCACCGGCCGTGCCCGTTCGGAAATCCGGCATTACCTGCGCACGGTCAAGTACGAAGAATCGGTCGCTTTCGGAAGGCGCTTATTGTTGCAGGCCTTTGATCAGCTCAACCTTCCCTACCCGGCTGACGACGACCCCGAATGGGAAAAACTCGCCAAAGGCTCCGGTGCGCAGTCGCGTGATGAAATCCTTGCCGACATCGGCCTGGGCAAACGCCTGGCTGCAGTCGTGGCGCGCCGCTTCGCACCAGAGAATTCCATGGTCGCAACCACTGCCGCCGTGGTCGATGAGATCACCTCCACCACCGCAACGCCCATTCTCATCCATGGTAATGAAGGGCAGGCAGTGCAGTTGGCGCCCTGCTGTGGCCCGCTGCCCGGTGACGCCATCATTGGTGGCATTCGTCTTGGGCACGGCCTGGTCGTGCACATGGAAGAATGTTCGGTTGCCCAGCGTCAACGTGCGCGCGAACCTGAGCGGTGGATACCCGTAGCCTGGGATACCAACACCGCCCGCCACCTCACCACCCGGCTGGATGTCACTGCATTGAATGAACGGGGCGTTTTGGGCAGGCTTGCAGCCGAGATTACAGAAGCTGATTCCAACATCCTGCATCTCACCATGCAGGACGAGGTCGGTTCTACTGTGGTGCTGCATCTCACCCTGCAGGTAGACAGCCGGAATCACCTCGCCCAAGTGATTCGCGCCATTCGCCACGTACCTCAGGTCAAGAAAATCGTCCGTGTAAAGGGCTAATCTTCACATGCGGTAAGCCAGGCTTCATGCCTGGCTGCAGGGGCGCCAATCTTTCGCCCGCGGGCTTTCACTTCCTAGGGCCGCTGCAGTATTAATTCATGTGCTGGAGCAGTTTCACTTCCTGGGCCGCCACGGTTTCACTACATGTGTGGCAGTAATTTCACTTCTTGATGAAGATTGCTGGGTCCACCCGGTTGCCGTTCAAGCTGACATTCCAGTGCAGATGCGGCCCTGTGGCCCGGCCGGTGGCACCCACTTTGCCCAGAATCGTTCCCCGCTTCACTTCCTGCCCTTTCTGCACCAGCACTGCATCCAGATGGCAGTACATGGTTATTAAACCTTGCCCGTGATCCACAAACACAGTGCGCCCATTGAAGAAATAGTCGCCCACCAGGGTCACCACGCCGTCGGCCGGCACTTTCACCGGGGTGCCGCGGGGCACGGCAAAATCCAGCCCCGAATGGGGGTTGCGCTCTTCCCCGTTGAAGAAACGGCGCAGGCCGAAGGGGCTTGATATACGACCTGTCACGGGGGGCTCCAGTAGCACATTGCTTGGGCCGCTGTCACGAAAGTTCGCATATGCCTGCATCTGCTCCTTATATTCGCGCTCATAGCGCTTCAGCTGTTCAGGGCTGGGACTGACATGCGCGCGGTTCTTGAGCGTGATGTGCTGACTCGCGTATTCCTTATGAGCAACCTCGAAGAAAAGTTCCTGCCCGGCCCCCTGTCCTGTGCTTAAACGCAATGTGTGAGTGCCCGGCTGGGCCTTGAGGTCAATGCCGACAATGGCTGCCCAGCTCTGATCGCTGTCCCGCACCACCATGACGCGTTTGCCCTGGTAGGTCACCGTGGGAGCTTCGACAGATGCCGGCAATGCGACGACGGCAACGCCACCCGGCACGGGTGTGTGCAGAGTGCGATGAATATAACCTTGGGCGTAAAGTGCGCCGGGCAATGCCAGGGCAAGAAACATCAGCACCCGCAAGAAGATGCGAAGCCCACTTGTTGAATAACGGCCGATTGCTGAATTAAAGCCGCTGGCCGGTCGGCTGAAATTAGAACGAGAGCCGCGGCTTGATGCTTCATACACTGGAGCGTGATGCATGCGCATGGGGGAATATTCCTGTTGCCGTGTGCCCGATGCTCTAACACTTCTGTGAAGCGTGCTGGGTTGCAGGCACTTTTTTAATGGGTGATCTCAATTCTGAGAAATCAATTCATGTGAACCCGCAGTTTACCGCCCAGCCTTGGGGTTTCTACTGCACATGGATTTCCCCTAAAGCTTGGTTACAGCGTGTTGAATACAAGCCACACCCCTCTAAAATCAGAGCGGACCACAAGTTCTGTACAAGAAGCATTCAATGAGGACTCCTACATGAAACGTTTCGTCCTGCTGTCCGTCTGTGCTGCCGCCGTATCTCTTCAGGCCCACGCCGCACCGGCAAAATGGGATCTTCCCACCGCATATCCGGCTTCCAATCTTCACACCGAAAACCTGCAGCAGTTCGTCAAAGATGTGAAAGAGTTTTCGGGCGGCGATTTCGACATCACCCTCCATATCAATGCTTCGCTTTTCAAAGCCCCGGAAATCAAGCGGGCCGTTCAATCCAACCAAGCGCAGGCCGGCGAAATCCTGCTCACCAATTTCGCCAATGAAGATCCTATCTTCGCCCTCGACGGTCTGCCCTTTTTGGCAACAGGTTATGACGCGGCCTGGAAGCTCTACCAAGCGCAGAAACCCGTCCTCAACAAGAAGCTTGAGTCGCAGGGCATGATGCTGCTCTTCTCCGTGGCATGGCCGCCTCAGGGGATCTACGCCAATAACGAAATCAATAAGGTGGAAGACCTCAAAGGCTTGAAATGGCGCGCCTACAGCCCTGTCACCGCGCGCATTGCCGATCTGGTGGGTGCGCAGCCAGTCACCATCCAGCAGGCTGAGCTGGCCCAGGCCATGGCCACCGGTGTGGTCAACGCCTTCATGACTTCCGGCTCCACGGGCTGGGACACCAAGGTCTACGAGTACATGAAGTATTTCTATGACACTCAGGCCTGGCTGCCCAAAAATGCCGTCCTGGTAAACAAGAAGGCTTTCGACGCGCTGGACCAGGACTGCAGGGATGCCCTGCTGAAGGCCGCCGAGGCTGCCGAAAAACGTGGCTGGGAACTTTCCCGCAACAAGACACAGTGGTATCTGGACAACCTTGCCAAGAACGGCATGCAGATCGTCAAGCCTTCTGCCGAACTCGTGGATGGCCTGAGCAAGGTGGGCGAAACCATGCTGGCCGAATGGCTGGAAAAGGCCGGAGCCGACGGCAAGCAAGTCATTGACGCCTACCAAGCAAAATAAGCATGCGTCGTTTGCTTGATTGCATCTATACGGCGGCGGGGGTGCTCGCCGCCGTATTCATGATTGGCGTTCTGGTCTGCATCACGCTATCTATAGCGGTCAGGCAGGTCTCAATGCATATCCCCGGTCTGGACGCTTATGCTGGCTACTGTATGGCGGCCGCCGGTTTTCTTGCCCTGGCATACACGTTCAAGAAGGGCGAACATATTCGCGTAACGCTGCTGCTGGCCTCGCTCCAACCGCGCGCACGAATCCGGCTCGATGCCTTCGCTCTGCTGATTGCCACCATCATTGCAGCAAACCTGGCCTGGTTCAGTTGCAAGCTGGTGCTGGACTCCCACGCCTATCACGACATATCAACCGGTGAAGACGCCACCGCCCTGTGGATTCCACAGCTTTCCATGGCAATTGGCACCGTGATCTTCTTCATAGCCCTGCTGGACGAAACGATTTGTCGTTTCCGGGGGCAGCCCGAACGTCACCTCCAGGAAGCACCCCCGCATGAATGAAATTCTAGTCATCACCATGCTGGTGGCGTCCATCATTGGTTTTCTCGCCTGCGGCGTATGGGTGGGCCTCACCCTGGCGGGAGCTGCCTGGTTGGGCATGGAACTCTTTTCCACGCGTTCGGCCGGTGACGCTATGGCCATCACCATCTGGGGAGCCGCCTCCAGCTGGACACTCACTGCCCTTCCGCTATTCCTGTGGATGGGGGAAATCCTTTTCCGCACCCGGTTATCCCAAGACCTTTTCAGTGGCCTGGCACCCTGGCTGAACCGCCTTCCAGGCCGTCTGTTGCACACAAACGTGATCGGCTGCGCCATATTCGCAGCGGTTTCAGGTTCCTCTGCCGCCACCGTTGCTACCATCGGCAAGATGACGATCCCCGAGCTGGGACGCCGTGGCTATCCCGAGGACAAAGTACTGGGAACTCTCGCGGGCGCCGGCACTTTGGGGCTGATGATTCCCCCTTCAATCATCATGATTGTCTACGGCGTGGCGGCCGATGTCTCCATTTCACGCCTGTTCATTGCCGGTGTGTTTCCAGGCTTGATGCTGGCAGTACTCTTCATGGGCTATATCGCGATCTGGGCCATTCTGAACCCGACCAAGGTACCAAAATCCGACGAGAACATGCCATTGCTGGAAAAGCTCAAGGCTTCGCGCAATCTGATTCCGGTCGTCATCCTCATCACTGCAGTTCTGGGGGCCATCTACACCGGTTTTGCCACCGCAACCGAAGCAGCCGCCATTGGTGTGATCGGGTCATTGGTACTGTCCCTCGCCCAGGGCACACTCACCTGGAAGAGCTTCAGAGAGTCCCTGATGGGTGCGACCGCTCTCTACTGCATGATCGCTCTCATCCTGGCCGGCGCCCAGTTCCTCACCCTCTCAATGGGTTATATCGGCCTGCCTCGCGCTCTGGCCGAATGGATAGGTTCACTCGGCTTATCCCAATTCGGGCTCATTCTGGCCCTCATGGTCTTCTTCATCGTGCTGGGCTGCCTGCTGGATGGCATCTCCATCGTGGTGCTAACCATGGGTGTGCTGCTGCCTACGGTACAGGCTGCCGGCATCGACCTGATCTGGTTCGGCATCTTCCTCGTGCTGGTCATAGAGATGGCACAGATTACCCCACCCGTGGGTTTCAACCTGTTTGTCCTGTCAGGCATGACCAAGAAAGAGCTGCCATATCTGGCGCGGGTGACCATGCCCATGTTCCTTCTGATGGTGACGGCCTCCCTGCTGCTTTACTTCGTGCCTGAACTCGCTACCTGGCTGCCTTCCCAGATGCGCACACGCATGTAATTGCGTGTGCGTACGCCTGTGCGCTATTACCCCAAGTGCCACAGATACCCATTCCAGCCCCTGGCTTCACGCGCTCGCCCGCTGCTCCTCAAAGTGAATCAGCCGCCCGCCCGATAGCCGCAACTCGCGCTGGCAGCGAGCCGCCAGAACTGGGTCATGCGTAACCAGCACCAGAGACGCCCCGTGTTCTTCCTGAAGCTCGAACATCAGATCGGTAACCCGGCGCCCGTTCTGTTCGTCCAGGCTGCCCGTGGGCTCGTCGGCAAACAGTACCGCCGGGCGCTGCACAAACGCACGTGCGAGTGAAACGCGCTGCTGCTCGCCGCCTGACAATGTGCGTGGATAATGGTGCAGCCTGTTTTCTAGCCCCACTCTTTCAAGCATTGCTGTGGCGGCGTGGCGGGCGGGCTCACCCCGCAGCTCCAGCGGCAACATGACGTTTTCAAGTGCGGTGAGGTTGGGCAGCAGATGAAAAGCCTGGAACACAAAACCGACACATTGGGCGCGCACCTGCGCCCTTGCCTCTTCGTCCAGGGAGAAGAGATCATGACCGAGCAAACGCACACTGCCGGAGGTCGGTACGTCCAGGCCGGCCATCAGCCCAAGCAGGGTGCTCTTGCCCGAACCTGAACTTCCCGTTATGGCGACCGCTTCGCCCCTGCCGACGGTGAAACTCACCATGCTTAAAATGTCTAGAACACCGGAGCTGTCAGCGACTTGCTGACAAAGGTCCACCACTTCAATACTGGGAGCTGAATGCATGCACTGGGGAAGGTCGATATGGTTACTGGGTTTGGCGTTGATCGTTGCCATGCAAGCTGTTCAGGGGGCTGCCTCCGGCAACGGCACAGCCCCGGCAGCCACCGCGGGCTCAGACTCACCGCGCCAGATACTCGTACTGGGCGACAGCCTGTCGGCCGAATACGGCCTGCCCCGTGACAGCGGTTGGGTGAGTGTCATCACCCAGCGCCTGAAGGAACAGAACCCAGCATACCAGATACGCAACGCCAGCATCAGCGGTGACACGACAGGCAACGGCCTGCGACGCCTGCCCGCGATCCTCGATGAGTTCGCAGCAGATATTGTCATCATCCAATTGGGTGCAAATGACGGCCTGCGCGGTCTGCCGCTGGAAGAGATGAAGACCAACCTGCAGGGCATCATAGACCTCGCCAAGGCCAAGGGTGCAAAAGTGCTGCTGGTAGGCCAGCGCATCCCACCCAATTATGGCAAGCGGTACGCGGAACGCTTTCACGAGACCTATACCGAGCTTGCAAAGGAAAACGCACTCGCCCTGGTTCCTTTCATGCTGGAAGCCATCGCTCTGGACAGTGCGATGTTTCAGGCTGACGGCCTGCACCCGACAGTGAAGGCGCAAAGCTATATTGCAGAAACAATATGGCCCCATCTGAAGGCCATGCTCTAGGGATGTTTATTCAGACAATACCCAACCGCCGCGTGCGTGCCGATGGCACACACCCTACCGCGTATTTGATATTGCTTGTATCGGCAAACCGTTTCATGCCTGTCTAAAACGGTTGGGCTTGCCGGTGTTTCGGTATTTGTCGGATTCGGAAATCCGACCTGCTTGGTGCGGCGCAAACCGCGGTCGCCGTAGCAACCGCCGGTCGGGCATCCATGCCCGACTTAACCAATATTGGCTGCCAGCATTGCTCCGTTATTCAGGCAGCCCAAGGCTGCCTGAAACCGTCCTCCTGATCACGGTGTTTAACGGAACACCATGCCGCCATCGGTCAGAATGGTCTGGCCGGTAATGTAGTCCGAATCACCGGATGCCAAAAACGACACCAGATTGGCCACGTCTTCAGGCTGTTGCGGCCGGCCGGCGAGGATGCCGCTGGTAAATTCGTTCCAGGCCTGTTTGGGGGCATAGCCTTTGTGTTTGACAAAGGCCGCATCAATCCGCTCCCACATCGGGGTGTCGGCCACGCCGGGGCAGTAGGCATTGACACGGATGTTGTACTTGGCCAGTTCTTTGGCCGTGGAATGGGTCAGCGAACGCACCGCGTGCTTGGTGGCGCAATACAGGCTGAGCATTTCATACGACTCGTGGCCGGCAATGCTGCAGGCATTGATGATTTTGCCGATGCCCTCTTGCTGCTTCATTTGTTCGGCCGCAGCCTGGGTGCCGAAAATCACGCCTTTGATGTTGATGCCGAGCACACGGTCGATTTCGGCTTCACCGATGTCCAAAAACGCTTCTACCGACTCTACACCGGCATTGTTCACAAACACATCCACCCGGCCGAAGGCTTTGACCGCTTCGGCCACCAGCCGGAACTGGTCGTCGCGCTTGGCGGCGTTGCCCTCTACCGCAATGCTGTCCCAGCCTGCTTGCTGAAATTCAGCCTGTGCCTTGGCCAGATTTTCGGCATTGATGTCGTGCAACACGATGCGAAAACCGTCCTGGGCCAAACGCCGGGCAATGGCCTTGCCCAAACCGGCGGCGGATCCGGTCACAACAGCAACTTTTTGAGTCATGGGATACCTCTCTTTCACGGGGTGGTTAGGGCCGGCAGGATTGCCGGCACGGTAAACCGAAACAATGTGTATTCAAGGTTAATTTTCAGGCGGCCCCGCCCGTGAAGTTTGAACCTCGACCTGCGCCTACCTCAGCAAATTAAATCTCACCCTGAGACGTAGCCCGGGCCGGCCGTACCTCGCCCGGGGCGCCGTGCTCCGGGCGGGAGCGCGAGGTGTATCAACCTTCCTCGCCGGAAAGCACCTCTTCGGCATCAGCTGTACGGCTGACACCCAGACGTGTACGAATTTCCCGCAGGACTGCCTGCTGTTCAGCCATGCCCAGGCTGCGTGAGAGTTCCAAGCCCAGCCCGGCAGCAAGCATGGGGTTCTCTTCACCTGGCTTTACTTCTTCCACACGAGCCAGAACATACCCTTGTGGCCCGCTCACACCCACGAAAGCCGGCAACTGATCGGCTTTGGCGGCGAATATGGCATCGAGAACCGGCTTGGCCAGGCCCTGGCTGTCCATGCGGCTGACTGTGAGCGGAGTGCCGAAATCTTCCTGCACCTCTGCTTGAGCCTCTGAGGATTCTAGTGCGGCCAGAGCCTGCTCACCCGCCTGAGCTGCCGCCTTGCTGGCTGCTTCGGCAGTGAGAATCGCTTCCACGCGCCCCCTGACCTGTTCCAGAGGCGGAATGTGCGACGCCTCGAACGACGCCACGCGCACTACTGCCAGGGTGTCCGGAGTGATCTCGATGACACCCGAATTGCTCTTTTCATTCAGCAGCTCAGCGCTGAACAGAGTGCTCCGGACGCGCGGGTCTTCGAAAATGGTGGCATCTGGGCTGGCAGCTGCGGCTTGCTCGCCCACATCGTCAACCCCGAGCAGGCCATCGCGCGTGACGCCAGTTACGGTCCGGGTCTCGAGACCCAGAGCGGTGGCTGCCGGCTCCAGGCTGGAGGGGTTGTCGTAAACCAGGTCGGTCAGACGGCTTGCCTGTTCAGCAAAACGCTCTGCCGCAAGCTGGCGGCGAACCTCCTCTTCCACCTTGGTGCGGGCCTCTTCGAAGGTTTCGCCCTTCTCGGCCTCCACCTGGTTGGCAATGAAGATATGGAAGCCGCCCGGGCCTTCGACCACACCGGAAACTTCACCCTCGCCGAGGGCAAACACCGCTTCTTCCAGGGCCGGGGGCCAGGTACCGGGACGCACCCAGCCCAGCTGACCGCCATCCCGTGCAGTTCCGACGTCCTGAGATTCGGCCTTGGCCACATCTGCAAAAGTGGCTGGTTCTGCCTTGACTCGCTTGGCGATGTCTTCGGCCTTACTGCGCGCGGCGTCGCGCTCCTGTTGCGACGCGCCTTCAGGCACACTGATTTGGATGTGGCTAACATTCACGCGCGGCGGAGTGACGTAGCGTGACTTGTTTTGTTCGTAGTAGCTGCGCAGGTCGGCCTCGGCAAGCTCGCCCACCGCCTGCATGGCTGCGGATTCATTCAGAACCAGGTACTCCACGGCGACCTGATCCGGCACCTTCAGGCTTTCTTTATTCGCGTCGTACCAGGCCTGAATCTCGGCATCACTGATGGTGATGTCCTTTTGATAATCGGAAACAGGGAATGTACGCAGGCGAACAGTCCGGGATTCCGTGAGGGCAGCCTGAATACGTTCAAGCACTGGCTTGGGAACGGAAGCACTGGCGGAAACCGGGCCCAACACACGTTGCAGGGCCAGTTCACCGCGCTGCCCCTGTTCGAAGTCACGCGGGCTCAGGCCGGCGGCAGCAAGCAGCTGGTTGTAGCGCTCCGCGGAAAAACGCCCGTCTTCCTGAAAATCTGGCATTTCGGCAATGCTGTTGCGTAGGGAGGCGTCAGACACGCTGAAGCGCTCCTCATTGGCAATGGTCACCAGAACGCGGCGGTCCACCAGCGACTCAAGCAACATTTCCCGCGCCGGCCGGTTGTTCAGCACTTCCGGGTCGAACCGCCCCATTGAACTGCGCTGCAGCTGTTCCAGCTGATTGCGCCGGGCCATCTCGAATTCCTGCAGGGTCACGGCCGAATCGCCTACAACCACCAGTTCCTTGTCACCCGAAACGTAATTGGTGTAGCCGCTGAAACCGATCAACACGAACGAAGGGAGAACCAGCACCAGCAATATCAGCATCATAAAGCGCCGGTTCGTACGTATGAAATCGAACATTCATCACCTGGAATTCAGTTGCGAAACCTCGAAGGCTCCGGAAAATCGTGCATCAAGCCAGGGCCGGCCGGCCCCGAATTTTCGCTTTGCCGGAGTTTACCACCTGCTTTCCCGCTGTTTACCTTCTCATTCCCACCTTCTGGCTCGTCCGGGGACTGCCATGCAAGGATAAAATGCCTTTCATTCCGCCAACCCGGCGGTCAAATGCGGAGCTCACCCATGCCCCAAATGCAGAACATCTGGCCCTACCCCGAATGGGTCGCGCACCGTGGTGCCGGCCGCGTCGCCCCGGAAAATACTCTTGCCGCCTTCCGTCTCGGTGCCTCACATGGTTTTCGAATGATGGAGTATGACGTCAAGCTCACGGCTGACGACGTCCCGATCCTGCTGCATGACGACACGCTGGATCGAACCTCCACAGGCAGTGGTCGTGCGGCAGATTTCCGCTTCGCCGAACTCGCCCGTCATGATTTCGGAGCATGGCATTCCGCTGAATATTCCGGCGAACCCATTGCCACCCTGTACAGCATCGCTGCTTACACCCGCGCCAACGGTATACATAGCAATATAGAGATCAAACCAACCACCGGAATGGAAACCCACACCGGTGAGCGCATAGCACTGCTGGCGAAACAGCTCTGGGAAGGCGCCGACCTTCCCCCCCTGCTCTCTTCCTTTTCCGAGCAGGCCCTGGCCGCCGCACGGGATACCGTGCCCGAACTGCCACGCGCACTGCTGATCGAAAAGGAATTGCCGCCCGACTGGCGCGAACGCGTCAGGTGGCTTGAGTGCCGTGGCCTGAATTTGAACGACCGTTATCTCACTCGGGAAATCGTTGAGCAGGTGCGCGATGCCGGCCTCAGCCTGGCTGTATGGACAGTCAATGACCCGGCTCGCGCCCGTGAACTGCTTGGCTGGGGCTGCAATGCCATCATTACTGACGAAGTCGTCACCATGGCCCCCGGCCAGATCTGAAGAGGGCAGAACTTGTTCAGTTATCGCCACGCATTTCATGCCGGAAACCATGCAGATGTGCTCAAACACGCCATCCTGGTCCAGCTATTGCAGCATTCCAACTTAAAAGAGAACCCGTACTGGGTGATCGATACCCACGCTGGCGCGGGAATCTACGACCTGCAGGGTGAATGGGCAGCAGGCACCGCCAAGAGCCCGCGCGTCAAAGGGGTACATGCCGCACAGCAAGCTGAGCGCACACATTCCAAACCGGCCACGCCTGGGGCTGCCGAACAACGCCGTCCCGAATCCGCTGACGGAGTGATGAGGCTGCTTGCCGCCGAGAACCCTCCTGAGCTGGTGCAGCATTATCTGGAGGCTCTGAAGGCGTTCAATCCTCAAGGCGGCGTACGCTACTACCCCGGGTCTCCTTGGCTGGCTCTGGAAGCCATGCGGGACCGCGACCGCCTGCGCCTGTTCGAATTGCATCCGACTGAAATCGAGGTCCTGAAGCGCAATCTCACCCGACACCCGCGCGGGCGCTCGCGCCAGGTCATGGTGATGCAGGCCGATGGTTTTGAGGGAATCAAAGCGCTGCTGCCACCCCCCACGCGGCGGGGCCTGGTGCTGATCGACCCATCTTATGAAAACAAGCTGGACTATCGGCACACCTTGAATGCCGTGCAGGAAGGGCTGAAACGGTTCAGCACGGGCAGTTTTGCCGTGTGGTATCCACTCGTCGCCCGGCGCGAGGTGCCGATGCTGACGCGCGCGCTGGAACAATTGGATGTCGTCTGGGTGCATGCCTCGCTGCAAGTCAAACGCCCCCCCACCAGCGGCCACGGCATGTATGGCTGCGGCATGTTCGTCATCAACCCGCCCTGGACCCTGCATGCATCGCTGGAACAAGCGCTGCCATGGCTGGTGCAGACCCTGGGCCAGGACGACCGCGCGCAATCCAGGCTCACGCGCAGCAAGCGTAGTTGACCTAAACCAGGTTGCCCGCGGGCATTTCAGCCCGTCAGAAGAAGCTCTCGCCTTCCCGCAGGTAGCGCCACTTTCCCTGCGGGAGGTCGCCTAAAACGATGCGCCCCATGCGCACACGTTTCAGCCCCACCACCTTCAAGCCCACAATTTCGCACATGCGGCGAATCTGGCGCTTCTTGCCCTCGCGCAGCACGAAGCGAAGCTGGTCTTCGTTCTGCCAATCCACTTCGGCGCGCTTCAGAGGCGCGCCATCCAGCGAGAGGCCAAAACGAAGCTTCTCCAGCCCATTGGGTACGATGCGCCCTTCCACCCGCACCAGGTACTCTTTCTCGATATCGCTGTCTTCCGCGATAAGCTGACGCGCAATACGCCCATCCTGTGTGAGAACCAGCAGCCCCTGGGAATCGATGTCCAGACGACCGGCAGGCGCCAGCCCCCTGAGATGATTGGGGTCGAAAGCCTGGGGCTGCCGGGCAGGCCGATAAAGATTCTGTGGTGTGATCAGCGAGACAGCTTGCCGGTAACCGCCGTCGGAGCGATGAGAAACATAACCCACCGGCTTGTTGAGGATGATGGTGACACGGGAGGTCTGCCGTTGGCGCGCCTGCTTTTCCAGGGTGATCTTCTGATGTGGCCAGGCCTTGCTGCCAAGTTCGGAGACGATGACGCCATCCACACGCACCCAACCGCGTTCAATATAGGCGTCAGCCTCGCGTCGTGAGCACATGCCGCGTTCGGCCATGAGCTTCGAGATTCTTACTTTTTCCATGGGCAGCATTGTATGTCTTTAGCGATAATACGCGCATGGAAATTACACCCGGCAGATTCAGCGGCTGGCAGCTTGCCGCACCCCCTTCCCTCACTTCGCATCAGAAATTCTGGCTGTTCCGCCCCAACGCGCTGACCGCGGGCCTGCGTCAGTTGGGCGAGGTCAAGCTCAGGGTTGTCAGAGAGAAAGTCGATAGCCTGCGTACACAAGAGGCCTGGATGCTCGGCCGACCAGCTCAGAGCGAAATCTGGCTGCGCGAAATATGCATGAGCATAAATGGCACTGACTGCGTGTTTGCAAGAAGTTTCACGCCATTGGCGGCCTCCCACGGCCTTTGGCAAGGCATGCGTCGCCTGCGCACCAGGCCACTTGCGGACATGCTTTATCACGACCCTCAGATCCTGCGCTCTCGCTTCTTTGTTGCGCGGCTGAAGCGTCAGATTCCGCTTTACCGTTCCATGTCTCTGCACTTTGAGGAGCACTGCCCGCCACCGACTTCGGTGCTCGCACGGTGTTCGATATTCTGGCGGCAGGGCCAGCCGCTTCTGGTGGCCGAGGCCTTCCTGCCTGAGTTCTGGGCCATGGCGGGAACGGCACGGCCGTGAAGCCGCATAGCCCGGCGGCCACGCTCCGTGTTCCCCGGTCATGCGCCGATACGGCCTGGTGAACGCAAAGGCTGCGTGTTCGGTGGGCACTTGCGGCCATGCCCGGGGAAGGCCAGTGTTACAGCGCGTCTATGCCGCTTTCACCTGTACGGATACGCACCACCTGCTCGACCGGGGTCACAAAAATTTTGCCGTCGCCGATCTTGCCCGTATATGCGGCCTTGATGATGGCATCGATGGCGGCCTCCACCATGGCCGCTGGCAACACGACATCGACCCTGAGCTTGGGCAGGAAATCCACCACATACTCAGCGCCGCGGTACAGTTCGGTGTGACCCTTCTGGCGCCCGAACCCTTTCACTTCAGTGACGGTGACGCCCGTAGCACCAATGTCGGCAAGGGCTTCGCGCACCTCGTCAAGCTTGAAAGGCTTGATGATCGCGGAGATCATTTTCATTCTTGATTCCTTGTGAAGTTTTGCAATCTTGCAATGTCGCTACCGGCGGGTGACTGATAAAGACGCAGCCAGAACTCCGGCAATATGGCCAACAGGTGATCGAAGATATCACCCTGTATCCTTTCATACTCGACCCAGGCTGTGTTGTTGCTGAAGCAATACACTTCAATCGGAATGCCTTCCGACTGCGGCTCCATCATCCGCACAATCATGGTCATGTCCTGGCGCACTTCCGGGTGCCGCTCGATGTAGGCTTTTGCGTAAGCACGGAAGGTGCCGATGTTGGTGAGACGGCGCCTATTGGCCGGAATGGACGACAGCTCCCCTAGCTGGCGGTTTGTTGCTTCCAGCTCCTGCTGTTTGCTGTCCAGGTATTCCGTCAGTAATGCATAGCGCCGCAACTCGGAAATTTCCTTTTCAGTCAGGAAGCGCACGGTGCTGGCATCAATGCGCAGGGTGCGCTTTATGCGCCGCCCGCCGGATTCGAACATATGCCGCCAGTTGCGGAAGCTTTCCGAGAAAAGTTTGTAGGTGGGGATGGTGGTGACGGTCTTGTCCCAGTTCTGCACTTTCACCGTATGCAGGGCCATGTCAATGACGAAGCCGTCCGCGCCCGCCTGCGGCATTTCGATCCAGTCTCCCAGCCTGAGCATGTCATAGTTGCTCATCTGGGTGCTGGCCACCAGAGAAAGCAGAGTGTCCTTGAAAACCAGCAGCAATACGGCGGAAAGCGCTCCCAGACCGGAAAGCATGAGCAAGGGGGAACGGTCCATCATGACCGACACCACCAGTATCGTGCACACAGCCCAGAGCAGTATGCGCGCCAGTTCGACATAGCCCTTGATGGAACGAGTCTGGGCACGATGGCTGGCTGAATAAACGTCTTCCCAGGTACGCAGCACACCAATCAGTGCTAGAAAGACGAACACTATCCCGGCGGATGTGATGACGCGTGTCAGCAGGCTTGCAAGGTCGGGCCGAATGGCCAGCATGGGCAGGTTGCTGAGTATGGCCAGCAGCGGCAAGGCATACCCGATATGGCGAAAGACGCGCCGCCGTATCAGACCCTGGGCCCACTCGGGCCGTCCGGCCATCTGCAGGGCCCGTCGGGCAATGGTGCCCAGGGCCCGGGAAATCAGAAGTGCCACACCCAGGAATACGAGCAGGACGGAAAGAATGAATATCGCGATGCCGGCCCACTCCGAGTCACGCACGAGGTCATTGAACAGAGTGGAGCTGTAGGTGGCGATGGAGTCTGTTATTGAAGCGTCTTCTTGTTGCATGGCTTTGTGACGGACGTATTCTGCCTGCTGGCGAACCGGCGCCTGCCCGTAAGGCCCCCGGATCTGATGAAAAATCCTCTAAATATACCGTAGAGAAAGCCTGGTCCTTTATAATCGCCGCACTATGTCGAACCAAACTCCAAACTCCGCACAAGATCAGTTCGCCAACAAGGCGCAGGCTTGGTCCGCCCGGTTCTCTGAGCCGGTCTCCGATCTCGTCAAGCGCTATACGGCCTCCGTCAATTTCGACAAACGCATGGCGCGTTTCGATATACAGGGTTCGCTTGCCCATGCAGAAATGCTTGCGGCTGTTGGCGTTATTACCGATGAAGACCGCGCAGCCATCGAGCGTGGCATGAGCCAGATTCTGCGCGAAGTCGAAGAAGGCAGCTTCACTTGGTCGCTCGACCTGGAAGACGTCCATCTGAACATTGAAAAACGCCTGGTGGAACTGGTCGGCGATGCCGGCAAGCGCTTGCATACTGGGCGTTCCCGCAACGACCAGGTGGCCACCGACATCCGCCTGTGGCTGCGCAATGAAATCGACATCGCCATCGGCCTGCTGCAGCAACTGCGCCACGGCCTGGCAAGCGTCGCGCTGGAACATGCGGCCACCATCATGCCCGGCTTCACCCATCTGCAGGTGGCTCAGCCGGTCACTTTCGGGCACCATTTGCTGGCTTATGCGGAAATGTTCGGTCGCGACGCCGAACGCTTGGCCGACTGCCGTAAGCGCGTGAACCGCCTGCCCCTCGGTGCGGCGGCCCTTGCTGGCACTTCCTTCCCCATCGACCGCGAACGAGTGGCGCGTTCGCTCGGTTTTGAAAGCGTCTGCCGTAATTCCCTTGATGCCGTTTCCGACCGTGATTTCGCTATCGAGTTCTGCGCATCGGCGGCACTCATCATGACCCACATCTCCCGCCTGTCGGAAGAGCTGGTGCTGTGGATGAGCCCGCGTGTCGGCTTCATTGACCTGGCAGACCGCTTCTGCACGGGCAGCTCCATCATGCCCCAGAAGAAGAATCCCGACGTGCCCGAGCTGGCACGCGGCAAGACCGGGCGTGTGAACGGCCACCTGATCGCCCTGCTCACGCTCATGAAGGGTCAACCACTGGCCTATAACAAAGACAACCAGGAAGACAAGGAAGGCCTGTTTGATGCGGCTGACACCATCCGCGACACGCTCACCATCTTCGTCGACATGATTCCCGGCATACGGGTCAAGCCCGAAGCCATGCGCGCAGCTGCCTTGCAAGGCTACGCCACGGCAACTGATCTGGCCGACTACCTAGTCAAGAAAGGCCTGCCCTTCCGCGATGCCCATGAAACGGTGGCCCACGCAGTGCGAGTGTGTGAAGAACGTGGCTGCGACCTGGCTGATCTCACGCTGGCGGAATTGCAGCAATTCCACCCCGCCATCGAATCAGACATACACGAAGTACTGACGCTGGAAGGCAGCGTCGCAGCGCGCAAGCACATCGGCGGCACAGCGCCCGACCGTGTGCGGGAAGAAGCTCAGCGCATCCTGGCCGAATCTCAAGGCTAACCCCGCAGGAAAGTCAGCCTGCCTTCAATCAGCCGCTGAAATGCATCTGGCCCCGTGTATCGCGGGGCCAGATTTTTTTCTTCATTGCGAAAGTTGCCGCGGCACCGGGGGCACGGCACCCAACGCGGGCAACTTTACTGCGCCGCGCTTTCCTCCACTTCGGCCACTTCCTCAACCGGCAAGGCATGTCCGGACCCAAACACGGCTATTGATTCCACATGCCCGGTGTGCGGGAACATATTCACCACCCCTGCCGCCAACAATTCATATCCGCCCTTGTGCTTCATGATGGCGGCGTCCCGGGCGAGGGTTGCAGGGTTGCACGATACGTAGACAATGCGCCCAGGGCGTTTTTCGTCAGCCAGAGCGGACAGCGCTCGCGCCACTGCTTCAGCACCCTCACGGGGAGGGTCAATCAATATGCGGTCAAAATGCCCGAGCTCACGCAGCCAGGCCACATCGACCTCAAACAGATTCAAAGTGGCGAAACTGGTTTTTTCCCTCAACCCATGTGCCGACGCACCTTCCAGAGCTCTAGAGGTCAGGGTGCTGCTACCCTCGATTCCGACGACTGCCCTGGCGCGGGTCGCAAGTGGCAGCGTGAAATTGCCCAAACCGCAGAACAGGTCAGCCACGCGGTGTTCCGGCTCAACTTGCAGCAAGGAGATTGCGCGCGCAACCAGGCTGCGATTGATATGGTGATTGACCTGTGTGAAGTCCGTCGGGCGATATTGCATGCGCAACCCAAAATCCGGCAAGGTGTAAGCTAGGCGGCCTTCATCAGAAGGGTTGAGCAAATGGATGCTGTCCGGGCCCTTGGGTTGCAGCCACCACGACACATTCCAGCGCTCTCCGAAGGCACGAAGGATGTCGATGTCTTTGGCGGTGAGGGGTTCCATATGACGCAGCACCAGCGCGGTGGTCTGGTCGCCAACAGCCACTTCAATCTGCGGAATGCGATCGGGCGTGGACAATGACTCCACCATTCTGCGCAAGGGCACCAGCATGTCGGAAACATGGCGCGGCATGACATGACACTCCGACATGTCGGCGACGTAGCTGCTGTGTCTTTCACGGAAACCGACCAGCACACCACCCTTACGTGGCACCAGACGCACCGACAGCCGGGCGCGGTAGCGGTAGCCCCAGGTCGGCCCGTACATGGGTGGAAGTACGGTTGCCGGCTTGAGCTTGCCAATGTGGCCGAAAGCATCCTCCAGCACACGCTGCTTCACGGCTACCTGGGCCCGGGCATCGAGATGCTGCATGGCACAGCCACCACAGACGCCAAAGTGGGGGCAGCGTGGTTCCACCCTCTGGGACGAAGCGCGCAGCACCCTTTCGGTACGTGCCTTTTCGTAGGAAGGTTTGCGTCTAACTATGGTGGCTTCGACGCGTTCGCCCGGCAACGCACCCTCGACAAAAACCACCTTGCCATCACGGTGCGCAACGCCCCGCGCTTCGAGGTCGAGCGACTCGATGTCCAATACTTCTACACTCATGATTGGGGGAACATTCTGGGAAGTGCCGCAATTTTACCCGTACGAATCCCTCTCTGCCGGAGCCATCCGCAAGAAATAGTCCAAGGGACTGCGCAAAAAAACAGCCTGTTGGGCAACACAAACGAAAACACCCCGAAGGTCTGGAAGGGGAAATCCAGCAATTCGAGGTGTTTTCAATACCAGCTTACCTTTGAGGCCTATGCGGCCCTTTTCGTTTCCGCCCCCGACAGCACGAATGAGGTATCAGGAGGGAATGCGCGGCCGGCTGCTTCTCAGGAGGCTCGGGTCGCCTGGCGTTCCGAGCGCGCAGATTCCCGCTGCTTCACCCTTTCTTCCCGCTTTTCGGCCCTTTTTTCGGCTTGCTCCGCCTTTTCCTTCAGGTGGGCAGTGACCCGTGCCTGCTGGCTGGAGTCCAGCGCATTCCATACAGCCAACCACTTTTCGTCGATCTGACGGCGCTCGGCGGCCAGTTTGGCACGACGTTCTTCACCCTGTTTGAGCGCCTGCTCCGGATTAAAGGCATCGCTCTTGAAGAGTTCCGCACGGCTCTCTCGCGCCACCTTGATACGTTCCTTGCGCTCCTGACGCAATTCCCGTCCTGCCTTGCGGGCGTCTTCCACCAGCTTCAGCTGCTGTTCGTTGAGCCCCATACCGTCAACAAAATCCCGGCTGACAATGCCGTACCCAGGAATGATCAGACCAGCCCGCTGGAACTGTGCCCCATGATGGCGATGCATGCCCTTGCCCCCATGGTGTCCGAATTTGTGGAAGCCGTGATGACCATGCTGGAAACCGTGGTGGCCGTGATGGCCTTGGTGCTGGGCTGCACGATCATGGATGCGTGACTGCGGTGCGGAATCGCTCGCATAAACCGCACCTGTTGCCGCCAGGGCGGCGCCGAGAATGGCCAGTTTGATACCTTTGGCTGAGATGTTCTTTGTCATGGCAGTTCCTTCTTTAATGCGCCGTTTGGCTTGGAGACTGCATTTTGCGCCCGCAGCGATTTCTTCCTTGTTTCGCTGAAGGACGCGATTCTTTCAGGCAGTTACAGTGGCGACGGAGTGTCGTTCCAGACCTGAAGGTATTCCTGCCAATGTTTGCCCTGCGTCTGCAATAGGGAGCTGCGCACCAGCTCCACTTCTGCTTCATAAGCATCGCGGTCCAGCTCGCCGCGCATGAGGCGGAAACGACAGTACACGAGCCAGGTGTTGACGACATCGGTTTCGCAGTAGGCACGGACTTCCGTTCGGCGGCCTTCTGACCACGCTTTCCATACCTGGCTGCCATCCATGCCCATCTTCCCTGGAAAGCCGCACAGCTTGGCGAGATCATCGAGCGGTGCATTGGCCCGACCGTTGTACTTGGCGAGCAGGTCCATGAGATCGATATGTCTCAGGTGATAACGACCAATGTAATTGTTGAACTTGAAGTCGCGATCATCGTCACCCAGATCCCAGTAACGGGCAGCCTGCACACCATGAATCAGGCAGCGGTAATGCAGGACCGGCAGATCAAAGCCTGAGCCATTCCAGCTGATGAGGCGCGGCGTGTAGCGTTCGATGGTCTTGAAAAAACCATTCAGCAGTACCGGCTCCGGGTCGTCTTCCGTGCCCAGCGAACGCACCCGGAACCCGTTGTCATCCCGGAAGACGCAGGCTATGGCAGCAACCTTATGCAGATGCAGAGGCAGAAAATCGTTGCCATGAGACTCGCGCCGGGAAGCCAGCGCGAGTTCTATGACTGCTGAATCTTCCAGGCCTTGCCATTCCGGGTTCAGCGTACGCAGGGCGCGGGCGTCAGGAATGGTTTCGAGGTCGAAGACCAGGCAGGGAATCATCGCTGCGGGAGGTAGGATAAGGGGTTGACCGGCTCTCCGCGACGTCGGATCTCGAAGTGCAGGCGTGGTGAAGTGGTATCTGTCTGCCCCAACAAGGCAATTCGAGCTCCTTTCTTCACGGAGTCGCCCGTCTTCACCAGCAACTGCTGGTTATGCGCGTATGCCGTGATGAAGCCGTCCGAATGCCCCAAAAGCACCAGATTGCCCAGACCGCGTACACCGTTGCCCGCGTACATGACCGTGCCGTCAGCTGCGGCCACGACAGGGTCGCCGGGCTTGCCTTCGATGTCTATACCCTTGGTGTTCTTGTTGAAGCCCTGGATGATCTTCCCGGATGCCGGCCAGCCCCATTTGATAAGGTTGGCGTCATTTGCACGGGCAGCGGTGGTCGCCGCCGGAGGCGTGACAGGCGTGGCAACAGGCGCGGGGGCGGCAGTTGCAGGACCACCGCTGGTAGCAGGCTGCGAGGGCACAGGTGTACCGCTGTCGAGCCTCAGAACCTGGCCGATGCGCAGCTGGGTGGGGTCACTGATTTTGTTCAGACGCGCCAGAGTGGCGACGTCAGTTCCGTGCGCCTGAGCGATTTTGTACAGTGTGTCGCCGGCGCGCACGGTGTACGTGCCCGTGGCAGCGCCCTGCTGTTTCCCCGCTGAAGACATGTCGGTGACCGGCGCCCGGGAACCGGAGGTTCCACAACCGGCCAGCACGGCCAGTACGCCAAGGGCCATCAGGGCTTGTCTTGAATAGCGGACCAATGAACCGGTCAGTGGACGGGCAATGCGATACCCTCCGTGCATAAGACTCTCCTAAACTAATACTGTGTACCCGGACGCAGCGGCACGAACCGCACCGCGTCCAGTTCCTGCCGATTCCAGGCGGAAGTGCCGGTACGCTCGATCAATACGAGTCGCTGCGTGGTGCCGCCTTCCGGTGCGATGAGTCGCCCCCCGATGGCCAGTTGCTCCAGCAGCGCCAATGGAATTTTAAGCCCGGCAGCAGCAATGACGATGCCATCGAACGGCGCGGTGCCGGGCAACCCCGCCATGCCGTCACCAAACACCACCCGCAGCCTGCCGGGCAGATGCAATTTTTGAAGGTTGCTGCGGGCAAGTTCATACAGCCCGTGTATGCGCTCGATTGCATGCACTTCGCGGGCCACGTGGGCCAGAACCGCCGCCTGATAGCCACAACCAGCCCCGACTTCCATCACTTTGCCGAGTTCACGCCCGTGGGCGAGAACGGAAATCATGCGCGCCACCACCCAGGGTTGCGAGATGGTCTGTTCATGCCCTATGGGCAGGGCAGCATCTTCGTATGCGTGGCTGGCCAGGCCTTCGTCCACGAACAGATGACGCGGCACCGCCCGCATGGCCGCAAGTACGCGCTCATCTTCTATGCCCTGCTCCCGCATACGCGACACCATACGTTCACGTGCGCGTTCCGAACTGAGCCCTGGATTGTCGGATTCCCTTACCGGCACAGAAGCACCCGAGGCATGGGATCTTCCCTGCCCGGTGCCTGGAGGCCGCAAAGGAGAAGATGGCCCCGGCCTGGCAACAGGCCCGGTACCCAGGATGCGCGTATTGCTATTGGCCGGCGACGGACCACTGCCCAAGCTGGATCGACCGAAACGATTGACTGTTCCGGTAGCGAACGGCGAGGAGTTCAGCGGCGGCTTACGCATATTGGGTCAGCCCAACCCTCTACTTGGGGCAATTGTTCATAATGGGTGAGGTCGAGCCGCAGCGGCGTGATAGACGCCATGTACTGCTGCGTGGCGCCAAAATCAGTGTCATCAGCGAAATCTGATGCCCCGCCGGCAGGACCGATCCAGTATACAGGCTCGCCATACGGAGTACTGCTGCGTACCACCGGCTCGGATGGGTGGCGCTTCCCCAGCCGCGTTACCTTCAGCCCCGCGAGTTGCTCCAACGGCACAGCCGGTATGTTGACGTTGAGCAGCATGGCCGGCCCAAGGGGTGAAGCAATGTGACGCCTGACAACTTCACGCGCAACATGCGCAGCGGTCTCGAGGTGGTGCCAGCCTTTTTCCGTCAGGGAAAAGGCGATGGAGGGTATACCAAAGAGATACCCTTCTGTCGCTGCCGCAACCGTGCCTGAGTAAAGGGTGTCGTCACCCATGTTGGCACCGTTGTTGATGCCAGAAACGACGAGGTCGGGACGGAAGTCCAGCAGACCTGTCAGCGCCACGTGGACGCAGTCGGACGGTGTGCCGTTCACATAATAAAAACCGTTGGCTGCCTCGCGGACGGAGAGTGGCCGGTTCAGCGTGAGAGAGTTCGAGGCGCCGCTGCAATTTGTTTCGGGTGCGACCACCGTGAGCTCGCCAAGGTCTTTCAGGGCGTTGAACAGTGCTTCGATACCAGGAGCTGTGTAGCCGTCATCGTTGCTCACCAGAATGCGCATGAGATCCTCGGACTTCCCAACTGAAAGTAGCTGATTGTACCCGTTCATTTTGTTCTGAACCCCGCGAACCGGTAGAATCGCCCCACATTGAACCGGAGATCATGAATCATGGATGTCGCCCTGTCCGCTGCCGTTTCTGCCGGCCTCATAATCGTGTCTTACCTGCTGGGTTCGGTGCCATTTGCCGTGGTGGTGAGCCGTCTCATGGGCCTGCAGGACCCTCGCAGTTTCGGCTCAGGCAATCCGGGTGCCACCAATGTGCTGCGCACAGGTAACAAGAAAGCCGCGATACTCACCCTGTTGGGCGACGCCGCGAAAGGCTGGGTAGCTGTCATGGCCGCCCGCTATGCGAGTGAGCAGCTGGGCCTGCCTGTGGGCGTGGTGGCCGCATGTGCGCTGGCCGCCTTCCTGGGGCATGTCTACTCCTTCTTCCTCAAATTCAAGGGCGGCAAGGGGGTCGCAACCGCCCTGGGCGTTTTGCTGGCGCTCGAACCCTGGCTGGCGCTCGCGGTGGTTCTTGTCTGGGTGGTAGTTGCCTGGGCCAGCCGTTATTCCTCTCTGGCGTCGATCACGGCTGCAACCGTCTCGCCCATACTCTACGTACTGGGAGGCAATGTCATTTGGCGTATGCAGGCTTCGATTGCCTTCGCCATTCTGCTCATTGCAGCGGTCACCCTGTACCGCCACAAAGAAAATATTGCCCGGCTACTGCAAGGAAAGGAAAGCCGCATAGGGGGCAAGAAAGAACAAACCCCTGCAGCACCCCAACCTCGGAAGAGGAAACGCCGCCAGGGTTGAGCCGTGAAGGCAGGCGGCGGCGACCAGTTTTGCGCCAACCGCGGGCGGGCGTTCCGCCTTACCCTATGATTGCTTCAGGAACGCAGACGTCGGTCAATTCCCAACGCGGGCGCACGGTGAAGGCGTCGCCTGTCGCAGAAAGGTCCACCAACCCCGCATTGACGCGCTGGGCGGCCGCAAATGCAATCATGGCGCCATTATCGGTGCAGAATTCCAGCGGAGGGAAATAGACTTCACCACCCTTGCGCTGCATGGCCTCGGTCAATTGTTTGCGCAAATGACGGTTGGCGCCCACCCCGCCTGCCACTACCAGACGTTTGACACCGGCCTGCTTGACCGCTTTCAGCGCTTTCGCTGCAAGCACGTCGACAATCGCCGCCTCTGTGGCGGCCGCAAGGTCTGCCAGATGCTGCTCGGACAAGGCGCCATGCTCGCGTTCCAGCGCACGGACGCGGGTAAGCACTGCCGTCTTCAGGCCACTGAAGCTGAAATCCAGATCTGGGCTGTGCAGCATGGGCCGTGGCAGCTCATGCAAGGCCGCGTTGCCATTTTCGGCCAGTCGCGACAGTGCCGGCCCCCCCGGATACCCCAGGCCCATCAACTTCGCACTTTTGTCAAAAGCCTCGCCCGCCGCGTCGTCCAGCGTTTCACCCAGCAGGGTGTATCGCCCTACGCCGTCGACCCGCATGAGCTGTGTGTGGCCGCCTGACACCAGCAAGGCCACGAAAGGAAACTCTGGCCGAGGTCGTGCCAGCAGCGGAGACAATAGATGGCCCTCAAGATGGTGGACGGGAATGGCGGGTATTTCCAACGACCAGGCAATGGCCTGCGCCACGCTGGCGCCCACCAGCAACGCGCCTGCCAGACCAGGCCCGGCCGTATAGGCCACTGCGTCGACGTCATTCAACGCGAGACCGGCCTGGGCAAGCACCTGACGGGTAAGAGGAATGACCCGGCGGATGTGGTCGCGGGAAGCCAGCTCGGGGACGACGCCGCCGTAATCGCGATGCATGTCTATCTGACTATGCAGCGCATGGGCGAGCAGTCCGCGCTCCGTACATACGAGCGCGACACCAGTCTCGTCGCACGAGCTTTCGAATCCAATGATGATCATGATTTGGTGATGACAGCCCCAGAAGGCCTTAGAATTCAAGCTTCATTTTACCGTTTAGCCCATTTTCCGTTTTCCGGAGCCTTACACCCATGCTCGAACGACTCTTCAGGCTGAGTGAGCATGACACCAATGCACGTACCGAGATACTTGCCGGTGTCACCACCTTCCTGACCATGGCATACATCATCTTCGTCAACCCCGAGATTCTGTCGAGCACGGGCATGGACAGGGACGCAGTATTCGTTGCCACCTGCCTGGCGGCGGCCCTGGGCTCCCTCATCATGGCCTTTGTCGCGAACTGGCCCATCGGCATGGCTCCGGGCATGGGGTTGAACGCCTTTTTTGCGTTCACAGTCGTTGCCGGCCTGGGCTACACCTGGCAACAGGCACTGGGAGCCGTATTCATTTCGGGCGTGATATTCGTGCTCATCACCGTGACCGGTATCCGCAGCTGGCTTATCGAAGGCATTCCCTCCTCCCTGCGTTCCGCCATCACCAGCGGCATCGGACTTTTCCTGGCAATCATCGCGCTCATCACCTCGGGGATCGTGGTGGACAGCCCCGCCACCCTGATCACCCTGGGTGACCTGACCCAGCCTGCCGCCCTTTACACAGTGCTGGGTTTCTTCGTCATGGCGGCACTGGACGCCCTGCGTGTTCGCGGCGCAATTCTGATCGGCATCCTTGTAGTCACCATTCTGTCCATGGTATTGGGTCACAACAACTTTACCGGAGTCATGGCCATGCCGCCGAGCCTGGCGCCAACTTTCATGCAGCTGGATATCCTGGGGGCGCTGCATACCGGGTTCGTGCATGTCATTCTGGTGCTGGTATTAGTTGAAGTGTTTGATGCCACGGGCACCATGATAGGCGTGGCCAAACGCGCCAGCCTCATCGCCCCCGGGCGCCCGAACCGGCTCAAACGCGCCCTGTTTGCCGACAGCACGGCCATTGTGGCGGGGTCGCTCGTGGGCACGAGCAGTACAACTGCCTATGCGGAAAGTGCCGCCGGTGTTCAGGCCGGTGGTCGTACCGGGCTGACGGCTCTCACTGTCGGCCTCCTGTTCCTACTAGCGCTGTTCTTTTCACCGCTGGCCGGTTCGGTTCCGGGGTACGCGACTGCCCCTGCCCTGTTGTATGTGGCCGGCCTCATGCTGCGCGAGATCACTGAGATCGACTGGAGCGAGGTTTCAGAAGCCACCCCTGCAGCGCTGACTGCGCTGATCATGCCTTTCACCTATTCCATCGCCAACGGCCTTGCGTTTGGCTTCATCAGCTATGTGGTGCTCAAGCTTGCTACTGGGCGTTGGCGTGAAATTCACCCCGCCACTCTGGTGGTTGCCGTGCTCTTCGCCATCCGCTATGCGTTTTTCTCTGAATGAATAGACGTTTGAGGCATCAAATAGGTCCGGAGTCGATATAATTCCAAAAGTTCCATATGTAAACGTTGGAAACGTTAGAATCGATATCGTGCCACCAGAGCTCCCCCGGGGCGGGCCGGACCACAAGGGTCTCTGGCTGCCAGTTTTATTTCTCATATTTGGCCTGCTCACCACCTTGGTGGTTGTCTACCATACAAAGCGCGTGGTTCATCAGGAACAGCAGGCGCAGTGGGAGGTCGAGGCGGCACGTCTTCGCAGTGATTTGTCCCTGCATATCTACCGTCATATTGACGCACTGCGCGCTTACCAGGTCGAATTCTTCACCCAACCGGATTTTTCGGAAACCGCACTCCAGCGTGTCGCTCAGGTCCTGAAAATTCGCGAAATGCTGCCCGGCATTGACGCGGTGGGCTATGTTCGGCCGAAGTCTGCATCGGAACTCGGGGGTGACTTTCTGCTGCGGCTGGTGTATCAGTATGACCGCCCCGATGACCCTCCTCCCGTCTCCACCCATGTTGAGACTGACCCCGTGCGCCGCAATGCCATCCTGCGCTCACGTGACAATGGCGACATGGCGGCGACCGGCCCGCTGCATTCGCATATCAATCCAAGCCAGCCCCAGATCTTTCTTGTCTTTCTGCCGTTGTACCGGAATGGTGAACTGCCGCAAGAAATCGATGGCAGGCGCGAAAGTTTCGAAGGAGCCGTCTTTCTTGCCCTGCACCCTGACCGCCTGATGGAGTCCGTCCTCATGGCCCAGCAGGGTGTCGACGCCCTTGTACGCTTACGCTTCGACGGCTATGTAGATGACGGAGGCCCGCAGCTAGCGCCCGTAACCGTGTACGAGAACGTAGGGAACCAGGGTTTTCCGCCCGATGCCTTGCGTACCGAACTGCCTCTGACAGTTGGCGGAACGCAATGGACCCTGGATGTGACAATGGCCGGCAAGCGCCTGGCAACGTCCCACCAGTGGCTAAGTTGGGCGGTGGGCGCCGCGGGGTTGCTGCTTTCCATTTTTGGCGCGTCCATTATCGTGGCAATGCAAAGGTCACGACTCCACAGCCAACGAAGTGCCAGTACCGACCGGAGCTTGCGTCGCGAGGCCGAAGCGGCACTACATTTGCGGGAACGCGCCATCGAAGCCAGCGCCAACGCCATTGTTATTGCCAGCGCGACCAAACGGGGCTACCCGGTCGAATACGTCAACCCTGCCTTCGAAAGAATGACAGGTTATTCCGCAGAGGAGGTGGTAGGCCAGAGCCTGCGCCTGATGCATGGTGCAGACACGGAGCAGGAAGGCCTGGGCGAGCTGAAAAACATCATTGCTAATAAGACGGAAGGTCATGTCACCTTGCGCAACTATCGCAAGGATGGCCAGATGTACTGGTCGCGTGTGCATATTGCTCCGGTGCGCGACGAAGACGGCAACGTGACCCACTTTGTGGCCGCCAAGTACGACATCACCCAGACCCGGCTTTATCAAGAAACGCTGGAGTTCCAGGCAAGGCATGATGCCCTCACACTGTTGCCTAATCGCCATGCCCTGCGCGAACGCCTGACCCGTGCCATTGAAGAAACGAAGAACGGCGGCCCGCCATTCTGGGTGGCATTCCTGGACTTGGACAATTTCAAACTCATGAATGATTCCCTGGGTCATACGCAGGGGGATATTGCCATCCAGCAGATCGCCAAACGCCTGGAAGAAACATTGCATGAGTCGGACATGGTCGCACGGCGCGGAGGCGACGAGTTCGTCTTCCTTCTGTTCGACCATAAGCCACCCCGTAACGCACAAGCGAGCCTGCATCGAATAATGAGCGCTGTTTCCCGGCCATTGAGGCTTGGAACGCAACGTTTTCACCCGACAGCAAGTGTCGGCGTTGCCATACATCCGAAGGATGGCGACAACCCGGAAGTGCTCATCAAGTATGCGGACATGGCGATGTACGCCGCCAAAAACATGGGGCGCAACACATACCAGTTCTTCAGTGAAGAGCTGCTGCAACAGGCCATGCAGCGAGTGACCCTCACGGCAGACCTGCATTCGGCCCTGGCCAATCAGGAGTTCGAGCTTCACTATCAGCCACAGGTCAGCCTGGTGAGTGGAAAGCTGACAGGCGTGGAAGCCCTGGTCCGCTGGCGTCACCCAACGCGCGGGCTCATTCCCCCGATCCAGTTCATTCCGCTCGCAGAGGAAACCGGCCTGATCATCCCGCTGGGTGAATGGATCCTGCGCACCGCATGCAAGCAGGCTGCGAAATGGCAAGCTCAGGGGTTGCCGCCAGTGCGCATGGCAGTCAACATTTCGGCGCGCCAATTTCGCGAACGCGATCTGCCGGTTACTGTGCAGTGTGTGCTGCGTGAAACCCTGCTGGACCCAAAATATCTGGAACTGGAACTGACGGAGTCCCTGCTGGCGGAGGATGTCGAATCGGCCACCCGAGCCTTGAACATGCTGAAGAAGATAGGGGTGACTCTTTCGCTGGACGATTTCGGCACGGGTTATTCAAGTATGGCCCAGCTGAGAAATTTCCCACTGGACATCATGAAAATCGACCGATCCTTCGTTTCAGACATCGATTCGGAACACAGTGGCGGCGCAATTGTGCGCGCCATCATCAAACTGGCACACAATCTGGGCATGGTCGCTTTGGCCGAAGGGGTTGAAACAGCCGAACAATGCGAATTTCTGCGGCAACATGGCTGCGATTGCATTCAGGGCTATTTGATCAGCCGCCCTATGCCTGCCGACGAACTCATGCAATGGTTGTCGGCCCGTCAAGACCTGTTGCCAGACGCATGATTCCGAAACGACGCTCTGGCGATAAAGGTATACACTGGCACTTGGATAACGGGCGGCATTTCATCAGGCCGCCCATTTTTACAAGGACCAGCGCCAATGACGACTATCGATTTGAACAAGGATTCGTTTCAGGAGGCCATCGACGCCGACAAGCCGTTGATTGTGGACTTCTGGGCGCCCTGGTGCGGCCCCTGCAAAACCTTCGCGCCTGTTTTTGAGGCAGAAGCGGCCGAACACCCCGACGTCACCTTTGCGAAGATCAACACCGAGGAACACCCGGAAATCGCCGAAGCCCTCGGCATCCGTTCGATTCCCACTCTCATGGTTTTCCGTGAACGGGTGCTGTTGTTCCGCCAGGCCGGTGCCCTGGCCCGTGCTCAACTTGCCGAACTGGTAAAGCAGCTCAAGGAACTCGACATGGAGAAGGTCCATGCTGAGATGGCTGCTGCACAGAACAACGAGCCCGACCGCGCGTAAGGTCGATCACCATGGCCGCCACCTCGGCGGCCTGCGCCTTGGGAACGGCGAGCACCCAATTCGCCCCCTCGGCGTCGAAGCTTTCTTCGAGCACCCGCACTGAGTGCATGGCGAACCGCGACTGCAGCAGTGCGACATCGGGATAGGCACAGCTGCATTCCAGAGTAGCTTCCTCGACGATTTCCACTTTCTCTGCCAAGCGCAGGCATTGGGCCGCCACACCCCCGTAGGCACGGACCAACCCACCCGAACCCAATTTGATCCCGCCGAACCAGCGGATGACCAGTACGGCCACACGGTCGCACTGCTGTCCTTCTATCGCCTGAAGGATGGGACGCCCGGCAGTTCCGCCGGGTTCTCCGTCGTCGTTGAAGCGGTATTCCTGCCCGATTCTGTAGGCCCAGCAGTTGTGGGTGGCATCAGGCACATGGTGTTCTGAAAAGAATGCCAGCGCCTCTTCCGCGGAGGCCACCGAGGCGGCCAGGGCAAGAAACCGGCTTTTCTTTATGTTCTCTTCGTACTGCGCAATTCCGCTGAGGGTGTATGTCATTGCCTGCAAATGCGACTAGGACTCTATGCCGCGCGAACTGAGGTAGTCTTCATAGCCGCCCAGGTAGTCGATTATTTCACCACCCGGAAGAATTTCGATCACCCGTGTCGCCAGGCCCGACACGAATTCGCGGTCATGCGAAACGAAGAACAGCGTACCTTTGTAGAGATCCAATGCGTATTGCAGTGACTCGATTGATTCCATGTCGAGGTGGTTGGTGGGCTCATCCAGCAACATGACATTGTGACGACCCAGCATCAGGCGGCCAAAACTCATGCGGTTCTTCTCGCCACCGGACAGCACCGAAACCGATTTGGAAATTTCGTCGCCCGAAAACAGCAGGCGCCCAAGTACCGAGCGTATGGACTGGTCATCGTCGCCGGGCTGGCGGTACTCACTCAGCCAATCGAAAAGATTCAGGTCTGTCTGGAACTGGTCGGAGACGTCCTGGGCCATGTAGCCAAGATCAGCAGCATCCGACCATTTGACGGTGCCGGTATCAGGGGCGAGATCACCCGCCAGCATGCGCAGCAGCGTGGTCTTGCCCACGCCGTTGGCTCCGATGATGGCAACTTTCTGCCCCGCTTCCACGGTGAGAGACAAATTTTTGATGACTTGCCGGTCGTCATAGGCCTTGGAGATGTCTTCAACCGTGACGGCCAGGCGATGCAGCACCTTGTTCTGCTCGAAGCGGATGTAAGGGTGCACACGGGATGACGGCTTCACTTCCACCGTCGATGCCTTGATACGGTCGATCTGCTTCAGCCGGGAGGTCGCCTGACGCGACTTGGACTTGTTCGCCGCGAACCGGCGCACGAAATCCTGCAGTTCGGCCACACGCTCCTTGGCACGTGCATTGGCAGCGGAAATGCGGGCACGAGCCTCGGCGGCAGCCAGCATGTAGTCGTCGTAATTGCCGGGATAGATGCGCAGCTCCCGGTAGTCGAGATCTGCCATGTGTGTGCAGACCTGGTTCAGGAAGTGGCGGTCGTGGCTGATGATGATCATCGTGCTCTGATAGCTGTTCAGCACACCTTCCAGCCAGCGAATGGTGTTGATGTCCAGGTTGTTGGTCGGTTCGTCCAGCAGCAGAACGTCAGGGTTGGAGAACAGAGCCTGAGCCAGCAACACACGCAGTTTCCAACCCGGAGCAATCTCACGCATGGGTGAATTGTGCTGCTCCACGGGAATTTCCAGGCCAAGCAGCAGCTCGCCTGCCCGCGCTTCTGCGGTGTAGCCGTCATACTCGGCGAACTTTGCTTCCAGCTCGGCCGCGCGCATGTAATCCTCTTCCGTGGATTCCAGGTTGGCGTAAATTGCGTCGCGCTCAGTCATGACGGCCCACATTTCCTCGTGGCCCATCATCACTACATCCAGCACCCGCACATCTTCATAGGCGAACTGATCCTGGCGCAGCTTGCCAAGCCGAATGCCGGGGTCCAGCGAGACATTGCCGGATGTCGGCTCCAAGTCGCCCCCGATGATCTTCATGAAGGTCGACTTTCCCGAGCCGTTTGCGCCAATCAGGCCGTAACGGTTGCCTTCGCCAAATTTGACGCTGACATTCTCAAAAAGGGGCTTGGCGCCGAACTGGATGGTGAGGTTGGAAGTGGTTATCACTTGGTGTGGAATTCCAGGAAAAAGTGGGTAAAACCTTTTATTTTACCCGGGCCCGTCAATGGTGTTCGCGCAGCAGCAGGTAAGCCATGCCGTCCTCGGTGGCAATACCGGCCTGCGCCCCGATCGGCAGTGTGGCCTTCACCTTGACATGGCCGTAGGGCAACCCCGTCACTACCGGCGTTTTGCACACGGAGCGCAGCCACGCAATCACCGAGGCGAGGGAGTAACCGTTGTCATGGGGCGCCAGGCGGAATTCTGTGAAGCGGCCCAAAACGATTGCCTTCTGGCGCGACAGCACCCCGGCGTACAGAAGCTGGCTCAACATGCGCTCAATGCGGTAGGGGTGTTCGCCGACATCTTCCAGGAAGAGAATGCCGCCATCGACCTGCGGGAAGTACGGTGTTCCCAAGAGGGATACCAGCATGGCCAGATTGCCCCCCCACAGAACCCCGCGAGCATCCACCGCATCGGAGTCTGGCGACTCGAAGCTGAGAACTTCAAGTTCCTCGCGCATGGATTCCATGAACAAGTCTGCTGTCAGATCGTCCATGGTCTTCTGACCGAAGTCGGGTACGGCGGCAGGCCCGGTATAGCTCACCGCACCCGTTTGCGCCAGCAACGCCAGATTGAAGGCTGTGAAATCGCTATGTCCGACGAAGAGCTTTCCGCTGTCAGCCACGGCCTTCCAGTCGATCTTGTGCAGAATGCGGCTCAAACCATAGCCGCCTCGGGTAGCCATCACAATCTCATGCTTCTGCCTAACGGCGCGTTGCACGGCTGCCAGCCTCTGTTTGTCGGCCCCGGCGAAACGCTCGTGAACCTCAAGGGCAGTACGATCGACCGAGGTTCGCAAACCAAGTGCCTGCAGGCGCTCGCGAGCGAGTTCCAGGGCTGCCGGGTCTGCCACGGCGCTGGAAGGAGAGAACAGGTAAACCCCCTTGGGCGCGCGGTGGCAGTGTTCGCAAGATTCGGAATCCGGCTGGTGCTCGTGCGAGCAAGAATGCGAGTGATGGTGTTCGGACATTGGGCAGAAATAAGTGGACATCGTCGGCCATAGGGCCTTGACGCAGATTCGATTCAATTCGGACTGCTTTGCAAAGCTTCCCGCCGTGCGAGCCTGGCCGCACGTGCCGCCTGCCGGCGAGCGCGAAAAAATGACTGCAGACGCGAGGCGCATTCCTGTTCCATGACCCCCCCGACCACAGTGGTGTGGTGATTCAGGCAGGCATAGGACGGCACATCGAGAATACTGCCGCACGCACCCGTCTTGGGATCAGAGGCACCATAAACCACACGCGCCAGGCGCGCATGCAACATGGCACCCATGCACATGACACAAGGCTCAAGCGTCACATACAGAGCAAGACCCGGCAACCTGTAGTTGCCCATGCGCAATGCTGCATCACGCAGCGCGACAATCTCGGCGTGTCCGGTAGGGTCATGGTCACTGATGCAGCGGTTGAAACCACGCCCCAGAATATTGCCGTTGACGTCCATAACCACCGCACCAACTGGCACTTCGCCCGCTTCTTCGGCGCTGCTTGCCATTTGCAATGCAGCGGACATGCCGAGGGCGTCGAGCTGTGCCAGCGCGGCAGCATCGGCAGTGTCGAAACTGGAAAGAGAGACTTCAGCGGCGCACATACACTACACTCAGCAAAGCCGGAGGGGACGAGAAACAACCATAACAGCGGGAAACGTCACAGTTTAGCGCCGCTTTGATCTTTCGCAGCGAATAACCCCGGCCACTGGTGTAACATTCAGAAACCAGATATCCACACAGTCAGGAGGGTTTCACATGCTCGGTCGTATCGCCATTCACCTCAATAACGATAACGCATGCTCGCGGCGCATCGACGTCGGCCTGAAGCTGGCAAAGGCCAACAATGCGGAAGTGGTGGGGGTCTACCCTGCCAATGGTACCGCTGCTCACTACTATGACGAATCCATCATTCCGCAGGACGTCCGCAAGGTGCTGCGCGGTCGCCGCGAGGAATTCCGTGACTCCATCCAGAAGCAGTTCCTCGAAAGCGCTGAAGCTGCCGGCGTCAAGGCAAGCTGGCGTTGCCCAATGGCCGAAGCCGACGAAGCCCTGGCCCTGCATGCGCGTTACTGCGACCTGCTGGTGATGAGCAAGGCCGAACAGGTCGACACCGTGACGGCCATCATTCCAAATCTGCCGGAATCCGTCGTCATGGCATCGGGGCGCCCCGTGTTGATGATTCCCAATGCCGGCCGTATCGAAAGCATTGGGAAACGCATTCTCTATTGCTGGGACCAGCGCCGTGAAGCAGCCCGCGCGTTCTCGGACGCCGCCCCGTTCCTGAAGGAGTGCGAGGAACTGACCGTTCTTGAAGTGGACCGTGACGACCGCTTGTTCAAGGATTTCGACCTGCGCGAAGGGGATTTCGCCACATTCTGCACCAGCCGCGGTTACCCGCAACCCAAGCACATGGTGAAGAAGAGCGATGATATCGGTGTTGGCAACGTCATTCTCAACACCGCCAGCGACGTTGGCAGCGACCTGATCGTGATGGGTGCCTACGGCCACAGCCGCATGCGCCAGTGGGTGATGGGCGGTGCCTCCCGAACCCTGCTGTCCTCCATGACGGTGCCCGTCCTGCTCGCTCACTGAAGCAAGCGGGTAGTTTCACCCTTCACGCTGTGCGTAAAGCTGCCGCAGTACCTGCGGCAGCAGCGAAGGCAAGTCTTCGGAAATCATCCCCGGCCCGGCAAGGGCCGCGGCCTCACCATGCAGCCACACCGCCGCACAAGCTGATTCAAATACCGGCATGCCCTGGGCAAGCAGGCCACCCACCATGCCCGATAAGACATCACCTGCCCCTGCGGTAGCCAGCCATGGCGGAGCGCTGGAATTGATGACTGCCCGGCCACCTGGCTCCGCCACGACAGTATCCGCTCCCTTGAGGATGACCACCGTGCCGGAGCGCTTTGCCGCAACTCGTGCGCGGGACAGTCTGTCTCCTTCAACCTGAAAAAGTCTGGCGAATTCGCCATCATGAGGTGTCAATACACAGGGGCCCCGCAACGCCGAAAACAGCTGCTTAGGGTTGTCCGCGAACACCGTGAGAGCATCGGCATCCAGCACCAGGGCTCGCCCCGTGGCCGCCGCCGCCAACACGTTCAGCCGTGTCTGCTGAGTCACACCTGCTCCCGGCCCAAGTACGATGACATTTCGCCGCTTGTCTTCCATAGCGGGGGCAAGAACCCCTTCCTCCACACACTCAACCATTATGCTGGTCAGCGCCGCGGCATAAACGCTCCAGGCTTCCGGCGGCACAGCGACCGTCACCAGGCCGGCACCCACCCTGGCCGCCGCCATTGCCAC
>JAJUFI010000223.1 GCA_029263795.1 Alcaligenaceae bacterium
ACACTGCAGCTTTACGGGGCCCGGGATTTTCAGGAACTGTCGAGCAAGCTCGACACGGTATTGCGCGACGACACGTACACCGCCTTCATAGACGAACTCGAGCAGCTTTGGAACGGTGAAGGCCGCTTCCAGAGCAAGACAGTCAACTACACACTTGATGGGCGTCGCCTGGACCTTCTATTGCGCGGTGTGGTGATGCCCGGCCACGATTCCACCTGGGGCCGTGTACTGGTTGTGATTGAAGACATCACGCCTTTGGAAACGACCAGACGCCAGCTGGCAGCCAGCGAGGAATACGCGCGCGGCCTCTTCGAGAACGCACCGGTTTCGCTTTGGGTGGCTGACTATTCCGCCATACATCAGCTGCTTGAAGACCTGCGCGAACTGGGCATTACGGATTTCCGTACTTTCACGGAAGTTCACCCCGAATTCATCGAGCGCTGCTTCAATGAGAAGCGCATTCTCGACATCAACCAGCATACGCTCACCCTGCTCAAGGCTTCCAGCAAGCTGACACTACTGCAACACCTGGACGATGTCTTCCGCGAGGACATGCGTTACCAGTTCCGCGAACAAATGATCGACCTCTGGGACGGCATTCTTTTTCAGAAGCGTGAGATGACCGCCCATGCACTGGACGGAAGCGTGGTGCACACCCATCTGCAGTTCTGGGTAGCGCCGGGCCACGAAGCCAAGTGGGATCAAGTCCTGCTGGCCTTCACCGACATCACGGCCCGCAAGAAAGCGGAAAGCTATCTGGAATACCTTGGCCAGCACGACGTGCTGAGCGGCTTGAAGAACCGCGCTTTCTTCACGGACGAAGTGGAACGCCTGCGCCGCAAGAAAGACCAATACCCGCTCACGGCCATCGTGCTGGACATGAACAACCTCAAGCAGATCAACGACGAAGCCGGCCATGCCGCCGGCGACGCCCTGCTGCGCCGTTGTGGGGAAGTGATCGGCCAGGCCGTTGAAAAACCAGCCCAGGCTTCTCGTACCGGCGGCGACGAATTCATCATTCTGATGCCCGGCGCTGACGAAACGACGGGGCTGCGCATGATGGACGACATCCAAAAGCTCATCGCCCTCAACAACCAGTACCACGCGGCTCAGCCAGCCCTGAGCATTTCCATGGGCATAGCCACATGCACCGCCCCTGACGGGCTGGACGACATGCTGCGCCGGGCAGACCTTGCCATGTACGAAGAAAAGCGCGCCTACCGGGAAAATGCCAACGGGCATTCCTGATACAGCGACTGCGCTGCCGTGACACCCGAGCGCGGGTTCTGACGCGACCCGCATTCGGCTGGCCCGGAAGATGCCAGCCCTGCCGGGCCGGCCAGCAGCCGCTTATGCCCGCCCCTTGCGCCTCAACATGCACAGGGGCAATCCGAGCAACAGCACTAACAACCCCAGCAGCGAACCCGTGCCGGCGTAGACGACGCTGGACCAGAACAGCCCCAGACATACCAGCGCCAGAATGAGCGGCATGAGCGGGTACAGCGGCACCCGGAAGGGCCGCGGGTGGCCGGGGTCACGCTGGCGCAGGCGAATCAGCGCCAGGGCGGTAAGCATCATGAACAACCAGAACACCGGCGAGGTGTAGGCTACCATGGCCTGAAGCCCGTTCTCCGCCCAGGCACCGAAGGCGACCAGGGCCAGTGTGATGGCGCCTTGGAGCCAGAGCGCGCGCACGGGGGTTTCGCGGTCAGCGCTCCAGGCACCCAGGGACTTCAATGCAGGCACATCGCGGCCCAGCGACACATAAACCCTTCCACCCGTGAAAATGCACGCATTGACGGTGCCAAGCGCCGTACAGCAAACCAACACACTCAGGCTCACCGCCGCCCAGGGCCCTGCCAGCAGACGAGTCATGTCGGCGCCCACGGCATGGGTGTTGCGCAGCCCTTCCAGGCCGAAGACCTGCAAATACGCCAGATTCACCAGCACATACAGCGCCACAATGACTGCTGTTCCGTAGAGGAGAACCCTCAGCATGTTGCGCCCGACATCGCGGATTTCACCCGATAAGTAGGCGGCCTCGTTCCACCCGCCATAGGTAAGCAGTACAAACACCATGCCCATGCCAAGCATGCCAGCCAGTTCCCCCAGGGGAATACCGGCGGCGTTGCCCGCAGCAGCGGACGCGCCGCCCGCCGACTTGGCCGCCACATCAGCCTCGCCCAACATCAGCCCACCGACAGCCATGGCAACCAGCGCCAGCACGGAAACCACACTCAGCACCCACTGCACCCGACGCGACTCCATGCTACCCAGCACATTGAGCACAGTCAGCGCAGCCACGACGACGGCAGCATAAATGGCCGGGCCGTGTTCGCCCAGCGGGAGCAGCACCTGAGCATAATCGCCGAAGATAAAGGCGACCGCCGCAATGGCGCCCGTCTGAATGATGGAACAACGCGCCCAGGCAAACAACAGGGCAACGTCCGCCCCCCATGCCCTGCCGAGAAAAGCATACTCGCCGCCGGCGTCCGGGTAGCTGCTGCCCAACTCGGCATAGCACAGGGCCCCCACCAGCATGACCAGGCCACCCGCCACCCACAGGCCCATATAGGCGCCGGCGCTCGGTGCGTTCATGGCCACCAGCGGCGGAAAGCCGAAAATCCCTATGCCCACCACAACGCCGACCAAAATGGCCACGGCGTCCCAGACGGACAAACCCTTCTTTATCTGGAAGTCACCGGCCTGACCGGTGGCCGTTGCGGAAGCCGGCACTGCGCCGCCCCCGCTCACAGACGGGATCCCTTGAAATTCTGAGCCGACCCACCGGCTTCGGATACCAGCATGGAAGCGCCCTGGACATCACCTCTCAGGCGACGCGCATTCTGCCCATCGCCCAGAGTCAGTTCCAGGGAAGAGCCATTCAGCTTGCCGATAACGGGTAATGCCTCACCACCCGCAGCTTTGGCTGTACCCGACACATGCTGGAAG
>JAJUFI010000078.1 GCA_029263795.1 Alcaligenaceae bacterium
CCTGAGCAACTTCACTAACCGAGAAGGATGATAAACCCGCCCGCTTACACCGGCGGTTTTTTTTGGGTCTCTGCAGCATGTAACCCGGCACCATATCAAAGCAGCCAACGTAAAATAAGGTATATAAATAAAACATATTCTTACAGGAAGTGTGCATGGCCTCTGACACCCCCGAAGACCAACATGCCCAACTTGACGCCCGAGCACAAGCACTGCTGGCTCGAATCTCGGGATCAGTCTCGCCCCAATCCGTGGCGCTCGCCTGGTTTGACTGGGCTTCGCATCTCGCATCCTCACCGGGCAAGATTGCCGAGCTGTCCCATCTGGCCGTGGAGCAATCGACGGCCATGAGTCGCTTTGCTCAGCAGAGCTTGGCCGCAGCGATTGCCGCCGCACTGGGTGGCACTAACAGCGATGCCAGCGGAACCCGCATCCCGCAGCCAGCACTGCTGTTGAACGACCGCCGCTTTCGTGACCCGGAATGGCAGAACTACCCCTTCAACATATTGCACCAGGCCTTCCTGATGAATCAGCGCTGGTGGAATACCGCTACTCGCGGGGTCCGCGGTGTCGAACCGCATCATGCCGATGTCATCAACTTCATTGCCCGGCAGCTCACCGACTTGCTGTCTCCAGCCAATCAGCTGCTGACCAACCCACTCGCACTAAACCTCACGGTGAAGGAAGGCGGTGCCAATCTGGTCAGGGGCGCGCAGCATTTTCTGGAAGACCTGCAACGCCTGCAAAACGGTAATCCCCCTCCCGGCACCGAGCAGTATCGGGTTGGAAAGGAAGTCGCCGTCACTCCCGGCAAGGTCGTGCTGCGCACACCTGTCATGGAGCTGATCCAGTATGCGCCACAAACCGACAAGGTGCATCCTGAACCCGTGCTGGTGATCCCGGCCTGGATCATGAAGTACTACGTGCTCGATCTTTCTCCGCACAATTCGCTGGTTCGCTATTTGGTCGAAAACGGTTACACGGTCTTCTGCATTTCGTGGAAAAACCCCGGCGAAGAGGAACGCAACTTGGGCATGGACGACTACATCAAGCAGGGCTTCATTGCAGCGCTTGATGCCATCCAGGCCATCGTGCCCGAAAGCAAGGTACACGCGACAGGCTATTGTCTGGGCGGCACCCTGCTGGCCATCGGCGCCGCCGCCCTGGCGCGCGACGGGCAAGTCGACCGCCTGGCTTCGCTGACCCTGCTGACTGCACAAGTCGACTTTTCCGAGCCTGGGGAAATCAGCCTGTTCATCGACGAAAGCCAGGTCAGCATGCTTGAGGCGGAGATGGAACTGGCAGGCTATCTGCGTGCCGACCAGATGGCCGGCGCCTTCCAGATGCTGCGTTCCTATGACCTGCTTTGGTCGAAGATGGTGCAGGAATACTTGATGGGCGAACGCCAACAGTTGAACGACCTGATGGCCTGGAACGCCGACGCGACCCGCATGCCTGCACGCATGCATGCACAGTACCTGCGCCGGCTCTACCTGAACAATGAGCTGTCTGCCAGCCGTTACCCGGTCAATGGCCGGGCTGTGACCCTGGCCAACCTCACCCTGCCAACCTTCTGCGTCGGTACCGTGACCGACCACGTGGCGCCCTGGCACTCTGTCTATAAATTGCATGACTATTGCCCGGCCGAAATCACCTTCGTGCTGACCAATGGCGGCCACAATGCAGGAGTGGTAAACCCGCCGGGCGGCTCGTCCCGCCGTCGATATCAAGTAGCCACACGCCCCGCCAATGGTGGTGTCCGACATCCCGACGAATGGCAGGCCAGTGCGCCAATGCACGAAGGCTCGTGGTGGCCAGAGTGGGTAAACTGGCTCAAAGCCCGCTCTGGCGAACCTGTCGACCCACCTTCCATGGGCGCACCTCGAAAAGGCTACAAACCCCTGGACGATGCACCCGGCCAATACGTGCTGGAACGATAACCCTCCAACTCAAACAATAAGGATTCAACATGACTCAACGCTGCGCACTGATCACCGGCGGCACCAGTGGCCTGGGCGAGGCCATGGCAAAACGCCTGCACGATGCAGGCCACACCGTACTGGTCACCCACCCAACAGGTGTCGACGGAGCAGAAGAATGGCTCAAAGCGCAGGCAGCGGCCGGCTACACATTCAAGGTCTATGAGGTCGATGTCTCCGATTACGAGTCTTGCCAGAATCTGGCAGAGCGCATTACTGGCGACGGCTACAAGATCGACATCCTGGTGAACAATGCGGGCATCACGCGTGATGGCACCTTCCTGAAGTTGCCCAAGGAAAAATGGGACGCCGTGCTGCGCACGAATCTCGATTCCATGTTCAATATGACCAAGCCCTTTGTTGGTGGCATGACCGAGCGCGGCTGGGGCCGCATTGTGAACATTTCTTCGGTGAACGGCACCAAGGGGCAATTCGGCCAGACCAACTATTCGGCAGCCAAGGCCGGTATTCAGGGCTTCACCAAGGCTCTTGCTTTGGAAGTGGCTCGCAAGGGCGTCACCGTCAATGCCGTATCTCCCGGCTATGCAGCGACGGCAATGGTTGAGGCAGTCAACCCCGAGATTCTCGAAAAGCAGATTCTTACTCAGATTCCCATGGGGCGCCTGGGCAAGCCGGAAGAAGTCGCAGCAACTGTGGCCTTCCTTTGCTCGGAAGACGCAGCCTACATTACCGGCGCAAACATCGCCGTGAATGGTGGCATGCATATGTACTGATGCACGGGCCCGCCTCACTTCCCCCTGGGGCGGCCTCCCCCCGACAAGCCATATGCTCTACAATGAAAACAAATGTTTCTGATCAATACTTAAAGAAACATTTATCGCATCGTTGTGCAGACTAGGAGAATTGCCATGGCAGGAATGATGAAAGCCGCAGTATTTATTGAACCCGGTCGTATTGAACTGGTTGAAAAGAAGATTCCCGATGTGGGTCCCAACGATGCCCTTGTGCGTATCACGACCACCACCATTTGCGGCACGGACGTGCACATTCTCAAGGGTGAATACCCTGTTGCACCCGGTCTGACCGTGGGTCACGAACCGGTTGGCGTTATTGAAAAGCTGGGCAGTGCAGTCCAGGGCTACACCGAAGGTCAACGTGTCATCGCCGGCGCAATTTGCCCGAATTTCAATTCTTATGCAGCCCAAGACGGTGCACCCTCGCAAGATGGCAGCTACTTGGTCCACTCTGGCAAATGCGGCTGCCACGGCTACAAGGCCACTGCTGGCTGGCGGTTTGGCAACATGATAGACGGCACCCAGGCCGAATACGTCCTGGTGCCCGATGCTCAGGCCAATCTGGCCCCGATCCCGGATGGTTTGACCGACGAGCAGGTACTGATGTGCCCGGACATCATGTCCACCGGCTTCAAGGGCGCTGAGAACGCAAATATCAAGATTGGCGACACCGTGGTAATTTTTGCCCAAGGCCCGATCGGCCTGTGTGCAACTGCCGGCGCACGCTTGCTGGGTGCCACCACCATCATTGCTGTAGATGGCAACGATCACCGTCTCGGCATCTCCAAGGTCATGGGTGCAGATGTGACCCTGAATTTCCGCAACTGCGATGTCGTTGACGAGATCATGAAAATCACCGGCGGACGTGGTGTGGATTCTGCCATCGAAGCCCTGGGTACGCAGTCCACCTTTGAATCCGCCCTGCGCGTTCTGAAACCGGGCGGAACTTTGTCCAGCCTGGGCGTATATTCCGACGACCTGACCATCCCCGTAAGCGCTTTTGCCGCCGGGCTGGGAGACCACCGCATCAACACAGCGCTTTGCCCAGGCGGCAAGGAACGCATGCGCCGCCTGATGAACGTGTTGGCTGCCGAACGGCTCGACCTCGGCGTACTGGTCACCCATCAGTACGCACTCGATGACATCGTGGAGGCTTACGACTTGTTTGCGAACCAACGCGACGGGGTATTGAAGATCGCCATCAAGCCCTGATTTGCAACTTCTCAACCTTTAAAGCCTGGCCGTTCGGTCAGGCTTTTTTGTCACTCTGAAGTCTTTCAGCCACCGTCAGCATCGCAGGAAACTGGGCGAAACACCGAATATGTCAAATAGTGCTCAAAAAATCGGCCCAACCTATGGGAAACCCGGACGTATTTCCTTTGACATGACATTCTGGGGGTCGGTACATTGGCGTACACGCCGGCCCTCGCCTATAGCCGGTCGCAGCGTTAACAATAATCTGGAGATAAATCAATGAAGTTCAAACCCTCCCACTTGCTCGGCGCCCTGGGCATGAGCCTGGCACTCGCCTTTTCCGCCAGTGCCGCTGCCGCGCCCATCGTCGTTAAATTCAGCCACGTCGTGGCTGACAATACTCCTAAAGGCCAGGGAGCTCTGAAGTTCAAGGAAATTGCCGAACAGCTGCTTCCCGGTAAGGTGGAAGTGCAGGTGTTCCCGAACTCTTCGCTGTTTGGCGACGGTAAGGAAATGGAGGCCCTGCTGCTGGGTGACGTTCATCTGATCGCCCCTTCCCTTTCAAAGTTCGACCGCTACACCAAGAAGGTCCAGCTGTTTGACCTGCCCTTCCTGTTCGATGACATGGATGCCGTGGACCGCTTCCAGCAAAGCGAGAAAGGCAAGGAACTGCTCAACTCCATGCGCAACCGCGGCCTGCAAGGCCTGGCCTACTGGCACAACGGCTTGAAGCAGCTTTCAACCAACAAGGACACTTTGCAGCGTCCCGAAGACGTCAAGGGCCTGAAGTTCCGCATTCAGGCTTCAGACGTTCTCGAAGCACAGTTCCGTGCCCTGAACGCCAACCCGCAAAAGCTGGCATTCAGCGAGGTTTACCAGGCACTGCAGACCGGCGTGGTGGATGGTCAGGAAAATACCTGGTCCAACATCTATTCCCAGAAGTTCCATGAAGTGCAGAAGACCATCGCTGAAACCAACCATGGCGTGATCGATTACATGGTGGTCACCAATGCGAAATGGTGGGATGGCTTGCCAGCCGACATCCGTGATGGCTTGCAAAAAGCCATGGATCAGGCAACTGAGTTCGCCAACGCCGAGGCTGCCAAGTTGAACGAACGCGACCGTCAGCGCATTGTTGAGGCCGGCAAGGCCAAGGTGGTGAAACTCTCTGCAGACGACGTTGCTGCATGGCGCAAGGCTATGGAACCCGTTCTGAAGAAGTTCGAGGCCGATATCGGTGCCGATCTCATCAAAGCGGCACAGGAATCCAACAAGAAATAATTGACCCTTCCATGAAAGCATGGCGGCAGCAGCCCACACCTAACCGGGTGCTGCCGCCTGCTTAATGGGGCATATGTATGAAAATCCAATGGTTTGAACGACTGGAAGAAGGCTTGCTGGCGCTCTTCCTGGCGCTGATGACAATCGTCACGTTTGCGCAAGTCATAGCCCGCTACATTTTCAATTACAGCTTCGTATGGGCTCTGGAGCTGTCCATATTCCTTTTCGGCGCCCTTATTTTTCTCGGTATTTCCTACGGCGTCAGAATCAACGCTCACATCGGTGTAGACGCCCTTGTTAGAGTACTGCCGAACAAGGTGGCCCGCGTGGTGGCCGTAATTGCCTGTTCTCTTTGCCTGATATACGCCTGCATCGTCCTGTATGGCTCCCTCATTTACGTGGAAAGAATCTATACCATTGGTATTCTCGCGCAGGACATCCCGATCCCTCAGTGGGTTCCACGTACTGTCATGCCGCTGGGCTTCGGTCTGCTACTGATTCGTTTCCTGGTCGTGATGGTTGATATCGTTCGCGGACGACGCCTGCATTTGCTGCATGACGAGGCGCAAGACGCAATGAAGTACGCGAGCGACGACACCTCCGTCCTGTCACAGGAGCAAAAATAAAAATGACAATCGCTGCTCTTTTCACAATGCTTTTTGGCTTCATGTTTCTTGGCGTCCCTGTGGCGGTCGCCTTGGGGCTTTCGTCATTGCTGACCATATTTTTCTTCGGGAACGACTCACTTGCCTCGCTCTCGCTGAAGATGTACGAAACCTCTGAGCACTTCACGCTCATGGCCATCCCGTTTTTCGTGCTGGCGGGTGCCTTCATGACCACCGGTGGTGTGGCCAGAAGAATGATCCGTTTTGCAGTCGCTGTTGTAGGACATCTCCATGGGGGCCTGGCAATTGCTTCCGTCCTTGCATGCTGCCTGTTTGCAGCTGTTTCGGGTTCGTCCCCGGCCACTGTCGTCGCAGTCGGCTCTATCGTCATTGCAGGCATGGTGCAGTCAGGCTACCCCAAGCCGTTCGCCGCAGGCGTGGTTTGCAATGCAGGCACATTGGGCATTCTCATCCCGCCGTCCATCGTACTGGTCGTCTACGGCGCAGTCACAGAGACCTCAGTTGGGGCATTGTTCATGGCCGGCGTCATTCCAGGGCTGCTCCTGGGGTTGCTGCTGATGGTCGCAATCTATGTCGTTGCCCGCATTCGCAATTTCCCCCGCCATCCACGTGCCTCATTGAAAGAAGTTCTCGTCGCCGGACGAGACTCTATCTGGGGTCTGATGCTCATCGTCATTATTCTGGGCGGGATCTACGGCGGTATCTTCACGCCTACTGAAGCTGCTGCGGTATCGGCTGTATATGCCTTCGTCGTTGCTGTCTTCATATATCGGGACATGCGTCTGCGCGATACGCCAGCGGTGCTGGTAGATGCAGCGAAGGTGACCATCATGCTGATGTTCATCATTGCCAACGCTCTGCTGTTTGCTCACGTGCTGACCACGGAACGCATTCCGCACGCCATTGCTGAGCAGATCATCGCCTGGGACATGGCTCCGTGGCAGTTCCTGATCGTGGTCAATATTCTGCTGCTGGTCGCCGGAATGTTCATGGAGCCCACTGGCATCATTCTGATCCTTGCTCCCATCCTATTCCCCATCGCCATGCAACTGGGCATTGACCCCGTCCACCTGGGCGTCATGATCGTGGTTAACCTGGAGATCGGCATGGTAACGCCCCCCATTGGGTTGAACCTTTTCGTGACGGCGGGTATAACAAAACTGAGCATCGGGCAAGTAGTCCGCGCCGCGTCACCGTGGCTCATACTACTGCTCAGTTTCCTCATGCTCGTGGCTTACGTTCCAGCCATTTCACTGTGGCTGCCCCAGGCTCTGGGTTAAGCTGACACACACATTGGGGGCGCGAACAGGCGCCCCCTCTTCTTTTCCATGACAACCCCCGCAACGAAGAAAGCAGCACCGCTCTGGGTGGGCGTACTCTGGATGCTTGCCTGCCTTGTGTCCTTCATTGCCATGGCGCTCGCCTCACGCGAACTCGCACAGCACATGTCGATCATGCAGGTACTGCTATTGCGCTCTGCCGTAGGAATCGTGATCATGCTGGCGGTGGCGCATCGGGTACTGCCGGAAATGTGCAAGGGCATCGACCTGCACCTGCATGTACTTCGAAATCTGGTGCATTTCAGCGCCCAGTATTGCTGGACACTGGCCGTGGTCCTGCTGCCTCTGGCCTATGTCTTCGCGCTGGAGTTCACGATGCCGATCTGGGTGGCGCTCATCGCCGCGCTCTGGCTCGGTGAGCGCATTACCCGTGTGCGTTTCATGGCCATGTTGGTCAGTTTCGCGGGAGTGCTGATCATACTCAGACCGGATGCCGGTTTGAACGCCGCGGCGTTTCTGGTATTGGCTGCAGCAGCCGGTTACGGCGCTTCAGCCGTGTTCGTGAAGCGTCTCACAGCCACGTGTTCACCTGCGGTCATCGTTATGTGGATGGTGCTCATGCAATGCCCCATGGCTGCACTCATGATGTGGTTTACCACTGATTGGGTCGTGCCGTCATGGCTGGATGCACCATGGATTGTCGTGCTGGGGGTCGCCACGCTCTGTGCCCACTACACCATGGCCCGCGCCCTGCAGATCATGGATGCCTCACTTGCCATACCCATCGATTTCCTTCGCGTACCGCTGGTCGCGGTCATCGGCTGGCTGTACTACGGCGAGACCATTGGGGCCGCTGTGTTCGTTGGTGCTGCACTGATTGCTGGTGCGAATTTCTTCGCCATGCGCGCGGAACGTCCGCCGCACACACGGCGTCGTGAAACTCAGGCCTGAGCCAGAAGGCTGGGTGCCAAGTTGGCCCGAATCAGCCGCCCTGCGACCGATTCTATGGCGGGAATTTCCGGTAGTTCGTCGCCGGGGCCGAACCAGCGCGCGTCGTCCAGCTCATCTTCCTGTATGCGCAATTCCCCACTTTCATATTCCGCCGTGAAGGCAATCATCAGGGAATGTGGAAATGGCCACGACTGGCTGCCGAAATAGCGCAAATCGCGCACCCGCAGGCCCACCTCTTCGAAGACTTCTCGGTGTATGGCTTCTTCTATGTTCTCCCCGGCCTCCACAAAGCCTGCCAAGGCCGTATAGCGCGCCTGTGCGTAGGCGGAATGACGCGCCAGCAAGACTTCCTCACCGCGCTTGATCAGCACCATCATTGCCGGCGAGACGCGGGGATAGGCAGCGAACCCGCAAGCCGGGCAATGAAAGCAGAGTTCTTTCTCTGACTTCTGCATGGGAGTTGCACAAACGCCACAGTAACGATGGGTGCGCACCCATTCGGATACTTGGTAAGCACGGCTTACCGCCGCACCCCGTTCCCCCAACTGAGCCAACACCCCCCGCAATCTGTGGAAACTGTATCCCGCCGGCGCTTTGATGTCTTTTGACACTTGTGTGCAGAAATCCTGGCAGTCGGCAGTCAACCACAGCGGGTGCATTGCCTTGGCCGCTTCCCCAAGAGCATGACACGCCAGAGCGTCTGGCAGCTCCATATCTGCATCACGCAGCAGTACCTCATTACCTCTGAAAATGAAATTCACGGCTCATCCTCTCCTCAAAAGTGAGCAGCATCATACCTGTGAACCTCGCACTCCTTGATAGCGAAATCTGCATTTTTAAATGAAAGCCCCACCACGCGGGTTTTCCCGCTCTAGCCATACGGGAGTGGTGATTCTTCCTAGGCCATTCATCATGATCTGCGTAATGGCATCTCACGGAGATGCGTGGACGCATTACTGGAGGCCTGCAGGGATGTCCGCGGGTCTTGGCGAAGAGCCACATGGGGATGCGAAACGAAGTCGGGGCGGCAAAGGGAAAATGGGTCTTTGCTTCCTCCCTCTGGCGTAAGCCCGTCTGACCCATCGGCAAACGGCTAGCGGCCATTGGGCCGCCTTCCTTCCAGCCATTAGGCGCATGTTCCAGTGTTTTCGTTTCCCTACGATACATCCCATACAAGTGTTTTCCAGCTTGCGACGGGATGTACGGAAACAAGTAAGAATTTTCCAGGAATGCGTCGATGACTCACAAATTTCACGCTTTCAGAAGCAAACCTCCAGCGGCAGTGCGCCATCGGCAAGACGGCTTCTGCTTGCCCGCAGCGCTTGTGGTTACGGCATTGGTCGCGTGGACTACCGTAGCCGTGGCTCAGCCGGGCCGCATTGTCGGCAAGTCCACCGGCAACGACGAGGTGCATCGCAAAAGCAGAGAGCAGGCAGACCCGGCGGAAGAAGTGCAGAAAGCGGTGGAACGGCTGTTTGACGAACCTCTGGGGGGGTCGTCGTTAACCGTACAGTGACCGTTCTGGGAAAAGACTTCTACCGCTACTTCGCCACTTACTGGCGCCACAGCGACCATTCTGCCCGTTACTCCATCTCCATACACGAAAGGCCTACGGCACGGTTTGGCAGCGAGATCTGGGTTCTGTATCGGCAGCAACGAATTTTTCATACCTTTTTGCCCCCCGCACGGGCGGCAACCCGTGAGCTGAGTGAACTCGCTGTGGAACAGGTGCAGGAACGCATTGCTCAACGTGAATTGGAACGCTTTACCGCTCCGGATCCCGACCTGGGTTTGGAGGAACTATGAGAGGAGGCAACATGCCCAAACATCGCCCATGCGGCCTGCGCGCCGCCATGATGCTGGGAGCGCTTTCACTGGCAGGCCAGGCAACCGCCAGTGAACTGATCTACTACCCACGCAACCCTTCATTTGGCGGCAACCCTGCATACGGCCACGTATTGCTGAACTCCGCGCTTGCCACCAAGACGCACACTGATCCGGGGCTGGACGACGACAGGGGGCTGGAAGAGAAAACCCCGTTGGAGCAGTTCAACGAGACTCTGGAGAGACAGGTCATCAACCGCCTGACCACAGCGGCTACCTCCAGGATCATGGGCCCGAACGGCAACCTGATTCCGGGGAACTTGGAAACGGACAACTTCATCATCAACGTGGCCGACATTGGCAACGGCATGTTGAACGTGACCACCACTGATAAGTTGACCGGTGCATCCACCCAATTCATCGTGAGCAGCCAATGATGACCCGAACACTGCGAGAACCCGCATCCGCCCGCAGCAAGGTTGCGCGTTGTGCTACAGCATTGACTCTGACCGCGACCCTGGCTGCCTGCGCCGTGCCTCCAAGAGAGCCCGTCCAGCCAACGACCGCCGCCACGCTGACGCCGCCTTCGCCCTCCACTCCCGACCTCGTACGTCTGCCCCCGCCCAGGGGAAAAGTGGTCGCAGCCGTCTACGGTTTCCGTGATCAGACCGGCCAGTACAAACCCGCCCCCGACAGTTCATTCTCCACTTCGGTCACCCAGGGCGCGGCGGCCATGCTGATCAAAGCCCTGAAAGATTCAGGCTGGTACACCCCGGTTGAGCGGGAAAGCCTGCAGGAACTGCTGACTGAGCGACGCATAGTCCGTGCAATGGAACACCCTGGCGCACCGGCGAACATGAACAATGTGCCTCCGTTGATGCCTGCGTCCATCCTTCTTGACGGCGGCATCATAGCCTACGAAAGTAACTTGCGCACAGGCGGCATTGGAGCACGCTTTCTGGGTGTGGGCGCTTCCACCCAGTATCGGATGGATCAGGTGACCATCAACTTGCGCAGCATAGACATTCGCACCGGCGCCATCCTGCATTCGGTCTCCACAACCAAGACCATCTTTTCCTACGAGCTCACTCCCAATGTCTACAAATTCGTGAACTACACGGATTTGTTCGAATTCGAAGCCGGCATCACCAGCAACGAACCAGCACAACTGAGCGTGAAGGAAGCCATCGAAGCGGCGGTCATTCATCTCACGATACAGGGCATCAAGGATGGCAACTGGCGCTTACGGAATGAAGAAGACTGGAATTCCCCAATATTGCAGCGCTACCTAGCTGCAGCCCAGAGCGACACCTACGACGTGGTTCAGCACTCCACTCAGGGGTCGTTAAGCAAAGAACTTCCTCCCGATTCGGGAAATGGGTCCGCGCAACCGTCCTCGTGACGGACGGTGCCTGAACTGCGAGATCAGGCAGACGCGATCCGCGTACGCCGGTACAACCGGCTGCATCACATGGGTAACGGGCCTTCCATGCGATGCCATCTCTTTGGCCCAGAGAGCTGAACAGTGAAATCGACGAGGAGCAATACCATGAACGTAAAACTATCCGCACTGGCACTTGGCATCACCCTGGCTTACGGAGCTACCGCAGCCATGGCCGCAGACGCCTATGTAGAGCAGACCGGCAACTTCAGCACAGCTGTGATCGAACAAGGCAACAACTACAACTCAGACGTCTCGGCGCGCATCACCACTTCGGGATGGAATAACGATCACACCATTGAACAAAGCCGCAGTGAAAATGTGTGGGCAACCATCAATGCACCAGGAAGCTTCAACACAGCCACAGTTGAACAAAACCGGCTCAATTACGGTGGTGCCCAAGTCTACCAGGCCGCAAGTGGTGGCTCCGTCAGCATTGATCAGGGGGGCACCGGCTACGGTTATGGCGGTGGCGGTTCCAGCCAATGGGCGTTTGTGAACCAGACCAGCGGCTGGGGCAACGATGCATCCATTGTCCAGCGCGGACGCCTGGTTGAAGCTGAGGTCTATCAGTCCGGGCTGAACAACACTACCGATATCGATCAGCGTGGCACTGGCAGCGCCACGGAAGCTACGGTCATACAGAACGGCAGTTCTCACTATGCGTCCGTACGGCAGAACGGTTCGGGCCTGAACGCTAACGTTACTCAGAATGGCATCGGCAACGTGGCACTGGTCGATATGCGTGGTAACAACCATACGGCCACCGTCATCCAGGCCGGATGGGGCAATACGGCTCGCGTCACACA
>JAJUFI010000202.1 GCA_029263795.1 Alcaligenaceae bacterium
ACCAGGGGTCAGCATGATGAAGGAAAAGGGGGTTTTGGGAATAGCTGCGCTATTTTTTTCCGGCGCAACATTTGCCCAGGTAGGAGACATGCCGGGGGGCCCACAGGTCAACCAGCTCAACCTCACAAGAGGGGTCACACGCGTAGCAAGCGATCTGGCAGATCTGCATTGGCTATTGCTGGTCATTTGTGCCCTCATCTTCTTGGGCGTCTTCGGTGTGATGATCTATTCCATCATCATGCACCGGAAGTCGAAAGGCGCCATTCCCGCGAAGTTCCACGAACACGTCGGCGTCGAAATCGCCTGGACGGTCATCCCATTCCTCATCATCATTGCCATGGCGGTGCCTGCCACCCGCGCCGTGGTGAAAATGAAGGACACTTCCAGCCCCGATCTCACCGTTCTGGCCACAGGTTATCAATGGATGTGGGGCTACGAGTACCTCGACGGCCCTGCACAGGGTGTCCGCTTTCTTGCCCGTCTTTCCACTCCGCGCGACCAGATCGAAGGCCGCGCGCCGAAATCCGACACCTACCTGATGGAAACCGACAACCACCTGGTGGTGCCGGTCAACAAGAAGGTTCGGGTCATGCTCACGGCAAACGACGTCATCCACTCCTGGATGGTGCCTGACTTCGGTGTCAAGCAAGACGCCATGCCCGGCGTGTTGCGCGACACCTGGTTCCGTGCCGAGAAAGCCGGCATCTACCGCGGTCAGTGCGCCGAACTTTGCGGCAAAGACCACGCCTTCATGCCCATCGTGGTTGAAGTCATGGAACAGGCCGATTACGAAGCGTGGGCCGCCGAGCGCGTCAAAGCCATGCAGGCCGCCGCTGATGATCCCACCAAAACCTACGAGCTCGCAGAGCTCATGACACGTGGCGAAAAAGTCTATGCCGGCACTTGTGTCGCCTGCCACCAGGCCAATGGCCAGGGTCTGCCGAATACGTTCCCGGCGCTCGCGGGCAATGAGACCACCGTGCTCGCACCCATGAAGGGGCAGATCGACATTGTTCTGAACGGCAAGCCGGGCACCGCCATGGCGCCGTTCCGCGATCTGCTCAACGACGTCGAGATCGCATCGGTCATCACCTATACGCGCCACGCCTGGGGGAATGACGGCAAGGGCCCAGACCCTGTCGTACAACCCTCCGACGTCACGGCCCAGCGCTAGACGCCCGACCACAGGGCACTAGAAGCAAGATCACCAGAATTCGGCTCGCCTCTCCCAGGGGCGAGCCAGCAGGAAGGAGCCAAGCATGAGCAGCGTTACCGCCGGTCACGTACCACCGACCACCCATGATCACGATCACGACCACGCGCACCACGGCCCCGAGAAAGGCTGGCGGCGCTGGGTTTTCGCCACGAACCACAAGGACATCGGCACGATGTACCTTGTCTTCTCATTCGCCATGCTCCTGGAAGGGGGCGTTCTGGCACTGTTGCTGCGAACAGAACTCTTTGCGCCGGGGCTGCAGTTCTTCCGGCCTGAACTGTTCAACCAGTTCACCACCATGCACGGCCTCATAATGATCTTCGGGTCCATCATGCCGGCCTTCGTTGGTTTCGCGAACTGGATGATTCCGCTGCAGATCGGCGCGTCTGACATGGCCTTCGCACGGATGAACAACTTCAGCTTCTGGCTGCTGCCCATCGGTGCCATCCTGTTCACTGTGTCCTTCTTCGTGCCGGGCGGTGCCAATGCCGCGGGCTGGACGATGTACGCACCGCTGTCGTTGCAGATGGGCCCTGGCATGGACTTCACCATCTTCGCGGTGCACATCCTGGGGGCATCTTCCATCATGGGCGCGATCAACATCATCGTGACCATCCTGAACATGCGCGCCCCGGGCATGACATTGTTCAAGATGCCGCTGTTCTGCTGGACATGGCTGATCACCGCCTACCTACTGCTGGCCATCATGCCGGTGCTGGCTGCCGCAGTCACCATGCTGCTGACCGACCGTCACTTCGGTACTGCCTTCTTCAATGCTGCAGCCGGTGGTGACCCTGTCCTGTACCAACACATCTTCTGGTTCTTCGGCCACCCCGAGGTCTATGTGATGATTCTGCCGGCCTTCGGCATTATTTCCTCGGTAGTGCCTGCTTTTGCCCGCAAACCACTGTTCGGCTATGCCTCGATGGTGTACGCAACCGCTGCCATCGCCATCCTGTCCTACCTCGTGTGGGCTCACCACATGTTTGCCACGGGCATGAGCGCCACCAGCCAGCTGTACTTCATGTACGCCACCATGCTGATCTCCATCCCCACGGGCGTGAAGGTCTTCAACTGGGTGGCCACCATGTGGAGAGGCGCACTCACATTTGAAACCCCGATGCTGTTTGCCATCGGCTTCATCTTCGTGTTCACCATCGGCGGCTTCACGGGTCTCATCCTGTCCGTGGCGCCGGTCGATATCCAGGTGCATGACACCTACTACGTGATTGCCCACTTCCACTATGTGATGGTGGCGGGTTCTCTGTTCGGCATGTATTCGGGCGCTTATTACTGGCTGCCCAAGTGGACAGGTGTGATGTATGACGAAAAGCTGGGCAAGTGGCACTTCTGGTCCAGCATGATCTCCTTCAACATCACCTTCTTCCCCATGCACTTCCTGGGTCTGGCCGGCATGCCTCGCCGCTATGCGGACTACGCCGCCCAGTTCACAGACTTCAACATGATCGCAACCGTTGGTGCTTTCTGGTTCGGCCTGTCACAGCTCATCTTCCTCTGGCTGGTCATCAAAGCCTCCCGCAAGATCGGTGAGCCGGCTCCGGCCAAGCCTTGGGAAGGCGCCACCGGTCTGGAATGGACTGTGCCTTCGCCGGCCCCATTCCACACGTTTGAAACACCTCCGGTAGTGAAGTAAGCATGACCATGACACCTGAACAACGCCGCAAGAACCGCTACACAGCTCTATGCCTGCTCGCCTTTGTCATAGGCGTGATGGCCTGGACGATCTGGAGCATTGCGTCCAAGAGCTGAGCAGCATGAAACAGGACAAAGAAAACAGTACCGGGCAGGACGAACCCCGCCACTACACGCTTCTCCAGACCATGAAGGCAGTGGGCTGGGGAATGCTTGGCATCCGCAGGAACAAGGGTTACAGCGAGGATTTCAGCCGGCTGAACCCATTACACCTGATCGTGATGGGCTTGCTGGCAACGCTGGTGTTCGTCCTTGTCCTGGTCGCAGCGGCTCGTTGGTTCATTGGTTATTTCACAAGCTGAAACTGAACAGAAGAACATTCGTAGGAGACTCACCATGAGCGCAACTCACGCGGACAACGGCGGCAAGGCACCCTACTACTATGTGCCTTCCAATTCGCCTCACCCAATACGCACGAGCATTTCCCTGCTCCTGATGTTCCTGGGCGCGGCGCTCTGGATCAACAGCATGTTCCCCGGGCGATGGATGTTCCTCATCGGCGTGGTCGGGCTGTTCATTTCGCTTTATCTCTGGTTCGCCGAGGCAATCCGCGAGTCCGA
>JAJUFI010000037.1 GCA_029263795.1 Alcaligenaceae bacterium
ATTGTCCGGCCTTGAGCGCCGTGTTGATCTGGTCGTTTCGCTTGACGACGTCGAGAAGGAAGTGCAGGCCCAGTTAAAACGCGTCGCACGTAGCGCCAAGGTGCAAGGCTTTCGCCCTGGTAAGGCTCCCCTGTCGATTATTGAGCGTACCCATGGACCTGGCATCCGTTACGACGTGATCAACGAAGAAGTGGGTCGCACCCTTGAAAAAATTCTGAGCGAGACAGAGTTGCGGGTGGCAGGGACCCCGAAGCTCGAGCCCAAGACGGAAGGGGTGGAAGAAGGCAAGCTGGCTTTCTCCGCGGTTTTCGAAGTCTATCCCGACGTCGAGGTTCCTGATCTCTCCACTCTATCAGTGAAGCGCAGCACTTGCGAAGTGTCCGACGCCGATATCCAGCGCACCATCGACATCCTGCGTCGTCAGCGCGCCACCTATGAAGCCCAGGAAGGCCGTACCGCTGGCGAAAATGACCGCGTAACGCTTGATTTCGTCGGCCGTATCGACGGTGTTGAATTCCCTGGCGGCAAGGCGGAAAACTTCCCCTTCGTCCTGGGTCAGGGCCGCATGCTGCCCGAATTTGAAGAAGCGGTCACGGGCATGAAGGCTGGCGAGGAGAAAACCTTCCCGCTGACTTTCCCTGAAGACTACGGCAGTAAGGAAGTGGCCGGAAAGACGGCTGAGTTCACCATCACTGTGCGTGAAGTGGCTGAAGCCAAGCTTCCTGAGGTCGATTCCGAGTTCGCCAAGCAGCTGGGTCAGCCCGAAGGCGACGTGGAAAAACTGCTTGCCGACGTTCGCGCGAATATCGAACGCGAAGTGAAGGCCCGGGTTCAGGCCCGCACCAAGGGTAGCGTCATGGACGCCCTGGCCGCTGCCTGCACCTTTGAAGTGCCCAAGGCTCTGGTCAAGAGCGACGCTGAAGGCCGTGTGGCGGCAGCGCGCGAAGACCTCAAGCAGCGCGGTGTACCCAACGCTGACAGCCTGCCGATTCCGGTTGAAGCTTTCGAAGCCGAATCCGAGCGTCGTGTGCGTCTGGGGCTGCTGGTGTCCGAACTCGTCAAGAGTGCCGACCTTCAAGCCAAGCCCGAACAAGTTCGTGAGCGTATCGAAGAATTTGCACAGAATTACGAGCAACCCGCTCAGGTTGTGGCCTACTACCTGGCCGATCGTCAGCGTCGCGCCGAGATTGAGGCTGTGGTTCTGGAAGACAACGTGGTCGATCACGTTCTGTCCAAGGCCCAGGTTACAGAAGAGCAGGTCTCGTTCGACGAAATCATGGGGACTAACTAATGTCGCGATTTACCGATTTTTACGCCTCGTTGTATGGTGGGGATTCGGTAGTGCCTACGGGTTTGGGCTACGTGCCCATCGTGGTTGAGCAATCGGGGCGCGGTGAGCGCTCGTACGATATCTATTCACGCCTGCTGCGTGAACGGGTGATCTTCTTCGTGGGGCCGGTCAATGACCATTCCGCCAATCTGGTGGTGGCGCAGTTGTTGTTCCTCGAATCAGAAAACCCCGATAAGGATATCTCCCTCTACATCAATTCACCGGGCGGGTCGGTATACGCTGGCATGGCCATTTACGACACCATGCAGTTCGTCAAGCCGGATGTCTCCACGCTGTGCACCGGCATTGCAGCCAGCATGGGTGCATTTCTGCTGGCCGCGGGCGCCAAGGGCAAGCGTTACAGCCTGCCCAACTCCCGCATCATGATCCATCAGCCTTCCGGTGGGGCTCAGGGGCAGGCATCCGACATCCAGATCCAGGCCAAGGAAATCCTCAGCCTGCGGGAGCGCCTGAATGAAATCCTGGCCCGCAACACTGGCCAGCCCGTTGAACGCATTGCACAGGACACGGAACGTGACAATTTCATGTCTGCTGAAGATGCGCTATCTTATGGGCTTATTGACAAGGTTCTGGTCTCCCGTAATGACCAGGGCTAAATGCGGACGCCAAGGCTGAGGGCCACGATCCAGGCAGGCGTTTCTCACCGCCTGGCCTTGCGCTTTTTGCAAGGTCGGGCGCCACTTTCACGTCGCCGTAGATTGGCGTCGTACAGATTGATCTGAAATTCCTATGCCCGAAAAAAAAGGTTCGAGCGACGATAAGACCTTGCACTGCTCTTTCTGCGGAAAGAATCAGCACGAAGTACGCAAGCTTATCGCCGGGCCGTCGGTGTTCATCTGCGATGAGTGCATCGACCTTTGCAATGACATCATTCTGGAAGAATCCCAGGAAGCCGCTCGGGACGCCGTCCGCAATGAATTGCCGACGCCGGCGGAAATCAAGGAATTCCTTGACGGATATGTCATTGGTCAGGACAAGCCCAAGCGCACTCTGGCCGTCGCAGTCTATAACCACTACAAGCGCATTCGTTACAGCGATGTCAAGGATGACGACGTCGAACTGAGCAAGAGCAACATCCTGCTCATCGGGCCGACTGGCTCGGGCAAGACGCTGCTCGCGCAAACCCTGGCGCGCATGCTTGATGTTCCTTTCGTCATGGCAGACGCTACCACCCTGACCGAAGCCGGCTACGTGGGTGAAGACGTCGAGAACATCATTCAGAAGCTGCTGCAGAACTGTAATTACGATGTGGAAAAGGCCCAGCGCGCGATCATCTACATTGATGAAATCGACAAGATTTCCCGCAAGGCCGACAACCCGTCCATCACCCGTGACGTTTCCGGCGAAGGTGTGCAGCAGGCTCTGCTCAAGTTGATTGAAGGCACGGTGGCTTCGGTTCCCCCTCAGGGCGGCCGCAAGCACCCAAACCAAGATTTTGTGCAGGTCGACACCACCAACATTCTGTTCATTGTGGGTGGTGCATTTGACGGCCTGGAAAAGGTTATCCGAGATCGCAGCGAACGTTCCGGCATCGGTTTTTCCGCCTCGGTCCGCACGAAGAGCGAAAAGGGCGTCGGCGAACTTTTCAGCGAAGTGGAACCCGAAGACCTCATCAAGTTCGGGCTCATCCCGGAACTGGTGGGACGTTTGCCGGTCGTCGCAACTTTGCAGGAACTTGATGAAGACACCCTGGTCCGAATTCTTACGGAACCCAGGAATGCGCTCATCAAGCAGTTCCAGAAACTGTTCGCCATGGAGGACGTTGAACTCGAAGTCCTACCCGAAGCTGTTCGTGCCATCGCACAGCGGGCCATCAAACGGCGCACCGGGGCACGGGGCTTGCGTTCCATCGTGGAACAGGCGTTGCTGGACACCATGTACGAACTTCCCAGTCTGGGTAATGTCAAAAAAGTTGTGGTGGACGAAAACGCCGTAAACGGTACCGGCAAGCCGATACTGGTCCGTGACGATGGCTCCGACGAAGTTGAGGATGACGTCAAAGGCCAGAATCGAATCAGGGGGGCTGCCTGACGCCGGCCATTTTGGCAGCACGGCTTGAAATTTCTTCAGGCGTCGCCATCTACACGTCAAGGAAATCGCTGCAAAGGGAGGCCCAGGCTTCCCTTTCGCATCTCAAGCCGCAACTTAAAGGAAATTTACTATGTCTGCGAGCCAGATTCTTGCTTCGGAACCCATGGATTTGCCGCTGCTGCCTTTGCGCGATGTAGTGGTATTTCCGCACATGGTGATTCCCCTGTTCGTTGGCCGCCCTCGCTCCATAAAGGCGTTGGAGCTGGCCATGGAAGCTGGCAATCACATCATGCTGGTCGCGCAGAAATCTGCCGGCAAAGATGATCCTCGCCCTGAGGATCTCTATGAAATCGGTTGCGTCGCCAGCATTTTGCAAATGCTGAAACTGCCTGATGGCACGGTGAAAGTCCTGGTCGAAGGGCTGCAACGCGCACGCATCCAAAGTGTGACGGAAGTGGAAACACACTTTTCGGCCGTGGCCGTGCCCATGGCACCGGAAACGGGTGACAGTGCGGAAGTGGAGGCCCTGCGTCGTGCCGTAATGGCCCAGTTTGAACAGTATGTCAAATTGAACAAGAAGATCCCTCAGGAGATTCTCACCTCCCTGACGGGGATTGACGACCCAGCTCGTCTGGCAGATACCATCTCTGCACACTTGCCGCTGAAGCTCGACCAAAAGCAACGCATGCTGGAGGTCGCTGGCACCGCCGCGCGTCTGGAAGGTCTGCTTACTCAGCTTGAGGAAGAAATTGACATTCTTCAGGTCGAGAAACGCATCCGTGGCCGCGTCAAGAAGCAAATGGAAAAGAGCCAGCGCGATTACTATCTGAACGAGCAGGTAAAGGCCATTCAGAAGGAATTGGGCGAAGGCGAAGAGGGCGCTGACCTCGAGGAACTGGAAAAGAAGATCCAGGCGGCCCACATGCCCAAGGAAGCGCGTAAGAAAGCCGAAGCCGAGCTCAAGAAACTCAAGCTGATGTCGCCCATGTCGGCCGAAGCCACAGTCGTGCGCAACTATATCGACACGCTGATTGGTCTGCCCTGGCGCAAGAAGAGCCGTATCAACAACTCCATTTCGAACGCGCAGGAAGTGCTGGATGCCGATCACTACGGCCTTGAGAAAGTCAAGGAGCGCATTGTCGAGTATCTGGCCGTACAGCAACGTGTGGACAAGCTGAAGGCGCCGATCCTTTGCCTGGTCGGGCCGCCTGGGGTGGGTAAGACCTCCTTGGGTCAGTCCATTGCTCGTGCAACGAACCGCAAGTTCGTTCGTATGGCGCTGGGGGGTGTGCGTGATGAAGCGGAGATTCGCGGGCACCGTCGCACCTACATTGGTTCGATGCCGGGCAAGATCCTGCAGAACATGTCCAAGGTGGGTGTGCGTAATCCGTTGTTCCTGCTGGACGAAATCGACAAGATGGGTGCCGACTTCCGTGGCGACCCATCATCGGCTCTGCTGGAAGTACTTGATCCTGAACAGAACCACACCTTCCAGGACCACTACGTCGAAGTGGATTTCGACCTGTCCGACGTCATGTTCGTTGCCACTAGCAACACGCTGAACATTCCGCCGGCGCTGCTTGACCGCATGGAGGTGATCCGCCTGTCCGGTTACACGGAAGATGAGAAGGTGCATATCGCCTTTGATCACCTTTTGCCCAAGCTGATGAAGAACAACGGCGTCAAGGAAGGCGAGTTGGTGGTCGATGAAGCTGCAGTACGCGACATCGTTCGCTACTACACACGTGAGGCCGGTGTGCGCGGTCTGGAGCGGGAGATCGGCAAGATTTGCCGCAAGGTGGTCAAGCGCCTTCTGCTGCAGGCAGCAGATGCTAAGCCCGAAGGCAAGGAAAAGGCCGAGGAAAAGCCCGAAGCCATCCATGTCACCACCGAGAACCTTTCTGACTTCCTGGGCGTACGCAAGTACAGCTTTGGCGTGGCCGAAAAGGAAAACAAGGTCGGTCAGGTCACAGGTCTTGCCTGGACTGAAGTGGGAGGCGACCTGCTTACCATCGAGGTGGCCGACATGCCCGGCAAGGGTGTGGTATTGCGCACTGGCTCGATTGGCGACGTGATGAAGGAGTCGGTCGAGGCAGCGCGTACAGTGGTTCGTGCACGGGCTCAGAAGTGGGGTATTGCCAATACTGCCTTCGAAAAGCGTGACCTGCACGTCCATTTCCCGGAAGGCGCCACGCCCAAGGATGGTCCTTCTGCCGGCATAGCCATTACCACGGCCATGGTATCTGCCCTGACTGGTATTCCCGTTCGGGCTGATGTCGCGATGACAGGCGAAATCACCTTACGGGGAGAGGTACTCGCCATTGGCGGCCTCAAGGAAAAACTTCTGGCGGCTCATCGTGGCGGCATCAAAACCGTGCTGATTCCGGAAGAGAACGTGAAGGATCTCGCCGAGATCCCAGCCAACGTGAAGAATCACCTGGAAATCATTCCTGTCAGGTGGATCGATCGTGTGCTGGAGGTTGCTCTGCAACACATGCCCACGCCGTTGTCTGACGAAGAAGTCGCCCGTCTTGCTGCGGAATCATTGGCCGCCTCGAAGAAGGTGGACGACGCCGCAGGAAGCGATGTTGTGAAGCATTGATGCCGGTTCGCTGAACCCCCACCACGTACTGTGGGGGAAGCGGCGAAGAAATTGGCCCCTCCGGTGCAACCCGGCAGGGGCCATTTATCTTTTCAATCGTGCGCCGATGTGCATACCCGCAAGGGCGGTGGACCAGACAGCAGCAAACAAAGTGGCCTAGTTCAAAGGACTGGAGCGAATGAGACCCACAGCCAGCCCCTCGATGGAAAAATCGTCTTCCGGCTTCACGACAATGGGTTCATAATCAGGGTTTTCCGGCAACAGTTGAACGGTTCCGCCACTGTGCTGTAGCCTTTTTACGGTGACCTCGTCACCCAGGCGCGCCACGATGATCTGGCCGTTTCGGGCTTCCGGCGTTTTTTTGACTGCCAGCAGGTCGCCATCCAGGATGCCTGCGTCACGCATGCTGAGGCCGCGTACGCGCAGAAGATAGTCGGGGACCGGGTTGAACAGGGAAGGTTCGACCCCTATTTCACGTTCGATGTGTTCCGCTGCCAATATGGGGCTACCTGCCGCCACCCGGCCGACTATTGGCAGGAACAGAGAGCTGACACTGGATGACGCAGGAGGCTCGGCTTCCACCAGCCGGATACCGCGGGATGCGCCGGCGGTAAGGGTTATGGCCCCTTTGCGCGCAAGCGCCTTCAAGTGATCTTCCGCTGCGTTCGGGGACCTAAAACCCAGAGCCTGAGCGATTTCCACGCGTGTTGGAGGAAAGCCGGTACGGTGAATTTCCGAACGGATGAGATCAAGAATTTGCTGTTGACGAGCAGTAAGTTTGGCGGCCATGACAAAGCTGTTTTTTTATACAGCTCTGATTTTCACTCGTTTGCTTGCGAATATCAAGTTGATGGGCTGCCGGGTACCCAGTTCGGGCCCGATAAATGCTAAAGCTGGGTGACACGTGCAGGTTACGGGGCGGTAGGCGAGGTTAGGCATTTATGAAATGTATGGTGGAAAACTTTGCTGCAGTGAGAACGCCTCACGAGCGCTCCACGCTGGGTCCAGCGGCAGAAGGAATGAGTCCGGTTGCTCAGCAGCCGGCCCTTCCGCCTGATCTATTTCTGCACCCGTCCCGCCTGGCGCTATTTCTTGACGTCGATGGAACGCTCGCTCCATTTACGGCACGTCCCGAAATGAGTCGCATCCCGTGCGCCACTCGAAAACTCCTGAAACGGCTGCAAAGCCAGGGAGTCGCGCTCGCCGTATTGAGCGGTCGTCCCCTGGCTCAGGTACGTCGCTTGCTACACCCGGTTGAGATTCCCATCGTTGGTTCGCACGGCGGACAGCTTGGGCTGCAGCCTGGACGCATCGTGCGCAGTTCTCCGCTACTGCCCTCGCATCTTGCGGGTCGTCTCGAGAATGGCGTTTCTACGCTGCCCGGAGTCTGGGTGGAAAAGAAACCAGGTGCTGTTGCAGTGCATTGGCGGCAGGCACCCGAAGTACGCTGGACTATTGCCGAACTGGTGCAACAGGCGGTGCAGCAGGCACCAGGATGGGCCGTGATGGAGGGACACTGTGTTCACGAAATCAAGGCCAAAGGGCGGCACAAAGGGTTGGGACTGCGTCGTCTCATGAACCAGCCGGCGTTCCGTGGGCGGTGGCCACTTGCGGTTGGGGATGACCGAACAGATGAAGACGCATTTGTCGCGGCCTGTGGGCTCGGAGGTGCTGCCATCCGCATAGGCGAACCGGCTGAAACTCATGCGCCCTGGCAGTTGCCAGACGTTGCCTCCCTGGCAATCTGGCTGGAAAGACAGCTTAGAAGAATTGAGGTCAGAAGAGTATCGAGATCAACACAGCTAATCACTAAACACGCAGGCAATGGGTTCGGCCCGAAGTCTAAGGAAGGGGAATATGGAACAGCATGAACGAGTGGTGATTGTGGCCAACCGGACGCCGGCAGCGAAATCGGCGGGGGGGCTTGCAACAGGATTGCTCGACGCCTTAAAGGAAAAACCGAGTCTTTGGTTCGGATGGAGCGGCGAGCTCCGTGAAGACGACTGCAATTCGGTGCAGCTGTTCAGCCTGGAGCGCCTGACCGTCGCTGCCATACACCTGGCCCGCGAGGCGCACAACCGTTACTACAATGGCTTTGCCAATGGCGTGTTGTGGCCGGCGTTTCACCATCGGTTGGACCTCATGAGCTTCAATGAGCATGATTACGCCGGCTATCTTGAAGTTAATCAGCACATGGCCGAACAGCTTCAACCCCTGTTGCGGCCCAACGACCTAATCTGGGTGCATGATTACCATCTGCTTCCCTTCGCTGGCATGTGCCGGGCTCTGGGTGTGACCCAGCGCATGGGTTTCTTCCTTCATATTCCTTTCCCTGTGCCCAGCGTGGCGCAGGCCATTCCACGCATCGATGAACTGCTTGATGCCATGTGCGCTAATGACCTGCTGGGCTTTCAGACGGAGGACGATCGCCGTGCCTTCGTCACCCTGTGTCGTGAGCGGAGGCCACAAAAACCCGTTCCGAATACAGGTGTGTATCCAATCGGTGTGGACCCTCATGCTTTGCAGAAAGAAGCGGAAGGCGAACCCCAGGTACAGTTATGGCCGAATGATTCCATTCAGGGGATCTTGAGTGTGGACAGGCTGGACTACAGCAAGGGCTTGCCTGAGCGCTTCAAGGCCTATGCCCTGCTGCTCGAAGACCACGAAGAGCTCAGGGGCAATGTGCAGCTGGTGCAGATCGCTCCGCCGTCCCGCACCGATGTTCCGGCCTACGTTGATTTGCGACACCAGCTCACTTCACTGACGGGTGAAATCCTCGGGCGTCATGCGACGCTAGACTGGCAACCTCTTATTTATGTGGAGCAGCAATACGAGCGTACGGCATTGATGCCGCTTTATCGGCAGGCCAGGGTCGGCTTGGTCACTCCTCTTCGAGATGGGATGAATCTGGTTGCGAAGGAGTTTGTTGCGGCGCAAGATCCGCAAGATCCCGGCGTCCTGGTTCTGTCGCGCTTTGCCGGCGCTGCAAGCCAGTTGGATGGAGCTCTGCTGGTAAACCCGCACGACCCAGGAGAAATGGCTGAAGCCATGCGAATTGCCCTAACCATGCCGTTGCAGGAAAGAATTGCCCGCTACCAGCGCATGTGGTCAGTGTTGTGTGCATCCACAATTGACGGTTGGCGCAATCGGTATCTTCATGATTTGCGCAAGGTGCGTGAGCAGAGACGGCCTGCCGTGCCGTTCTCGGTGAGCGAATTGATGCGACGCACCAGCGAGACGGCTGAATTGGCCGTTGCAAAGGCTCACTGACAAGCCTGTGTGCTGCCCCAGATGGACTAAGGGCCTTTCCCGGGGAAGGCCCTTTGCGTGAGACTGAAGGCACCAGTTAAATTTGGGCGCCGCAGACTGTACTACTTCTTCAGAACAGCTGCGATGGCCTTTGCCACGTTATCGATATTGCGGCTGTTGAGAGCAGCCACGCAGATACGGCCGCTGGAAACAGCATACACGCCGTGTTCTTCGCGCAGGGCGTCAACCTGTTCTTTGGTGAGACCGGAATAGGAGAACATGCCACGTTGCTGTAAAACGAAGCTGAAGTCTTGCTCGACGCCGTTTTCCTTCAGCTTCTGCACCAGTTGACTGCGCATGCTCCGGATGCGTTCACGCATTCCATCCAGTTCCTGTGTCCAGAGTTCGAACAGTTCCGGCGTATTGAGAACGTCGGCCACAATCGAGCCGCCATGGGTGGGCGGGTTGGAATAGTTGGTGCGGATTACGCGCTTGAGCTGGCTCATGACGCGCTCGCCTTCTTCTGACGAGTTGCAGATGAGCGTGAGGGCGCCCACGCGTTCGCCGTACAAGGAGAAGGACTTGGAGAAGGAGGAGCTCACCAGCATGGTGATTTCCTGGTCGGCGAACATGCGCACGACAGCAGCGTCTTCTTCGATGCCGTCGCCGAAGCCCTGATAGGCGATGTCGAGGAACGGTACCAGTTCTTTTTCCTTGATGACCTTGGCGATTTCCTTCCATTGTTCCAGGGTGGGGTCCACACCCGTGGGGTTGTGGCAGCAGGCGTGGAGCACAACAATGGTGCCAGCAGGCAGCTCGCTCAAGGCGTTGCGCATGCCTTCGAAGTTCAGGCCGTGGGTGGCGGGGTCGTAATAAGGATACGTGTCAACCTGGAAGCCGGCGCGCTCGAACAGGGCGCGATGGTTTTCCCAGCTGGGGTTGCTGATGACTACCTTGGCCTGGGGCTCCAGCCACTTGAGGAAGTCTGCGCCCAGCTTAAGTGCACCTGTGCCGCCCAATGCCTGAGCTGTGAGCACACGGCCTGAGTTCAGCAGGGGGCTGGACTCGCCCAGCAGCAGCCGTTGCGCGCCCTTGTTATAGGCGCTGATGCCCTCGATGGGCAGGTAGCCACGGGGAGCAGCGGCCTGCACACGAGCCAGCTCGGCTTTGTGGACGGCTTTCAGCAGCGGAATTCGACCTTCGTCGTCGTAATAAACACCGACGCCCAGGTTCACCTTGCCGGGACGGGTGTCGGCATTGAATTGTTCGTTAAGGCCCAGAATAGGGTCGCGCGGTGCGAGTTCGACGGATTCGAATAGCGAGTTCATAACAGCGGACAATGAGTGAAGAGGGCTGGCTCTGGAAAGAGGGCTGGCTCAGTAAGGTGTAAGAGTGTGATAATACGGGGTTTCCCCTAGGTGTGTCCAGTATGGCCAAAGCTGCGCGATTCGTCGAATTTCCGGGAAGTCCGTTTCAGCTGTACCAGCCGTATCCGCCGGCGGGTGACCAGCCTGCGGCAATTGACAAACTGGTGGAAGGCATCAATGACGGCCTGATGTATCAGACCCTGCTAGGCGTGACCGGGTCAGGCAAGACCTTCACGATGGCGAACGTCATTGCGCGCACCGGAAGGCCTGCGCTTGTGCTGGCGCACAACAAAACCTTGGCGGCGCAACTTTACGCCGAAATGCGAGAATTCTTTCCGCGCAACGCCGTCGAATACTTCGTTTCCTATTACGACTATTACCAGCCCGAGGCTTATGTGCCGTCGAGGGATCTTTTCATCGAGAAGGATTCCTCCATCAACGAACATATCGAGCAGATGCGCCTTTCCGCAACCAAGAGTCTGCTCGAGCGGCGCGACACGATCATCGTGGGCACGGTCTCCTGCATATATGGGATAGGCAACCCAGGCGATTATCACGCCATGGTGCTGACGCTGCGCACTGGCGATCGGATCGCCCGCCAGGAGCTGCTGGCGCGGCTGGTGGCCATGCAGTATGAGCGCAATGACGTCGAGTTCGCGCGCGGCACTTTCAGGGCTCGAGGCGAAATCATTGATGTATTCCCGGCAGAACATGCGGAACTCGCCCTGCGCATCACCATGTTCGATGATGAGGTGGAATCCCTGGAAATGTTTGACCCGCTCACCGGGAAGGTGCAGCAAAAGGTTCCACGTTTCACCGTTTTCCCTAGTTCCCATTACGTGACGCCGCGCGAAACGGTGCTGCGTGCAATCGAAACCATCAAGCAGGAATTGCGCGAGCGGGTGTCCGAGCTGACCAAGGACGGTAAGCTGGTCGAGGCGCAGCGCCTGGAACAACGCACACGCTTCGACCTTGAGATGCTGCAGGAACTCGGTTTCTGCAAGGGAATCGAAAACTATTCGCGACACCTTTCGGGCGCGGCGCCAGGCGAGCCACCGCCCACCCTCATCGATTACCTGCCAACCGACGCCCTGATGTTCATTGACGAAAGCCATGTCACCATGGGTCAGCTGGGCGGCATGTATCTGGGCGACCGGTCGCGGAAATCGACCCTGGTTCAGTTCGGCTTCCGGCTCCCTTCGGCCATGGACAATCGTCCACTCAAGCTGGAGGAATTCGAGCAGCGCATGCGGCAGACCGTCTTTGTGTCTGCCACACCTGGGCCATACGAAACGGAACGTTCAGATCAGGTGGTGGAGCAGGTCGTTCGGCCGACCGGCCTGGTGGACCCGGAAGTGGAAGTCAGGCCGGCTGCAACTCAGGTGGACGACCTGCTGGGGGAAATTCACCGCACGATCGCGCGCGGGGAGCGGGTTCTTGTGACGACGCTGACCAAGCGCATGGCGGAAGACCTCACAGATTATCTGATCGAAAACGGCCTCAAGGTGCGCTACCTGCATTCGGATATCGATACTGTCGAGCGAGTGGAAATCATCCGCGACCTTCGGCTTGGCGTGTTCGACGTGCTGGTTGGCATCAACCTGCTGCGTGAAGGGCTGGACATACCGGAGGTCTCGCTTGTGGCCATTCTGGATGCAGACAAGGAAGGCTTCCTCCGTTCCGAACGCAGTCTCATTCAGACTATAGGTCGGGCTGCGCGCAATTTGAATGGCCGGGCGATTCTTTACGCAGATCGCATCACGGATTCCATGCGACGTGCCATCGACGAGACCGAGAGGCGCAGGGAGCGCCAGTTGGCCTTCAATAAGGAACACCACATCACGGCTCGAGGCGTGAGCAAGGCAGTGCGCGAAATGATTGATGGGGTGATGTCCACCGCAGCGGAAACCGCAGCTGCGGAGAAAGCGGAAAACGACGTGCCGCTCGAGCTGTTGCGAGACGACAAGGCACTGGCGCGTGAGATCAAGCGCTTGGAGAAGCAGATGATGGACCATGCCCGCAATCTGGAATTCGAGCAGGCCGCTGCAGCGCGCGACGCCCTGAACCGTTTGAAGAAAAAAGCGCTTTTGAATTAAAGCTCTGCTTTGTTGGGGATAAACGACAGGCCGCTTCTGCAATCATGAGCCTGTAGCCTGTTTACGAGCTTCCTGGTGGATAAGTATTGCTCAGAACAGCACTAGGGTTTACCATCATACATTCTTTCTCGATGCGGTGCAGCATTACATGCCCCACACTGTTCGAGTAGCCACATTCACTTATTAGCTGCCCTAAAGATGACCAAGGTACTGTTTGTTTGCACGGGTAATATCTGCCGCTCTCCCAGCGCCGAAGGCGTATTCCGCCACTACGTGAAGGAAGCCGGCCTGGAAGATGTGATCGGTGTCGACTCTGCGGGCACTCATGCCTATCACGTAGGAGAGGCGCCTGACGTACGTTCGCAGGCGGCCGCCCGCAAGCGTGGCTATGATATTTCCCACATTGTGGCGCGCCAGGTCAAGGCGGATGATTTCCGTGAGTTCGACCTGATCCTCGCAATGGACTGGGAAAATCTGGCAGCCCTTCAACAAATGTGCCCGAAGGTCTATCAGCACAAGTTGATGCTCCTGATGCGCTTCTCCAACGAATACGAAGAAGCTACGGTGCCTGACCCATACTACGGCGGGCCGGAAGGGTTCAACAAGGTGCTCGACTATTTGGAAGATGCCTGTGAAGGTGTTATGGAACTGGTGCGCAAGCGCGCGCACCAGCATCAGGCTGCCTGATATCCTTCAGCCAGACAGGCCTTGCCAGTCAGAAAGCCGCGCCCAGTGCGCGGCTTTTTCGCATTCGGGCTTTCCTTGGCATGCACATGCCTATTACCGGAATAAAATAGTCGGGAATTTGGTATAATTTGAGAACCAGTCGTCCGGGCGTACTTGGAGCGCCGCGCGGCACCAATTTCCAGTCACCCGACAAAGGATCCGTCATGCGGCTGACCACAAAAGGGCGTTTCGCTGTCACAGCCATGATTGATCTGGCACTGCGCCAGCAACGCGGTCCAGTCACGCTGGCCACCATCAGCGAGCGGCAGAACATCTCTCTTTCTTATCTGGAGCAGCTTTTCGGCAAATTGCGTCGTCACGAGCTGGTCGACAGCGTCCGTGGGCCGGGCGGTGGGTATTCGCTGGCAAAGCTGGCGCGCAACATCACCGTGGCGGACATCATTTTCGCGGTCGACGAGCCACTGGACGCCACCAATTGCGGCGGCAAGGGCAATTGCAAGGTCGGTCGGGCTCAGGGTGCTTCCACCTGCATGACGCATGAACTCTGGATGAACCTGAACCGCAAGATGATCGATTATCTGGATTCTGTATCATTACAGGATCTTGTCGACCAGCAACGTTTGCGCCAGCTCGAAGAAGAAAACAAGGCACGAAGGGCAGAGCGCGGCGAGGTGGTACTGACACGCCATTCTGCATGATATCTTGTGCCTCTGGAGTCTTCATTTTCAATGCATTCGCGTCCCGTATACCTGGATTACGCAGCCACCACCCCAGTGGATCATAGGGTGCTCGAAAAAATGTTGCCCTGGCTTTCGGGCAACTTCGGCAACCCTGCTTCCAACACACATGTGTATGGCTGGGAAGCTGAAGAGGCTGTAGAAGCTGCACGTGAAGAAGTTGCCTTGCTGATTGGTGCCGAATCCCGTGAAGTCATATGGACTTCCGGTGCCACCGAATCGAACAATCTCGCTCTGAAGGGAGCCGCGCAGGCATATGCAGAAAAGGGGCGGCACATCGTCACCGTTTGCACGGAACACAAGGCGGTGCTGGATACCTGCCAGGCATTGCAACAGGCTGGTTTCGAGGTGACTTTTCTTCCGGTGCAGCCTAATGGCCTGCTCGATCCGGACGATTTTGCGGCAGCATTGCGTCCCGACACCATTCTGGCCTCGGTAATGGCTGTGAACAATGAAATTGGCGTCATTCAGGACGTCAAATCCCTGGGCAGGGTCTGTCGTGCCCACGACGTGATCTTCCATGTGGATGCCGCGCAGGCCAGCGGCAAGTTGTCCATCGATGTTAACGATTGGCAGGTGGATTTGCTTTCGATGTCGGCGCACAAGACATACGGCCCCAAAGGGGTTGGTGCGCTTTATGTGCGGCGCAGGCCGAGGGTACGGCTGATCGCCCAGATGCATGGTGGCGGGCACGAGAAAGGTTTTCGTTCGGGTACGCTGGCCACCCATCAGATAGTGGGCATGGGTGAGGCTTTCCGGCTGGCTCGGCTGGAAATGGAGGCCGAACTGCCGCGCATCCGTCGCTTGCGCGACCGTCTTTGGGCAGGCATTTCCGGGCTGGATGAAATCTTTCTCAACGGTGACATGGTTCGCCGTGTGCCTCACAACCTGAACGTAAGCTTCGGTCATGTGGACGGGGAATCCTTGATGGCGGGCATGAAGGGGATTGCGGTTTCCAGCGGTTCGGCCTGCACATCGGCAAGCCAGGAACCCTCCTATGTGATGAAAGCGCTCGGCCGCAGTGACGAACTCGCATACAGCTCGATCCGCTTCAGTATTGGCCGGAACACGACTGAGCAGGACGTTGACATCGCCATCGCGGAAGTGGTTCGCACAGTGGAACGATTGCGGCGCTTGTCACCCCTCTGGGCGGAAGTTTGAGGGGGCGCAGGATGCGTATGGTATATAGTGAAACGCTGATGGAACATTTCGAACAGCCACGGTACGCCGGGCGTTTCGACTCTTCCGGCGACGATATCGGCACGGGAATGGTGGGCTCTCGCGAAACCGGTGGCGTACTTCGTGTGCAGGTCCGGGTCAGTGGCCGGCAGCACATTTCTGAAGCGCGCTTTCAGGCCTATGGCCCGCCCGCGCTCATCGCTGCGGGCTCGTGGCTTGCCGAAAGAATTCAGGGCATGGCGCTCGACGAAGCGGCGGCCGTGACGCACCAACAGGTGGCCCAAGCCCTTGCGTTACCGTCTCGCAGCCTGCATTTTGCATTGTTGGGCGAGGATGCGTTGCGCGCCGCCATACAGGATTACAAGGACAAGCAGAAGGTGTACGCATGAGCAATATTACGATCAGCGAGCGGGCTGCAAGCCACATTGCCCGCTATCTGGAAAAACGTGGCAAAGGAATAGGACTTCGTCTGGGCATCACCACGACCGGTTGCTCCGGCCTGGCCTACAAAATGGAATATGTTGATGAAGCCCGCCCGGAGGACTTGCTGTTCGAGCAGCACGGCGTGAAGCTCTTCGTCGACCCAGACAGCATGCAATACATTGACGGCACAGAGGTGGACTTTGTGCGCGAGGGCCTAAACGAGGGTTTCAAGTTCTTGAATCCCAATGAAAAGGCGAGCTGCGGGTGTGGTGAGTCCTTCACCGTGTAACTGCGGGCGTGGTGAACTTTTCACCGGAAAAGCTATTGAAAAGAACCTTTAGGAGGCACTGGGAATGGCTCTGTCCATCGATCTGAATTGCGACATGGGGGAAAGCTTTGGCCCCTGGGTCATGGGGAATGACATGGAAGTACTTCCCCTGGTTACTTCGGCCAACATCGCTTGCGGTTTCCACGCCGGTGACCCAGCCACTATGCGCAAAACGGTAGCTGCCGCCTTGAGCCACGGTGTTTCCCTGGGTGCACACCCCGGCCTGCCGGATCTCTCCGGTTTCGGGCGGCGCAATATGGATATCACGCCGCAGCAGGCGTATGACATGGTTGTCGTGCAGGTCGGCGCAATGGCGGCAGTGGCTGCCAGCCAGGGTTCGCGCCTGCATCACGTGAAGGCTCACGGTGCCCTGTACAACATGGCGGTGCGAGATCTCTCGCTCGCCCGTGCGCTGGCGGAAGCTGTGCGCGATGTCGACAACTCACTTGTGTTCTATGCGCTGGCATCGAGCGAAATGGCGCAAGTGGCGGAAGATGTCGGGCTTACAGTTGCGCATGAAGTGTTTGCCGACCGCACGTATCAGCCCGATGGCAGCCTCACTCCCCGCAGCCGGCCCGAGGCCATGATTACCGACCCGGAAGTCTCCATCCGGCAGGTTCTGCAGATGGTGAAGGAAGGGTGTGTCACGGCGGTCGATGGCAGCACTGTTGAGGTTCGAGCTGATACGCTTTGCATCCACGGAGACCAGCCCGGTGCAGTGGTATTTGCCAAAACAATACGTCAGGCACTCAAGGATGCCGGCATCGACGTGAAACCGGTAGCAGCCGGAAATAGGGCAGTTACTGCCTGAACCATTCCGCGCCGGTGTTCACATGGCCCCGCCGCATCGTGTGGCGGGGCTTTGTCATTCAGGTCGGTCGAACGCGCATCAAATGCACGAGCATCCCAAGCATGAGACCCCAGAACGCGCTTCCCACACCAAACAGGACGAGGCCTGAGGCAGTACACAGAAAGGTAACGATGGCGGCGTCACGGCCGTGGTCTTCGCCGAGGGCTCCGGCGAGGCTGGTTGCAATGGTTCCCAACAAAGCCAGACCAGCGATGGCTGCCACCAGTTCGGCGGGGAAAGCAGCAAACAGGCTGACTACCGTTGCACCGAATATTCCCGTGAGCAAGTAGAAAAAACCAGCCCAAACTGCGGCCATGTAGCGCCGCTCCGGTAGAGGGTCTGCCTCCCGGCTCATACAGATGGCTGCAGTGATCGCCGCCAGGTTGAACGAGAAGCCTCCGAACGGCCCCAGTACCAGGCCCGCGAACCCTGTCCATCCCACCAGCGGGCTGGCGGGGGTGTCGTAACCGTTGGCTCGCAGTACGGCAAGGCCCGGAACATTCTGCGAAGTGATGCTGACGACAAATAGGGGAATGGACACGCCCACGAAGGCGGACCAAGAAAATTCCGGTGCCATAAAAACGGGCCGGGCGGGCGTCCAGTTCAGCGTGTCCAGGTGCAGTAGCCCAAGAAGCCCCGCGACCATGATTCCGGCCAGCAAGGCAAGCGGTACGGTGTAGCGCGGCACAACCAGGCGCGCCACCAGCCACACAGCAAACATGGACACGACGAGCACGGGCTGAGTCTGCATGGACCCGAATGCTTCCATGCCGAAACGGACCAGAATTCCGGCCAACATGGCGGCAGCGAGATGGCGCGGAACAAAGGCCATAAGGCGCTGGAAACTGCCCGTGGCACCGGCCAGTGTGAGCAGGGTGGAAGTAAGGAGGAAGACCCCAATTGCCTGGTTCATTGTCAGGCCGTCCAACCCTGTTACTAGCAGCGCTGCACCAGGGGTAGACCATGCGGTGAGCACAGGTGTGCGAAAGTAGAGTGACAGCCCGATGCAGGTTACGCCCATGCCGATTCCCAATGCCCACATCCAGGAAGACAACTGTTCGGGGCTGGCACCCGCCGCCTGTGCTGCCTGGAAGATGATGGCAACCGAGCTCGTATAACCCACCAGAACCGCAACAAAGCCCGCAACAATGTGGGAGAGCGACAGAGGTGGGGGAAATCGGGAGGCTCTGGCGGGTGGGGCGCTCATGACTGCACGGTTCAGTTTCAATGAAGCGCAAATCCTAGCACAGGGGGCAGGGCGGCGAACAGGGTACGGGGCTTGCTATGAATGGCTACCAATTGAACGGAGCATCATGATGAGCAAGTTAGACCATCTGGACATACCCGCGCTGAACGGTGTGACCCGTGCCGAACCGGGCATCGGCCCCAGCGATACTTCCGATTCCATCAATGATCTGCCTGAGGAACTGCAGGAGAGCGATAGTGACCGCCACGCTACTGGTGAGCGGGCTTCGGTGGAAGAAAGGCCCGACATTTCTTCGGGCGAGGATGTGGATGTGGATCGCACCGTTGCAGAAACTGAAGCGGGTCTGTCTAAAACACCTCCCGACCCAACCCGTAATGGGGGCTAACGGCTGCGCTGTTTACGGCGCCACTCCCAGGGGGCCTGTGGGTTCTGGCCAGCCCACAGGCCTTTGTTTTCCCGGCGGGCTTCGTGTTCCAGCGTGAAAAGAGCGCGATTGATCACGTGTGGTTTGTACGCCCACGCTGCTCCCGAAGCCACCATTTCCTCGTTCACATTCTTGCTGCCGCAACTCACCTCGGCCAGCATCCGGCCATATTGATCAGTGTCATACTTGGCTATGGTCGCCACCGAGCCTTCTGGACAAAATTTGCGCAGCAGATCACGCGCCTGCCTGCCATAGGGCTGGTCGAGCTCGGGCGCGTCAATCTGGTGAAGACGCACCCGCTGGCTGGTTTTCTGTCCCGGGCATCTGACGCGCATACTGTCGCCATCGTTCACGGAATCGACCGTGCACTGCTGCGGGTTTCGCCCCGCAGGGTGCTGTGGTGGAGAGGCGGCTCCGAGCAGGGCCAGAAGAGGGGGCAGGGCTAGCAGGATTCTCATGTAATGGTCGAAGCGTCTGCTTGCTAGAGGCTGGCCGCCTTGTGCCGTATGAACTTGAACGTTCCGGAGGCCGAGGCGAGCAGGTGTTCACCATCCAGCCAGACTTCGGAACGGGCGAAAAATACCGTGCGCCCAATGCGTTCGGGCTTTCCCCGTGCAATAAGCCACGTGCCGTCCCTGCTGTCCAGGAATTGGGTAGTCAGGGAAAGCGTCACAGAGTGCACGGCCGGTTCACCTTCGGGGCGGTAGCAGGCGCTGTATCCGGCGACGGAATCCAGCAGGGTGCAGAGCACACCACCATGCACACGGGCGCTGCGGTTGCTGACTTGCGGCACCAGGCGCAAATGCATTTCTGCGTACTCGTCTGTCCAGGCGGCCAGGCGTACACCAAGCCAGTCCAGGTAAGGGTTTTGTGTGCCACAGCCTTGTCCGGCAGGCGTGAAGGCGGGCCAATTGAAATTCTGCTGCATGATGAATCTGGGAAGTAGAGGCCTTTACCGTTGGGCGCGCAATTTCTCAGCGAGTGCGTCGGCGGGCATGGGCCGGCCGCTGTAAAAGCCCTGGATCTGATCGCAACCGCGGGCGCTGAGCAACCGGTATTCCTCGGGCGTTTCCACACCTTCGGCCACTACGGTCAGGCCGAGCGTGTGTGCCAGCGAAATGATGGCTTGCACTATGCTTATATTGCCGCGATCTTGGGTTATGTTGCAAATGAACGAGCGGTCGATCTTCAGAGTATCGACGGCGAAGCGCTTCAGGTGTGCAAGGCTGGAATAGCCCGTACCAAAATCGTCGATGGCGCTGCGCACACCCACTCTGCGCAGGCGCTCGAGGGTGCTGATGGACTGATCGACATCGCTCATCAGAGCACTTTCCGTGATTTCCAGTTCAAGGTAGCGCGGTGTAAGCTCCGTCTCTTCGAGGATGCCGATGACCTTCTCCACCAAGTCGGCGCGCTCGAGCTGAATGGCCGAAATATTTACAGCGATGGGAATGGGGCGGTAGCCTGAATTCTGCCATTGGCGGTTCATGCGGCATGCTTCCCTCAGTACCCACTCACCAATGGGTACGATCAGGCCCACTTCCTCGGCCAACGGAATGAAGTCCGCTGGGGAGATCGATTCGCCCTCGGAAGTGTGCCATCGCAGCAAGGCTTCCGCACCCACTATGCGGCCAGTCAACACTTCAATCTTCGGCTGATAGTGAAGCATGAATTCGCCATGAGCCAAGGCATTGCGCAGGCGGGTGCTCCATTCGAGCCG
>JAJUFI010000076.1 GCA_029263795.1 Alcaligenaceae bacterium
CGACTTGCCCGCCGAGCAAGGCCGTCATGGCCGGCGCAACCCCCTGGTAGGGCACATGAACAATGTCGAGCCCTGTAGCCCGACGGAACATCTCGCCCGCCATGTGCGTCGAGGTGCCATAGCCGCCAGACGCGAAGTTCAACTTGCCCGGGTTCGCCTTGGCATACTCGATGAGTTCTTCAAGTGTGTTCGCCTTGACCGAGGGGTTGACCAGCAGGACAAGCGGAGCCCGAGCCAGCATGGTCACACCACGAAAATCATTCTTGGTATCGTAAGGCAGGTCTTTCAACAGGGAAGGGTTGACCAGAATGGCCAGGTCGCCACCCAGAACCGTGTAGCCGTCGGGGGCTGATTGCGCAACATGGGAGGTGCCAATGACCGAGGCACCGCCAGAACGGTTGTCGACCACGACGGATTGCCCGGACGCAGCGGCGACTGGACCTTGGAGCATGCGTATCAGCACGTCGGTCGTACCTCCGGCCGGGTAGGGCACTACAACACGCATGGCGCGCTCGGGGAAGGTTTCGGCTGTTGCAGGCAGGGCTGCGCAAAGCGCAGACGTGGCCAGTAACGCGCCCAACAACTTTTTGATGCTCATGTGCTGCCTCGCTTCGGTAGTAAGGAAAGTGTGTGTAGATTCTAGGAAGTACACACCTGGCCAAATATGACCTACATTACAATTCCGTGAACCAACAGAATCCCGCTCGATCGCGCCATCAGCCCGAGCAGAGTCATGTCTCAGCCCTCGCCCAATCTCCACGCCCGTGCGCTGGAGTGTTTGAAGACGAACACGTGTTTTGCACAAATGTCTCCAGAGGCCCTGGAGGAGTTCGCCCGAATTGCACAGGTGCGCGAATTGAAGCACGGTGAACTGCTCGCCGGACGAGGGTCTCAAGCACCCGGCGTGGCCCTCATCCTCAAGGGCGCCATACACACAAGCTCCTATTCAGACACTGGCCATGAGTTCGCCTTGTCCATGCTGGAGTTCGACGGCCTTTGGGGTGTAGCCGCCGTATTGGATGGAGCCGGCATGCTGCGCGACAGCCGCGCCTATCACGATACTGAGCTTCTCCTGCTCCCGCGCGAGGCGTTTCTGGCCATTCTCAACCGCAGCCCCTCCCTGTACGAACATTTCGTACGGCTTTTATGCCGCCGCATCCGGACGGCACATGCCATTATTGATGAGCTGGCACTGCGCAACCTTACCCAGCGTCTGCCCCGACTGCTGGTCGCCCTGAGCGCAGGCCGAAACCCGACTGAAAATGGCATTGCCGTCACTCAGACCCAGGATGCCTTGGCCACCTTGCTCGGCGTATCGCGCCCGGCGGTGAATCGCGAGCTCAAACAACTGGCCCGGTGTAAGCTGATCGACCTGGGCTATGGGGAAATATGGGTGAAGGATATCGACGGTCTGAAACGCCGTGCCCAACTGCCCTCGCCGCTGCCTGCCTGAGCTTCACCAACAACTGAAATTCGCGCGAATTAAGCGATTTGTCAGTCTCCTGTCAATATGAGTTGTACGAAGAGTTACGCGACGACTTTCTTGCTACTATCGACCGGTTTCCTGCTGTCTGACTGAAGGAACACTCGGAGACCTGCCCTTTGCAAGGCTGATTGAATCGGGTTCATCTGAGCGAATACATGATCGTTCATGCACCATGTATACGAATTGGTGCATGCCAGTTGATTGCCGTTTGGAGCTTCCAATGAAATTCCGTAATTCTGTGGCTTTACTGCTTGCTTCTGCAGGCCTCGCAGCATTTCCAGCAGCGTTCGCTGAAACACTGACCATTGCCCTCTCTTCCGAGCCCACCTCTGCGGACCCGCACTATCACAAACAAACACAGAACGATGCGCTGGCCGCGCATGTGTTTGAATCATTGATCTTGCGTGATGCCGAAATGAACCTGGTGCCGGGGCTGGCAACGTCGTGGAAGAACCTGGACGACAATACCTGGGAAATCAAATTGCGCGAAGGCGTGAAATTCTCCAACGGTGAACCCTTCACTTCGCAGGATGTGCTCTTCACCATTTGCCGTACGCTGAACAACAAGACCAACATCACGGCCTCCTACACCCAGATGACCCGTGTGCTGGCCGACGTCCAGACACCCGACGACCACACGGTGATTCTGAAAACCAAGACGCCCATGCCGTTGCTGCCGGCCGAACTGGCGCGTCAGTTGCCCATAATCTGGAACGGCATCATCGAACATGGCCCGCTGACTTTTAAGCCGGAAGAAGGTTGCGGCGTGACCGGCCAGTGGCCGACCGTGGTTGAATTCAATAACGGCAGCTATGCCATCGGCACCGGTCCTTACAAGCTCAAGTCCTACGTGAAGGGCACGGGCATTGAACTGGAGCGCAATGAAAACTACTGGGGCGACAAGCCGCACTGGGAAAAGGTCAAGTTCGTACCAGTGCCCAACGCCGGCCCGCGCCTGACAGGCCTGCTATCGGGTGACTTCGATGTCATCGAGAATCCCGCTGCACGAGATCTGCCCCGCCTGAAGGAAAGTGGCGGCAAATACGATTACGTGGTCACCCCTTCCACCCGCCTGATTTTCTTCCAGCCTGATGCAGGCCGCGCCGAAAGCCCGTTCGTGAAGAGCTCAGACGGCAAGAACCCGCTGCAGGATCTCCGCGTTCGCCGCGCCATCAACATGGCCATCGACCGCGAGGCCATCACCAAGCGGATCATGGAAGGTCTGGCACCACCGGCCTACCAGTACATGCCTGATGGCATGTTCGGCGCCCTGCCCAAGGCACCCGTCATCAAGTACGACCCCGAAGGTGCGAAGAAGTTGCTGGCGGAAGCCGGCTACGCGGATGGCTTCGAACTGACTATCTCCACGACCAACAACCGCTACATCAACGACGCACAGATCGCCCAGGCAGTGGCGCAGTACCTGTCCCGTATTGGCATCAAGGCTTCCGTGGACGCCATGCCGGCATCGGTGTACTTCCCCAAGCGGGCGAAGCGTGAGTTCAGCTTCTCCATCGGGGGCTGGCCATCCGAAAACGGTGAAGCATCCGCCCTGTTCCATCTGTGGGTAGCCTCGACCCAGGCCGACAAGGGCATTGGCACAAGTAACTATGGTGGTTTCTCGGATGCCGAATTCGATGCCGTCTACAGCGAAGCGGCAGTGACTGTCGACCCGGAAAAGCGCAAGGCATTGCTGGAGAAGGCCACGCAGATAGCGCTGGACAAGGTGCCGCACATCCCCCTGCATTTCGAGAGCAGCATCTGGGCCTTCCGCAAGGGCCTGGCCTACGAAGGGCGCCGCGACCAGTACACGCTGGCCATGTCGGTCAAGCCGGCTCCCTGAACCATGATGGTCGGTGCCGGTACGCCGGCACCTCAGCCTGAAGGATCGCCGACAGCAGGGGAGAAGAATTTTCCATGCCCCCCTGCTGTCGGCAATCCATACCCGACACGCTGACGACCAAGCCCTGAGGAACACATAGCGTGGTTCTATTCGTATTTCGCAGGCTACTTCAAAGTCTTTTCGTTCTACTGGCGGTTTCGGTGGTCGTTTTTTTCGCGGTCTACGCCGTGGGCGACCCTATCGAGCTGCTGGTGAGCCCGGAAGCCACCATGGAAGACCGGGCCGCCACCATACAGCGCCTGGGGCTGGACCGGCCCGTCTGGGAACAGTATTTCACCTTCCTGTGGAATGCGCTGCATGGCGACCTGGGCAATTCCTTCGTCCATGGCATTCCCGCCATTGAACTGATCATTCAGCGCATGCCTGCCACCTTCGAACTGGTGGTGGTGGCAATAACACTGACAGTCGTCATCGGCATTCCGCTGGGTCTGATGGCCGGCCTGCACCGTGACGACCACACCGGGCGAGGGCTGATGGCCGGTTCGGTGCTGGGCTTTTCCCTGCCCAACTTCTGGCAGGGCATGATGTTGATCCTGCTGTTTTCAGTCTGGCTGGGCTGGCTGCCCGCTTCGGGGCGTGGTGACACGGTGACGGTGCTGGGCATGCGGTTGTCGGTACTCACGCTGGACGGCTGGTCGCACCTGATTCTTCCCGCCATCAATCTGGCGGTGGGGAATATCGCCCTGGTCCTGCGCCTGACGGCCACCGGTGTTTATGAAGCCCAGAACCAGGAATACGTGAAGTTTGCGCGTGCCAAGGGCGTAAAGCCGAAGCGCATCGTGCGCCGGCACATTCTCCGCAACATCCTCATTCCGGTGGTCACGGTAGTCGGCATGGAGTTTGGCAGCCTGATCGCCTATTCGACCATTACCGAGACCGTTTTCGCCTGGCCGGGAATGGGCAAGCTGCTGATCGACAGTATTTATCAGCTGGATCGCCCTGTCGTAGTGGCGTACGTGATGTTGGTGACGCTGATCTTCGTGATCATCAACTGTATTGTCGACTTCCTGTACGCGTCGCTGGATCCGCGTGTCCAGCTGGTCTCTACATCGCAGTGACACCTATGGCTGAAACTAATCCCAACCCCCCCATACGCACCATTCAGCCGCTGGCCGAAACCCCGCGCCGCTCGGCCATCCTCAAGAAACTGAGGGGGCGTCCGACGGTGAAGGGGTCGGTCATAGCATTGGTCGTCCTCATGGTTCTGGTGTTCTCCGCACCCTATTTTGCGCCCCAAAACCCGTACGACCTGACCAAACTCGACCTGCTCGACGGCCGCCTGCCGCCAATGTCGGAATCCATGGATGGGCTGGTGTACTGGCTGGGCACTGATGATCAGGGCAGAGATATGCTCAGCGCCATCTTGTATGGCCTGCGCATCAGTCTCGTCGTGGGGCTCTCCGCAGTTGCGATATCCACCGCCATCGGCAGCATGGCCGGGCTGATCGCCGCTTACGTCGGTGGTTTCGTGGATGCCCTCATCATGCGCATCGTGGATTTCGTGCTGGGTTTCCCGACCATTCTGGTTGCCCTGGTGCTGCTCGCCATGATGGGGCGCGGCGTGGACAAGGTGATTCTTGCCCTGGTGCTGGTGCAGTGGGCGCATTACGCTCGCATCATGCGCAGCCGGGCTTTGCAGGAACGGCGCAAGGAATACGTGGAGGCAGCAGCCAATCTGGGCTTCCCGTCATGGCGCATTATGGTGTTTCACCTGCTGCCGAACTGCATCGCTCCCGTCATGGTGTTTGCGACAATCCAGATCGCCACGGCAATCGCCCTGGAGGCCACCCTGTCCTTTTTGGGCGTAGGCGTTCCCATTACCGAACCTTCCCTGGGCCTTCTGATTTCCAATGGCTTCCAGTACCTGCTTTCCGGTGATTACTGGATCAGCATGTTCCCCGGCGTGGCGCTGCTGCTGCTCATCCTGTCAATCAACATCGTGGGCGACCGCCTGCGTGAGGCCCTGGATCCAAGACGCTGATGAGTGAAATCATTCTGCAGGTGCGAGGTCTGCGCACCGCTTTCCATACCGAGGCAGGGGCCTGGCCTGCCGTAGACGGTGTCGACCTGACAGTGCGGCGAGGAGAAATCCTCGGCCTGGTGGGAGAATCCGGCTCGGGCAAATCCGTGACGGGCTTCTCCATCATTGGTCTGATTGACCCCCCGGGTGAAGTCTTCGAAGGCGAAATTCTCTTCAAGGGCAGGAACCTGAAGGAACTGGACGAAGAAGGCATGCGACAGCTGCGGGGTGACCGCATCGCCATGATCTTTCAGGATCCGCTCATGACGCTCAACCCGGTGCTCAAGGTCGGTGAGCAGATGATGGAAGCCATTCTGACCCACGCAGATGTGCCCGTTTCCGAAGCGCGCGAACGTTGCCGCGAAGCACTTGAACTGGTTGGCATACCTGCACCTGAGAAGCGCCTGGACAGCTACCCGCATGAATTCTCCGGCGGAATGCGGCAGCGCGTGGCCATTGCCATCGCCATGCTGAACAACCCCGACCTGATCATTTGCGACGAGCCCACCACGGCGCTGGACGTGACCATTCAGGGCCAGATTCTGTATCGCATGCAGGAAATCTGCCGCGAGCATAATACTGCACTGATCTGGATCACTCATGATCTCGGTGTGGTGGCCGAACTCGCTGACAATGTGGCAGTCATGTACGCCGGCCGCATTGTGGAAGCCGGGCCTGTGGACGAAGTCCTGGATTCCCCCCGTCACCCTTACACAAAAGGTCTGCTGGAATCCATGCCTGGCAACACGGTTCCGGGAACCCGTCTGCACCAGATCAACGGCATGGCACCCACGCTTGCCGGCAGACCGGAGGGCTGCCCATTCCGCCCACGATGTCCTCGCGCGATAGAGCGATGTGCGGTCGAAATGCCGCCTGTTGCAGAGGAAGGCAACCGCAATTTCCGCTGCTTTGTACCCATTGCTGGTGAGAACTCATGACGCAGCAAGAATCCCCCGTCATTGAACTGCGCAACGTTCACAAGCGCTTCGAACAGCACCCGGACCTCGCTCAGCGCCTGCTGGCATTGTTTGGCCGCCCGATCACCCGTCAGACTGTGCATGCCGTCAATGGCGTGGACCTCACGGTAAGCCGCGGCGAAGTGCTGGGTCTGGTCGGCGAATCCGGTTGCGGAAAGTCGACGCTCGGCCGAATTGTTGCTGGTCTGCACAATCAGACAGAGGGCGAAGTACGTTATCAGGGGCGCTCCACCCAAGACCTGCGCGGGGCCGATAAACTGGATTACATCCTGGGAGTGCAGATGATCTTCCAGGACCCGCAAGCTTCGCTGAACCCTCGGCAACGAGTCCACCAGATACTCGGCGAGGCACTGAAGGTCCACAAGCTCGCCCCAGCAGCTGAAATTGCCAAACGCATCGACCAGGCCTTGTCGGAAGTCGGGCTGGAACGTGAATATCGCGACCGTTTTCCACATCAGATTTCCGGGGGCCAGCGCCAGCGCATCGGCATCGCGCGCGCACTGATGGTTTCACCAAAATTTCTGGTCTGTGATGAACCCGTCGCAGCCCTGGATGTGTCCATCCAGGCTCAGGTCATCAACCTCTTCATGGACCTGCGCGAGCAGCACGGCTTCACCTATCTGTTCATCAGCCACGACCTCGGGGTGGTGAAGCACATTTCAGATCGCGTAGCCATCATGTACCTGGGCCGTATCGTGGAACAGGCTGCTGCCACAGAGATTTTCGCCCGCGCCAACCATCCCTATACCCAGGCATTGCTGGCCGAAGTCCCTGACGTCAAACGGCGTGGCCGAAAGTTCACACCCATTCAGGGTGAGATTCCCTCCCCACTGAACCCGCCCTCAGGCTGCACATTCCACCCGCGGTGCCCACACGCCATGCCTCGGTGCAAGGAAGCCGTGCCGGAACTGAAGGAAATTGCGCCAGGCCATTGGTCGGCTTGTCATTTGAACGATTAGGCAGACGTTGCAGTGATGAAACCCATGACGAACGTGGAACGGATGGAACGCGAGCTGGACCACGCCGGCCGCAACGCGTTTTCCTATATCGATACGGAATACCACGCAGAAAGGCCCGTCACGCTGCATACTTATCGGCCCCATGCCTACACCGAGGACCGGCCGGTGGTGATTGTCCAGCACGGTGTGCTGCGCAATGGCGATGAGTACCGCGATTTCTGGGTTCCCGCCGCCGAAAGGTATAACTTGCTGATTGTGGCGCCGACGTTTTCCAACGAAGCCTGGCCGGAAGTGGACAGCTACAACAACGGGCGGGCGATCACCGATTCGGGCACCATACGCCCACCGGCAGAGTGGACATATGCCCTGCTGGAGAAAATCTTCGCCGACTTGCAGCGCTCCGGTGTAACTGCTGTGGAACAGGCCCACCTGTTCGGCCATTCCGCTGGGGGCCAGTTTGTTCACAGGCTAATGAGCAGCCAGTCACATGAACCATTCCGTGCGGTGGCTGTCGGCAACCCCGGGTGGTACACCCTGCCTTCCTTTGATTACCCTTTTCCGGAAGGAATGGGCGATGCCGGGATTGCTGAGGAGCAGCTTGTACGCTTGCTAGGTTTCCCCCTGCTGATACTTGCCGGTGACCAGGACATCCTGACAGATGACCCCAACCTGCCGTCAGAACCGGCCGCCATGCGTCAGGGCCCGCACCGCTTCGCCCGGGCCCGTTTCTACTTTGAGGCCGGGCGCCGGGAAGCCGAGCGCCGCAACGTGCCCTTCAATTGGGTGTTGCAGACCGTACCCGGCATAGGGCACGACGGCCGTGCCATGTCCGCAGCATGTGCCAGCCTGTGGTTTGAAGGCAGGATGCCGGATGCCGCCGAACTGGCCGCCCTGGCCAGCCCACACGTGGCCTGAAAAGGCCTGACCCCCTTCCCCCCTGGAGTTTTCCGAATGTCCACGCTACCGAATACAGAATCCCTTGTCGAAGGAATCAAGTCATGGGTGCAGTGCGAATCGCCCAGCAATTCGCCGGAAGGTGTGGCCAGGATGGTGGCCATCATCGCCTCGCAGGCTCGCGGGGCGGGTCTGACAGTAGAGCAGACCGACCTGGGTCCGAACGTCGGCCCGCTGCTTTATGTTAGCAACCGAGAGGCAGGCGACACGCGCCCGGGAATTCTCGTGCTGGGCCACACCGACACCGTGCACCCGATCGGCACATTGCACGACAACCCCTGCCGCATCGAGGGCGACCGCCTTTACGGCCCGGGCAGCTATGACATGAAGGCCGGCATGTACCTGGCCCTGGCCGCGCTTTCCACCCTCACCGAGCCTGGCTCAACCCAGCTGCCGGTGGATTTCCTCATGGTGCCCGACGAAGAAACCGGCAGCCACGCCTCGCGCGCGTTTATTGAAAAATATGCCGCCAATGCCAAATATGCATTGGTGTGTGAACCCGCGCGTCCTAACGGAGGCGGCTGCGTGACCGCGCGCAAGGGCACGGGCATGCTCCGGCTCAATGTGAAGGGCCGCCCTGCCCATGCCGGCATGCAGCACGAGAAGGGGCGCAGCGCCATCAGGGAAATGGCGCATCAGGTGCTTGCTCTGGAAGCGATGACCGACTACGAACGCGGCATTACCGTTAGCGTGGGCGTGATTTCGGGCGGTACGGCAACCAACACGGTTCCAGCCCAGTGCCGCTGTGTTGTCGATTTCCGTATTCCCGACATGGATGCGGCCGAAGACGTGCTGCGCCGCATGCGCGGGCTGCGCGCCGTGGGCCCGGACACCGAACTGGAAATCGATGTGGAGCTGAATCGGCCTCCCATGGTTCGCACCGAAGAGGCCGTGGCATTGTTGCGCCGCGCTCAGGAACTGGCCGCCGAAGCCGGCTTCCAGATCGACGAAGTTCCCATGACGGGTGGGGGCAGCGACGCAAACTTCACTTCCGCCATGGGAGTTCCCAGTCTTGATGGTCTGGGTGCCGATGGCGATGGCGCCCATACCTTGAATGAACATATACTGGTGTCTACCCTGGAAATGCGCGTGAAGTTCTGGGAACTGATGTTGAGCCGACTTAATTGATTCAGGCAATGCAATTACTCAAAACATGTCTGCTGGCTGCCTGTCTGTTCGCTGCCAGCGGCGCCGTCCGAGCGTTGGAAGTGGGCGACATGGCTCCCGACTTCCAGCTTCCTGCTGCAGATGGCAAAACCTACCGGCTGGCCGATTACCGCGGCAAACAGGCAGTCGTCCTGGCGTGGTTCCCCAAGGCCAGTACATACGGCTGCACCATAGAGTGCAAGTCCCTGGCTGAGAACGGTCACAAAATCCGGCAGTTCAATGTCACCTACTTCATGGCCAGTGTCGACCCACTGAAAGCCAACACCAGCTTCGCCGAAGAAACCAACGCTGATTTCCCCATACTCAGTGACGAAGACAAGTCCGTGGCAAAGGCTTATGAGGTGCTGGGCATGTCGGGGGTTGCCAAACGGCATACGTTCTACATTGGCAAGGACGGCCGCATTCTCAAAATCGACACGAACGTAAGGCCGGAAACTTCGGCAGAAGATATGTTGAGCAACCTGGAAACGTTGAGCGTAGAACGCCGAGCTCCTTAAACGGTCCATCTGCGACAGCAGCGCAACCGCACCGCCTTTATTGTTCCAAAATTGGAATAGTTTAGTGAAAACTAACCAGTTTATTCCGTTAAAATAAAGAATTACAGTGTGGTCATGGAACGAATACGGAGGCCTACCATGATCACACTACGCAAATCAGAAGAACGCGGCCGCAGCACTCACGGTGGCTGGCTGCAAAGCGCCCATAGCTTTTCCTTTGGGGACTACTTCGATCTCAAGCACCAAGGGCACGGCAACCTCAGGGTCATCAATGATGACGTCGTCGCACCCGGCCACGGCTTCGCGACGCACGGCCACCGGGACATGGAGATCATCAGCTATGTGCTGGACGGCGAACTGGCTCACAAAGACAGCATGGGCAATGGTGAATCCGGTGCCGCCAACAGCGGCATAGTTCGCCCCGGGGACATACAGCGCATGAGCGCCGGAACGGGTGTGATGCACAGCGAATTCAACAATCTGGATGACCGCCCCACCCGCTTCCTGCAGATTTGGATCAAGCCCAAGTTCAAGGGCATTCGTCCCAGCTATGAGCAAAAGCATTTTGATCGCGCACAACGGCAAGGCCGCTTGGTGCTGGTGGTGTCCCCGGACGGAGCCGACGGCTCTGTCAGCGTGAATGCGGACGCCTCACTCCACGCAGGCTTGTTCGACGAAGGGGAATCTTTCAGCCAGCCGTTGGACACCGCGCGCCTGACCTATGTGCACCTGGCTCAAGGCAAACTGGCTGTGAACGGCTTGATGCTGAAAGAAGGAGACGGCGCGTTGCTTGAGGGCGAACCGGCACTCAAGCTTAGTGACGGTGAGCAGGCTGAAGTGCTGGTGTTTGACCTGGCCAGGGCCTGAGCATTGTGCGTGAGCCCCAGGCCTAAACCCCATGCCTCAATACTTGTGGGCCCAGCGCCGGCGGCCCGCGCCGGCGCGCCTGCGTGGGCCTACTGGTTCAGGAAGTCGGTCAAATGTTTTTCAACGTCCTCGGCAAAAGCCTGCATGACTTCCTTGCACACGAAACCGTGGTGCGGCGAAAGAAGCACATTGGGCAGGGATATCAGTGGGTGGTCTTCCGCCAGTGGCTCGTCGTCGAAAACATCCAGCGCGGCGAATCCGGGCCTTCCCGCAACCAGCGCTTGCACCAGAGCATCTGTGTCTATCAGCTCTGCCCTTGAAGTATTCACTAGCACACTGTGAGGCTGCATCAGCGCCAGCCGGTCTGCATTCAGCAGATGTCGTGTGGGAGCTGAGGGAACAAGGTGGATGCTGACCACATCGGAAGTGGCCAGCAGTTCTTGCAGCGGAAGATGGGTTGCTTGGTGTTGTGCCGCCCGCTCGGCCGTCATATGCGGGCTCCACGTAACGATCTCCATGCCGAAAGCACGGCCAACCGCAGCCACGCGCTGGCCAATGTCACCCAAGCCAATCAGCCCCAGACGCTTGCCTTCCAGCGTCGGGGCCAACGTAGTTTCGGCGTTGCGCCACTGAGGGCGGCCGGGACGCAGCGCTGTATCCAGCAGCCGTTGTTTAGCCCCCAGGATGAGTGCCCAGGTCAGCTCGCAGGTGCTGGCCTTGGACGGACCGCCACGAGTATTTACAACGTCTATACCTGCCGCTTGGGCGGCCTCGACGTCTAGCGTCCGGTTCCGTGCTCCAGTGAACACAATGCGCTTGAGCGTGGGCAGAGAATTGATTAGCCCGGCATCCACGGCAGTCCGTTCCCGCAGCAACACCAGCACGTTGACACCTGCAAGTGCATCGGACAGGGCAGAGCCCTCAAGATGCCGGGAATGAATCTCCACATCTGCACTGAGGCGAATGCGGTCCCAATCGACCAGGTCACGCAGGGCGTTTTCCCAGTCATCCAGAACAACGATCTTGGGGCGTGTACTGCTCATGAAGATGATCTCCCGAAGGGCGACAGTTGAAAGTGCAAGTTTTACTGCAAATCACTCCGCGCGTTCCGAGATTTCGATGAGGTTCAGATCCGGGTCGCGCAGATAGATGGAACGCAATGGGTGAACGGCACCAGTTCGCCTGACTGGCCCCTCCACAATGGGCACACGCAATGCATTCAGTCTTGCAATGATTTCATCAAGCGGCCGGGAGGCGATAAAACAAAGGTCAAGTGCGCCAGGCACGGGAAGATGGGCCTTGGGTTCGTATTCCCGCCCCTTCACGTGCAAGTTTATTTTCTGATTGCCGAAGCGAAATGCTTTCCTGCCCTCGCCAAAGCTTTCCAGCTTCATGCCCAACACTTCCACATAAAAGTGGATGCATGCCTGTTCATCGGTGGTTGTAAGGACCAAGTGGTCCAGATGATCAATCATCGGGGGAGGCCTCCTGTCGTGAACACGATGTCAATATACCGTCGGGATGCATACACACTGCATCAATTTTCAGATTGGCGGGGCATATACTGTTTGAGCCCCAAACCTTTTTTACCGATATTCATGAAGAAACAAGAATGAGCGGTTCTGTAATTCTCCTGCATCTGGCGGGCGCCGTGGCACTCATGCTGTTTGCCACCCGCATGGTCCGTACTGGCGTTGAGCGCGCGTACGGAAATGCCTTGCG
>JAJUFI010000125.1 GCA_029263795.1 Alcaligenaceae bacterium
AGTAAATCGGGGTCATCCCCAAATCATCTCGTAAAACAAACTTAATACTACATATAGTGCAGCATGTTATTATGCGCACTACATTTAGTACCCGCCAGCCAGCTCCGCCACTACGCGGAAAGGGCCATTTCGCGCCTTTTTTTCCGCCAAAATTGCGCCGCGAGCGGCTTGCCCGGACCCGTTCAACCCTGGACAGCATCCCTCCCGATGCGCGGTACTCGTCCGAAGAATCAAGAGGTTTCACGTCACTATGAACACATCCACCATGAAGGTCACCAAGCGGGATGGCCGTACCGAACCCATTGATCTGGACAAAATCCATCGCGTTGTGGACTGGGCCGCAAAGGGGCTCGACAACGTGTCGGTTTCGCAGGTCGAACTGCGGTCGCATATCCAGTTTTATGACGGCATCCGCACGGGCGACATCCATGAAACCATCATCAAGTCGGCCGCCGACCTCATTTCCGAGGAAACTCCTGATTACCAATACCTGGCCGCCCGCCTGGCAATCTTTCATCTGCGCAAGATTGCCTATGGCCAGTTCGAGCCGCCTCATCTTCACGACCACGTCAGCCGCCTGACCGAGATGGGCAAATATGACCCGCACATTCTCGAGGACTACAGCCGCGAAGAGTTCGATGAGCTGAACAGCTACATAGACCACTGGCGCGACATGAACTTTTCATACGCAGCGGTCAAGCAGCTGGAAGGCAAGTATCTGGTGCAGAACCGCGTCACGAAGCAGATCTACGAAAGTCCTCAGTTTCTCTACATTCTGGTGGCGATGTGTCTGTTCTCGAAATACCCGCGTGACACACGCCTGGGGTACATCAAGCGTTTCTACGACGCCGTTTCCACTTTCAAGATTTCACTGCCCACTCCCATCATGTCGGGTGTGCGCACCCCCACGCGTCAATTCAGTTCCTGCGTACTGATCGAATGTGACGACAGTCTGGACAGCATCAACGCCACCACCAGTGCCATCGTGCGCTACGTGTCGCAGCGCGCCGGCATCGGCATCAACGGTGGCCGCATTCGTGCGCTGGGAAGCGAAATCCGGGGCGGCGAAGCCCAGCACACCGGCTGCCTGCCGTTCTTCAAAATGTTCCAGGCAGCGGTCAAGTCATGCTCGCAAGGCGGCGTCCGGGGCGGTGCCGCCACCCTGTTCTACCCATTGTGGCATCTGGAAGTGGAATCCCTCCTGGTGTTGAAGAACAACCGCGGGGTGGAAGAGAACCGCATCCGCCACCTGGATTACGGTGTTCAGGTCAACCGCCTGATGTACGAGCGACTGATCAAGGGCGGGCAAATCACCCTGTTCTCGCCCCATGACGTGCCCGGCCTGTACGAGGCGTTTTTTGCAGACCAGGACGAGTTTGAACGCCTTTACGTGCAGTACGAGCAGGACCCGTCCATACGCAAACGCACCCTGCCCGCTGTGGAGCTCTTCTCCCTGATGATGCAGGAACGCGCGGGCACTGGCCGCATCTACATTCAGAACGTCGACCATTGCAACACCCACAGCCCCTTCGACCCGAAGAAGGCTCCGGTGCGCCAGTCCAACCTCTGCATGGAAATCGCGCTGCCCACCAAGCCGCTCAATGACCTGCACGACCCGGACGGCGAGATCGCCCTATGTACTTTGTCCGCCCTCAACCTTGGTGCACTGGAATCGCTCGACGAAATCGAAAGCCTGGCCGACCTGATCGTGCGCGCCCTGGACGCCCTGCTGGACTACCAGGACTACCCGGTGAAGGCCGCCCTCAATGCCACGGAAAAACGCCGCTCCCTGGGTGTCGGCGTGATCAACTACGCTTATTACCTGGCCAAGAATGGTGTGCGTTATTCCGACGACTCCGCCCTCGCGCTGACGCACCGCACTTTTGAAGCCATCCAGTACTACCTGTTGAAGGCATCGGTTCAGTTGTCGCGCGAATATGGCCCATGCAAGGCCTTCGACGAAACCACGTACGCAGCGGGCATCCTGCCCATAGACACATACAAGAAGGACCTGGACGCCATCTGCAGTGAGCCCCTGCACCTGGATTGGGAAGCGCTGCGCGCCGACATCCAGAAGTACGGTCTGCGCAACTCCACCCTCACCGCGCTGATGCCGTCCGAAACATCCAGCCAGATCGCCAACGCCACCAACGGCATTGAGCCTCCGCGCGGCCTGGTGTCCGTCAAGCAGTCCAAGGATGGCATCTTGCGCCAGGTCGTTCCTGAATTCGAACGCCTGAAGGACAAGTACGAACTGCTCTGGAAAATGCCCAGCAACGATGGCTACCTGAAGCTGGTGGGCATCATGCAGAAGTTCGTCGACCAGTCGATTTCCGCCAATACCAATTACGACCCGCAGCGCTTTGAGGGTGGCCGTGTGCCGATGAAACAACTGCTGCGCGACCTGCTGCTGGCTTACAAGTACGGCGTGAAGACGCTGTACTACCACAACACGCGTGACGGTGCCGACGACCCCAATTCCGAATTCGAAGACGATTGCGCCGGCGGTGCCTGCAAGATCTGAGGAAAAATTTCACTATGAGCTACAGTATTTTTCCGAAAATCGACAATGACCAGCTCAAGGAACCCATGTTCTTTGGGCAGCCGGTCAATGTTGCTCGCTATGACCAGCAGAAATACCCGATCTTCGAGAAACTGATCGAAAAGCAGCTCTCGTTCTTCTGGCGTCCCGAGGAAGTCGATATCTCTCAAGACCGCATCGATTACCAGCGGCTGCCAGATCACGAAAAGCACATTTTCATCAGCAATCTGAAGTACCAGACCCTGCTGGATTCCATACAGGGGCGCAGCCCTAACGTGGCGCTGCTGCCTCTGGTGTCGCTTCCCGAAGTGGAAACCTGGATCGAAACGTGGGCATTTTCGGAAACCATCCATTCCCGCTCGTACACGCACATCATCCGCAATATCGTCAATGATCCTTCCGTAATCTTTGACGACATCGTGCGCAACGAGAATATCCGGGCCCGCGCCAGCGACATCTCCTTTTACTACGACGACCTTATCAGGGAGACCATGCTGTATTCGCAGCTCGGCCCTGGCGAGCACACGCTCAATGGCGAAACCATCAAGGTGGATACCTATACGCTCAAGAAAAAGCTTTACCTCTGCCTGATGAGTGTGAACATTCTTGAAGCCATCCGCTTTTACGTGAGCTTTGCCTGCTCTTTCGCGTTTGCAGAGCGCAAGCTCATGGAAGGCAATGCCAAAATCATTCGCCTGATTGCCCGCGACGAGGCCCTGCACCTGACCAGCACCCAGCACATGCTGAACATCATGCGCTCGGGCCAGGACGACCCGGAATTCGCCAAGGTCGCCCAGGAAGTGAATCAGCAATGCCACGATATGTTCAGGCAGGCGGCCGACCAGGAAAAGCGCTGGGCCGAATACCTGTTCCGCGACGGCTCGATGATAGGCCTGAACAAGGACATTCTCAGCCAGTATGTGGAATACATTACCAATATCCGCATGGCGGCGGTCGGCCTGACCCCGGCCTTCGAAGGAGCCAAGCACAATCCAATCCCCTGGATCAACACCTGGCTTGCTTCCGACACTGTGCAGGTTGCTCCCCAGGAAGTCGAACTGAGCTCGTACCTCGTCGGGCAGATCGACTCGGAAGTATCGGCGGATGATCTGAGCGGGTTCCAGCTGTGACAACCATCCACACCACAGATAAAACCTTTCAGTTGCTGAAGGGCGAGTCTTTGCTGGATGGCCTGGAACGCACCGGGCATGAAGTCGAATACCAATGCCGCAGCGGTTATTGCGGCGTTTGCAGGCTGACATTGCTGGCGGGCAATGTCAGCTATGATGAACCCCCTTTGGCCTATCTGGGCGCATCAGAAATTTTGCCCTGCTGCTGCAAGGTGACGGAACCGATACGCATCGAGTGCCGTGCCGGGCGCCAGGGCGAACTGCCCGTGGACACCGACCAGTTCTCGCTCGATATTTGAAGCTGTACTTATGCCACTCACCGCAAGCCAAGCTATTGCACTGATTCTGGTTACCCTGATCTGGGGCGTCAATTGGACAGTGATGAAAATTGGTGTGGGGGAAATGCCCCCCCTGTTGTTCCGGGCGGCTTGCCTGTGGGTTGCAGTGCCCGTACTGGCCCTGTTCATGCAATGGCGCAATATTCCCTACCATGTGCCCAAGGGGGAGCGCTTCAAGGTGTTCCGCCTGGCCGCGGTGAACCTTGTTCTCTGGAACTCGTTGATCATCCTGGCCATGCCCCTGCTGTCCAGCGGGCGGGCTGCCATCCTCGGCTACACCATGCCGGTATTTGCCGCCATAGCGGGCGCCGTGCTGTACAAGACGACCATGCAGGGGCGGCATTTCATCGGCATGGCCGCGGCCATCACCGGTTCCGTGCTGCTGCTCTGGCATGAAATGGCTGCCCTGGCCGGGCGGCCCACCGGCGTGTTCCTGGCCCTGAGCGCCGCCCTGTCCTGGGGCGTGGGAACGCAGATGCTGCGCCACACCAAACTCAGCATGCACACCGTGACGTTCACCTTCTGGTCGGTGCTGCTGGGAGCATCCGTAATCTCCGTGGCCGCGCTGCTGTTTGAACTGCCGGCATTCCGCTGGCCAGGCACGGTCGGCTGGCTTGCGGTGCTGTACAACGGCCTGCTGGTGCTGAGCGTGGCGCAAGTGGGCTGGTTTTTGCTGGCGCGTGAACTCCCGCCGCAAGCGTCCACCTTGGGCGTGATGTTCATTCCGGTAATCGGAGTATTCTCCGGGGTCTTGCTGCTTGGGGAACCGCTGCACTGGCAGGATGTGGTTGCCGTGGTGCTGATGCTGCTGGCCATGTTCTCCGTGCTCTGGCCCAGCCGTGATGGCTCGCGCAAACAGGGCAAGCCGCACTGAACTTCCTCTGAAATTCCACTAAGAAACCACTGCTTTACCCCATGGCCACATCCGTGGCCATCTGCGGGCTTCCCCCCGTTCTCTGTGGCTCTGCCGGCGCTAGAATAAACCGCAGTGTCAGTGTCACAAGGAGGCCCTATGCAGATTCTGCAAACCATACAGGCCCAAGTCGCAGCGATGCGCCTGCCCTTGTACGCGGTAACGCTCAGTGCTGTGGCCAAGCCCGATACACCTGTCATGCTCATCCTCCATTGGCATGGTTTTCATCGGGAAGCTCCAGTCAGAATTCCCGGGGTGGACATTCCCCTGCGCTCTGTGGCCGGTTCGGCGCTGCAGATCGACACTCCATGGAAGGAAGTCGAAGCCTTAGAGGACGCCATGCTGGATGCAGCCTGGAAACTGGGCGCCTGGGATCTCGAACGCGTCACCTATCGTCCCTGGTGGCGCCTGAATGCGCCCCTTGAGGAAACCGTCACCTGTCACCGAGCCTTCGCCAGCTATCCGGGCGAAACGGCCGACCGTTACGTGGTGCTGAACGCTGGTGACCACGCCGAACTGGTGTCCCTGGCAGCGACCCGCGGTTATGTTCGCTGGCTGTTCCGGCCACGTGCCTACGGCATCTGGAAAGAAGTGGACGATGACGACATCACCCTGGAAGCGGATAACCGGCGTTCCACGCCTTGCCCGGTGAAACCGGCTGCCTTTGACCGTCATCGCCCCGGCAAGCGGCTGTACAGGCTGGGCCGTGCCGCCACCTTCGTGGTGCGTGGCGGGCGGGGTTTCCGCGTCAGGCCGGCCGACTGATTCCCCCGGGGGCCCAGAGCGGGGGGGGGCACCACCCTGGTGTCCGGGCTGACGGCCTTGGCTCCTTCTCCCACCTTGCCCATAATGATGGTCAACCAATCCACCGTGTGAGAAGGAGCCATCAAGTTGTCAGCACTACAGAATCGCCAGGTATTGCTTAAATCCAGGCCCGTGGGAATTCCCCAGGCGGAACACTTCGAAATCCGCTCAACGCCCGTCCCCGAAATTGGGGAGGGCGAATCCCTCGTGCGAAATCTGTTTCTGTCCGTTGAGCCGGCAATGCGCGGCTGGGTCAATGCCGCATCCAACTATTCCCGGCCCGTTGGAATAGGCGAGGTCATGCGCGCCTTCGCCGTGGGCCGGGTTGTGCAGTCCCGCAACCCCAAGTATCCGGAAGGCACGGTGGTGATGGGTTTGCTGGGCTGGCAGGAATACGCCATTACCGACGGCTCGCCGGTACGGCGCATTGTCAAGGAAACAGACCTCCCGCTTTCTTTGTCTTTGGGGGTGCTGGGTCTGAACGGCATCACGGCTTATTTCGGTCTCAATGCGGTCGGCCAGCCCAAAGCCGGTGAAACCGTGGTCGTTTCCACCGCTGCTGGAGCAGTTGGTTCCCTGGTAGGCCAGCTGGCGAAGCTTCAAGGTTGCCGCACGGTTGGGATTGCCGGGGGAGACGTGAAGCGCCGGCTTTGCCTCGAAGAGTTTGCCTACGACGCCGCCATCGATTACCGGGAGCCGGGTCTGGAAGCATCCCTCGCCGCCGCCTGCCCGGATGGTGTGGACGTCTTCTTTGACAACACTTCGGGCCAAATCAGCGACACGGTGATTCGGCATATCAATCGGCGAGCCCGCATTGTGATCTGTGGCACAGCTTCCATTCCAAGTTGGGACCCCTGGCCAGAGGGGCCGCGTGTCGACCGCCACCTGCTGAACAAATCTGCCCGCATGGAAGGTTTTCTGGCTTTCGACTATGAACACCGGTATGAAGAAGCCATCGACTTCCTCGCTCCCCTGGTGCGAAAGGGTCAGCTGCGCTATCGCGAGGAAATTCTCGACGGTATCGAAGCCGCTCCCGGCTCCATTGCCGACCTTTACGAAAGCAGAAACCTGGGCAAGCGTCTGATTCGTCTACCGGACGCCTGAACCGCGCTTGTCTGTGTACATGGCCTCATCCGCCTTCTGGATGAGGCTTTCCGCATCTTCGCCGTCCTGCGGGAATACGGCCCCGCCAATACTGGCCGAAATCTTCGCGACCCTCCCCCCAACCTCGTAAGGTTGAGAGATGGCATCCACGAGCTTCTGGGCAAGGAGCCGGCAATCGTCCTCACTGAAGATGGTGGAGAGCACCACGGCAAATTCATCTCCACCAATGCGGGCTACTGTGTCTTCGGCCCGTATGCTGCTCTCAAGGCGGCGGGCCACCTTTTCCAGCAAACGGTCTCCCACAGCGTGGCCGTAGCTGTCGTTCACTTCCTTGAAGCCGTCCAGATCGATGTAGAGAACCCCGGCCATGCGCCCATAACGGCGAGCAGAGGCCAGCGCGTGATAGAGGCGGTCGTGGAACATATTTCGATTGGGCAGGCCAGTCAGGACATCGTGCATCGCATCGTGTGCCAGGCGGGCTTCAAGTGCCTTGCGGGAGGTGATGTCCTGCAGAACCACCACCAGATAGGCGATGTCGCTAGCCGCAGTTCTCACCGCCCCCACCGTCTCACATACCCACACCGGCATGCCATCCTTGCGCAGATACTCTCTCTCCCGTTCCGGTGGCGCGGCCTGTTGCTCGGCCGCAGTGAGCTGTTCGATGAACTGACTGGCATCACAACGGAATGAAGGCTTCATCAAGTCGAACAGGTTGCAGCCCAGCAGCTCACCCGCTTCGTAAGCAAGCATGGTGTGCAATTTCTGGTTGGCCCCGAGTATTCGGCCTTCCGGGGTCACGTGTGCGATGCCAGTGGCAGCCTGATCGAAAGTGGCACGATACAGGGCTTCACTCTTAGCCAGCACCTGGGCCGCCCGCCGGCTGCGCACCACACCATCCACGCCAATCAATTCCAGCATGTCGCGCCCGCCCAGATAGGCTTCGCGATAGAACTCGGTGAAATCTTCCGGGGCCACTGAGAGCACAACCACGCCGGCAAACGAGCCGTCTGCGCGACTGATA
>JAJUFI010000048.1 GCA_029263795.1 Alcaligenaceae bacterium
GTACGCCATGGACCCCGAAGCGTTCCGCAAGAATTACGCCGAGATCGCCAGCAACCCCGGGGAGTTGTGGAAGGGAATTCAGGGCGTGGAAGGAGCCACTTACACTTGGCCGAAATCCACTTATATTGCCGAGCCCCCCTTCTTCAAGGGCTTCACCATGCAGCCCGGGGACATTCCCCAAGTGCGCGGCGCACGTGCCCTGGCGATATTCGGCGATTCAGTCACGACCGACCACATCTCGCCAGCCGGCACCATTATGGAAGATTCCCCGGCAGGCCAATGGCTGCTGGCCAATGGTGTCATGAAGCAGGACTTCAACAGCTATGGCTCACGCCGCGGTAACCATGAAGTGATGATGCGCGGCACCTTCGCAAATGTGCGTATCAAGAACCTCATGCTGCCGCCCCTGCCTGACGGCAGCCGCTTCGAGGGCGGTCAAACCCTGCTGCAGCCTGGCGGTGAACGCATGTCGATCTTCGACGCTGCCATGCAATACATTGCTGCGGGCACACCCACGATGATTTTTGCCGGCGAAGAATACGGCACGGGTTCCTCGCGCGACTGGGCAGCCAAAGGCACCCAATTGCTTGGGGTGAAGGCCGTGGTGGCGCGTAGCTTCGAGCGCATCCATCGCAGCAATCTGGTCGGTATGGGAGTATTGCCCCTGCAGTTCAAGGGTGAGGATTCCGTGGAGTCTCTGGGCATCACGGGCACGGAAACCTTCGACATCATCGGCCTGGATAACGGTATCCGGCCGCAGCATGATGTCACACTGGTGGTCCGCCGTGCCGATGGCACCGAGCAGCGCGTGACCCTGCTGCTGCGCATAGACACGGCCACCGAAGTTGAATACTACCTGCATGGCGGTATTCTGCCTTATGTCCTGCGTGAACTGCTGGGAAGCGACGCAACAGCTTCTCACTGAGTCGCATGAAGTCGGGAGGGGCGACGGGTTACACTACTGATACGGGGCCGATTTCCGGCCTCGCCCTAGGTAAAAGGTTTCAGTCTCAGGTATGTCCGACACCCCCCCTATCCGCCTGACACGCGATGCCAAGCGTCTGGTCACTTTGGGCCAGGCGCTGGCACGCTCGGGCAGCCGTCTTGAAGACGTCTATTGGGAAGACCAGCTTTCCGCGCTCATCACCAAGATGCTTGGAAGCAAGAAATCCAGAACGCTGGAAAGTGTGCTGGACTTCCTGGTGAACAACGACCCCGGCGTCTATGAAATTGTGGTTGAGCTTGCGGAAACCTGTTCCGAATCGCTCAGCCTGAACCGGCACGACGTTGATTACGACGTGCTGCTTGTATCCGCCCCCATTGTGGCGTGGACCCGCTATCGTCTGCCTGCCGGCACACTGACACCAGCGCAGCAGCAGGGCCTGCAGGCCGCCCTGGCCGAACTCATTGCCGCCGAAGGCGCAAAAGTCTGCATGCTGCCGGGGCTCGTCACCTTCGACCAGATGCCGCAGAGCTTTCAGGAAACCCGGCAGTGGGCCCAGCGCCTTGGAGCCCTCGCCATAGGCAGCTCGACCGAGCCCTGCCCCGTCCGAGACCCTGTCGATACCGAAGGCATGCTGGCCGATGCCAGGTTTGCCATTGCCGCCATCGCCGTACCCCGGGGGCAGGCGATCTTCCGCTGGCAAGATCCCGACATATCAGCTGTGGAAGTCCGCCAACAGGCTCTTGCGGCCTGGACGGAACGCGTCAACCAGTTGCTCGGAAACATCTTCACCGGCTGCCAGATCGAGGTTCTGCTGCCGGATGCGTTCTATACCACAAACCGCGAGGCCGACCGCAGGATTCGTCCCATGGCACTGCGCGCCGCCGTCACCTGGCTGCAGACAGCGGCCAACATTCCGGCACAAGATCTACGCGCGGCAATTGTGGCTTGCGGCAATAACGGCGCCGAAGAATTCCGCATCGGTTTCAGCCCACGCATGAGCAACGATGTCATCTACGGTTGTGTCTGGCCCGTTCTCAGCAAGGAAGAAGCCGTGATCGACGCAGTGGACAGCACACTGGTCGACATGCCGGAGTCGATCGCCGCCCTGCTCAAGGAACTGGGCGTGGCCGAGGTTCGCAGGCTGCCGGGCGTTCAGCAGCCGGAATACTGCGACGACTGCGGTGCTCCCTACTTCCCCAATTATCTGGGTGAAATGCTCCACCCCGAACTTCCTGAAGAAACCGACATGGAGCCGGTCCACTTCCACTGACAAAGCAGATGTCCACCTCGCCCTCCATCGACATTTTCTGCAAGGTGGTTGACAACTATGGGGACATCGGCGTGTGCTGGCGGCTGGCGCGCCAGCTGGCCGCCCGCTCAGATTGCGCCGCCGTCCGTCTCTGGGTGGACGACTTCGACAGCTTTGCCCGCATCGCCCCCGAAGTTGACCCAGCAAGCAGGTGGCAGACACTGGGAAAAATCACCCTGATCAGGTGGGACGCCACGCTTGGCGACCCGCCCGACGTTCGGGAAGCTCCGGCGCAGGCCAGTGTTCCCGCTTCGGCGGCAGTATGCTTGCCGGCTGAAGCTCTGGTGCCGGCGGATATCGTGATAGAAGCATTTGCCTGTACGCCGCCGGCACCCTATCTCAGCCGCATGTCGCATCGCCAGATCTGGATCAACCTCGAGTACCTCAGTGCGGAAAGCTGGGTGGAATCCTGTCATGGCCTGCCCTCCATGCAGGCCGGCGGGCTGCGCAAGTTCTTCTTCTTTCCCGGGTTCACGGAAGCCACGGGAGGGCTGCTGCGCGAGCCGGATTTGCTTGCCCGCCGCGACACCTGGCAGGCCGCACCACACGCGCGGCTGTCCCTCCTCAAGTCGTTAGGTGTATCAGACGAATGGCTGCAACGCTTGCAGGCCGGCGCGCGCCTGGCCTACGTATTCTGCTACCCCGAGGCACCTCTGACGGCACTGCTGCAGGCTTTGGCCGCAGCGGAAAGCGACACCCTGGTGTTGATGGCCAACGGCGTCGGCCGGGAAGCGCTTTCGGCCTGGACGGGGGAACACGCACACAATGTGGCCGTGCATGTGCATAAATTCGTCGATCAGGACACTTTCGACCAGTTGCTGTGGAGCAGCGACCTGAACTTCGTGCGTGGGGAAGACTCTTTCGTGCGCGCCATATGGGCGGGCCGGCCCATGATCTGGCAGCCCTATCTGCAGGAAGATGCCCTGCACCTTGAGAAACTCGCGGCCTGGCTGGCGCTCAGCCCTTATCCCGCCGAAGTGAAGCGTGCCATGCTGGCCTGGAACCGGCAAAACGGGCCTGAATTCGCAGCTGCTGTGGTGCCCTTGCTGGCCCCCGAGGCTTTCTCGCGCTGGCGCAAAGAGGCGCAGGGATGGAGCAGACATCTGGCCCGACATGCTGATCTGGCCACCCAGCTATTGACTTTCTGCGCAAAACAAAGCCAAACAAGCTAAAATACATGGTTTTTCAAGACTTGCTCCGACACGTGGCAGCGCATGTTCAGGCGGAGCAGCCAACTTCCCGGAGTAACCGATTTTTATGAAAACCGCACAGGAATTGCGCGTGGGTAACGTGGTTTTGGTCGGCAACGACCCGCTCGTCATCCAGAAGAACGAATACAACAAATCTGGCCGTAACGCAGCCGTCAGCAAGCTGAAGTTCAAGAACCTGCTGACAGGTTCCGCCAGCGAAGCTGTCTACAAGGCCGATGAAAAATTCGAAGTCGTCCTTCTCGACCGCAAGGAATGCACTTATTCCTACTATGCCGACCCCATGTACGTCTTCATGGACGAAGAATACAACCAGTATGAAGTCGAAGCCGACAACATGGGTGATGCCCTCTACTACCTTGAAGAAGGCATGCCTGTTGAAGTGGTGTTCTATGAAGGCCGCGCCATCTCTGTGGAACTGCCCACCACTGTGGTTCGCACCATCGAGTACACCGAGCCGGCCGTCAAGGGCGATACTTCCGGCAAGGTCATGAAGCCCGCCAAGCTGTCTACCGGGTTCGAATTGTCCGTCCCGCTGTTCTGCAACATCGGCGACAAGATCGAAATCGACACCCGCACCGGCGAATACCGCAGCCGTGCTTCCTGATTTCTGATCTGGGTTGCCAAGCCGGCAACCCATATTCCAAACACCCCAAATGCCGAGGGCTCACGCCCAGGACTTTGGGGTGTTTTCATATGTGCAGCTGCCCGCTGAGTGGCTGAATTGGAGCCGCCCACACCTATCAGGCGGCCCTGCAGTGAAGCAAGACTTTGCCTTCCGCGCCCTGCTCCACGGCTTCGTGTGCGGCCACAATATCCTTCAGGGGCCAGATGGACCCTATATGGTGATTCAGTGTGCCGTCGGCAAGCAGCCTCTGCAGGCCCTCGATAGTACGCTTGCGCTGCGTGACAGTCAGTTCGTAGATCAGGAAGAAATGGAAACTCAGCGAAAGGCGCAGGCAGGAGGGTTTACCCCGGAAAAAGCCACACGGATTCTGACCTCACCAGGCCCAGGTGCCGGGGTCGGCAAGTCTCCATACCGCAAAACTTCCTTCGCCGACCCGTTCTCTTCATACCAAGCTGCAAGCATTGAATGTCTCCCGCCACGCAAACAGAGATTGGAAAAGCGGGGCGCCGGTTGATCCGTAGGCAACCAGGCCCGCTTTCATCGTGCGGGAAATATACTTCAATACTCCGCAGACACTCTGCTGTTACTGCAGGCGGTCGTCGTCGAGAAAATCGGGAATTGCCATCACGGCAATGCCTTCTTCGGCGAGCTCCTGCTGTTCTTCTGGCGTGGCAATGCCGCGGATGGGGCGTTGCTCGGCTTCACCATAATGGATGCGGCGCGATTCTTCGGCAAAATTGCTGCCCACGTTCTCGGCTTGCTTAAGCACATTGCGTACGTGCTGGATGATTTCGGCCTGTATGCGGGCCAGCTCGGCTGCCTCTGGGTTCGAGGCCATGACGGCTTCTGCGGTGCCGCTTCCTGGCGCGCCGGAAACCGGTTCCCGGCCGCCTTCCAACCGTTCACGTTTGAGGTGCCCCACGTTCAGGCGCGCTGCCGAGACCTTGCGCGTGACATTGCTTGAATTGCACACTGGGCAGCACAGCAGGCCCTGGGCCTTCTGTGATTCGTATGCATCAGCGGATGCGAACCAGCCCTCGAAGACGTGGCCAAGTTCGCATTGAAGATCGAATACTTTCAGTGACATGGGCTTATAAATGGGGGCGACTTTGCTGCATGCAAGGCCTCCGTGCATTGTCCTACAGGCGCGGAACCGCAGCAAGCAGCGCCTGCGTCTGCGGGTGGCGCGGCGAGTGCAACACCTGCTGGGCAGGGCCTTCTTCAACGATTTGCCCCGAATGCATGATGGCGATGCGGTCGGCGACATACTCTACCACGCCAAAATTGTGGGTGATGAACAGGCAGGCCAGCTTGAGCGTGTCCTGCAGCGAATGCAGCAGATCAAGTATCTGTGCCTGAACCGAGACATCCAGCGCAGAAGTCGGTTCGTCGCAAATCAGTACGGAGGGTTCCACGGATAAGGCGCGCGCGATCGCAATGCGCTGGCGCTGCCCGCCGGAAAACTCATGCGGATACCGCCTGACGGCGTCGGCCGGCAGGCCGACCTGCTCGAGCAACTGCACCGCCCGCTCTTCACGCTGCCTGCGATTCCATTCGGGGCGCAGGGCCGCCATGCCTTCGGCAATGATTTCTCCAACGGCCATGCGCGGGTCCAGAGACGCGTATGGGTCCTGGAACACGATCTGAATCTGACCTCGCATGCGCTTCAGTTCACGACCCCGGGCCTGGAGCAGATTTTCACCGTGCAGCAAGGCCTGACCGCCCACTTCTGCCTGGCCGTCGAGCAGCCCGAGCAGTGCTTTCGCCGCTGTTGTCTTGCCGCAGCCGGAACCACCCAGCAAGGCCAGAGTCTCGCCCGCATGCAGGGAGAAACTGATGCCCTTGAGCACCTCCGTACCGGTTGCACCCCGGAATATGGAACGCCTCTTCATATACTGCACGGTGAGGTCACGCACTTCGAGCACGGGTTCGCCCTGAGCCTGCATGATCGGCCGTTTCCGCCTATCCATGGAAGGAATGGCCGCCAGCAGTTCCCGGGCGTAGGGGTGCTCCGGGTTGGCAAAGAAGCCCGCAGCATCCCGAACTTCGACAATTTCTCCGTAGCGCATCAGTGCCACATGCTGTGCCACCTTCTTCACTACGGCAAGATCATGGGTGATAAGCAGAATGGCGAGACCAAGCTCGCGTTGAATATCGGCCAGCAACTCCAGTATCTGATTCTGAACCGTGACATCCAGCGCCGTGGTTGGTTCATCGGCAATGAGCAGGCGTGGTTCCGCTGCCAACGCCATGGCAATCATGATGCGCTGCTTCTGGCCGCCGGAGAACTGGAAGGGATAATCGTTCAGGCGCCGCGAAGCATCCGGAATGCCGACCCTGTCCAGCCACTGTTCCGCCCGCTCGCGAAGGGCGTCGCCACGGTAAACAGTATGCAGCGAGAGTATCTCTTCAAGCTGGCGCCCTATGGTCAGAACTGGGTTCAGGCATGTGGAAGGCTCCTGGAAAATAATGCCCACCTTGCCTCCGCGCACCCCCCGCATTTCGCTTTCGGTCAGACGCGTGAGGTCCACGCCGTCCAGTCGTATGTGGGCGGCCCGCATTCCGGCCACTTCCGGCAATAGGCGCAACAACGCTAACGCCGTCATGCTTTTGCCACTGCCTGACTCGCCTACCAGCGCAAAGGTCTCGCCGGCCGAAATTGCCAGGTTCAGGCGAGATACAGCTAGCTTGAGCCCGTCTTCCGTTGCAATGCCGACATCCAGACTCTCGACTTCGAGAACCTTGGCGCCATGCCCGGACCCTGGCCCGCTCTGCTTGTTTTCCTGCCACCTGATTGTCACGGCGCCACCTCCTTGCCCAGGGCCGATGTCTGTGAGGGCCGGGCACCATGCACGGAGCCGCCCCATGATCGGATACGCATGTTCCGGCGGGGCTGAACTCGACGCATGCGCGGGTCGAAGGCATCTTGCACCGCGTCGGCGAAGATGTTTGCCGACAGCACCAGCGCGAGCAGAAATATGAAAGCAGCGGCCAGGTTCCACCAGATCATCGGGTCACGGGACATTTCCGTGCGGGCGGCGTCGATCATGGTCCCATAGGAAGGCGTACTCGGGTCCACACCGATGCCGAGATAGGACAGAACAGCCTCATAAAGCACCAGCCCGGAGAACTGCAGCACCATGGTGATGAGTACGATGTGCATGACATTGGGCAACAGATGGCGCCGCATGATGCGCCAGTGACTCACACCAAAGGCACGCGCGGCCTGTACATACTCCAGCTCACGCAGCTTCAGGGTTTCTGCGCGCAGCAGGCGGCACAGCCCCGCCCATCCAGTGAGACCCAGGATCAGGCAGAGCAGGAACAGGCGAAGATCAGCCCGGGCTGCCACAGTGTCGAAGAGCTCCGGATTGTTGTCGATGTGGACCTGCATCATCAGCACACAGGCGGCGACCAGGAGCACCCCGGGAATGGAGGTCAGCGTCGTGTAAACGTACTGAACGAAATCATCCACCTTGCCCTTGAAATAGCCTGCGGTAATGCCAAACGCAATGGCCGGCGGAAGCATGGCGAAGACAGTCAGAGTGCCAATCACCAGTGCGGTGCGCACACTCTTGATGCAAAGCCACAGGACGTCGTTGCCGGTGCGGTCAGTGCCCAGCACATGATAGTCGGCGGCCAAGCTCATGGTCACTCCGGCCACGAGGAAAATGACGGTGGCCGTCGCCCAGAATGCCCACCAGGGCAGGTCGGATTCCCGCCACCACCATTTGGTGCCAGCCTGCCACCCCCCCTGCTTGCGCGAATGCACCAGGGAAAGCAGGGTTGCCAGAGCGAGCGAAGCGGCCAGGCCCGCAAGAGCACCAAGCACGACCCGCCGTACGATGTCTGCAGTACGGTCTGCATCATTGGCGAGTTTCGCTCCGGCATACTTCAGCCTCGGGTAGTCACGCACCACTTTGCCGTCGACCAGCCACGATTCCTTGGTGAACTGATGCAGCGCCAGCGGTGCTGAATAAGTGCGTTCCCGGTTCGGCAACTGCGTGTAGTCAAGCAAGGCATCCAGTGCCGACCGCGTAATCGGCGAATGAACCACCTGCTGCCCGGTGGCACCCGCGGCGGGTGGCAACACGGGCCGGTAATGGATGGAATCGAGCACTCCAATGATGGCAAAACAGGCAAGGACTACACCAGCAGCCATGGCCGAAGGGCGCCGCACGACATAGCGCCAGCCGGATGCCATGGTGGGGTCGCGACGCAGCCTCCACACCTGAAACAGCACCCCGAAGACGGCGAGAAAAACAAAGGCATCAGTCCAGAGAAGCACGAATTTGGGCATGTGTGTCACTCGAAACGAATGCGTGGATCAGCCAGCGTGTAAGAGACATCCGCCAGTATCAGGCCGACGATATACAAGGCTGAACCCAGGAACACCATGGCGCGGACAATGGAAAAATCCTGCGCGTTGATGGCGTCGATTGTGTAGCTGCCAAGGCCCGGTATACCGAAGAACGATTCGGCAATCAGGCTGCCCATGAAGAGCAACGGGATGGCCGAAACGGTACCTGTGAGTATGGGCAGCATGGCATTGCGCAACACGTGTCGAAACAGCACGACGCGTTCCGCCAGCCCTTTGGCCCGGGCCGTGCGCACGTAATCCTTGCCACTTTCCTCAAGGAACAGACTGCGATAGAAGCGCGCTTCCGCACCCAGGCCGGATATCACCCCCACAAGCACGGGCAGAGCCAGAAATCGCAAGGCTCCCCAGCCTTCGACATAACCGGAATAGGGAACCCAGCGCAAGATTTTGGCAAACAGCCACTGGCCGGCAATGATGTAGAAAAGACTGGATATGGACAGGAGCACAACGCATAACACTACGCCGGCGAAGTCCAGCCGGGTGCCCTTGAAATAAACCAGCAGGAGCGAGAACGACACGCTCACCAGCAGCCCCAGCACAAAGGTGGGTATGGCCAGGGCCAGACTGGGCATCATGCGTGTGCGTATTTCCTGACTGATGTCCCGGCCGCCATCAGAGAAGCCGAAATCGAAGCGCAACAGAGGGACGGACCGGTCATAGAAGATGGTCTCGGTGAGTTTCTTGCTGCCCTCTTCCTTGGCGTTATAGAACAGGGGCTTGTCGTAACCTCGCTGGGACTTCCAACGGTCAATGGCTTCCTGACTGACGCGTTGACCGCCAACTGCAAGCCGGGCCATGTCGTCGGGCGTGTTCACAGCGAAGAACAGCACAAAGGTCAGCAGGTTGACTCCCAGCAGGATCAGGGCGCCGTACACCAGGCGCCTGAAGATATAGGCAATCATGGTTCGGAGCCCTCCACATTGCCAGCAGCAGCCCGGGTTGAACCGCTGGGCGCAACAACCGCCATCTCTCGCGCCCGGATTTGCCGCCACGCCACCCAGACGACGGCCAGCACGGCACCCAGCAACAGCAACACCGGCCACCAGACCGGCCTGTTCCATTCCTGTATGCGTTCCGCACGCGCGACCGGGTCAAGACGGTAGTACTGAAGCGTGTTGCGGACCATCTGCGAGGGTTTGGCATTTCCCACCCAGGCCTGGTAGGCGCCCCCCGATGCAGGGTAGTAACCGAACATCCACGGCGCGTCGCGCTGCACGATTTCCACCATCCGATGCACCAGTTCCTCCTTGCGAGGGCCGTCGTCAAGAAAACGCATTTCCTCGAACAGGCGGTCGAACTCTTCATTACGGTAGTTGCTCGCGTTCTCGCCGCCACCTTTGGCCTTGGCATTGGGGCCATACAGCAGGAAAAGGAAGTTTTCAGCGTCAGGGTAATCAGCCACCCAGCCCCACATGAACATTTGCGCGCTGCCATTGCGCATCTTGTCCTGGAAACGGTTGTAATCCGTTGCCCTCACTTCGAGCTGAATGTTCAGCGCAGCCAGTTGGCGGCGCATCCAGTCCAGCATGGGGCTGGAGCCCATGCCGCCGGCTGAATCGAAATGCAGGATGAGCGGGCGCCCTGTCTGTGCATCGCGGCCGTCCGGATAACCCGCTTCGGCTAGCAGCTTGCGCGCTTCCTCCAGGGAACGACGCACCGGTCGCCCATCGACGAGCCGATATACCTGCTCGTTCACACCTTCCGGCAGGGGGCGGTAGCCGAGAATTCCGGGAGGAATTGGCCCGTGCGCCGGTGTGCCCTGGTCATTGAGGAAAATAGCAATGAACTGTTCCCAGTCGAAGGCGATGCTCAGGGCCTGACGCAGCTTGCGGTTGCGCTCCTGCTGCTGGGGTGTATCACCCTGCCCCACGACGGGGTCAAGCCAGTTGAAACCCAGATAAAAAACCTGGGCTTCCGTGGTGGTGTGGATCTGTATGCCGCGGTCAGCATAAAGCGCTGCTTTTTCGGCTGAATCGGATGCTGCCACCTTCATCGCCGCGCCGTAGTCACCGCGACCAACTTCGGGAATGTCGTAATAACCCTGGAGGAACTTGCCCATCAGGGGAACACTTTCTTTCTCGAGGTGGAATACCACCCGGTCCACAAACGGCGTGAGCTTGCCGCAATCTGCCAGCAGGCCAACTGCTTCATCGCCAGGTTCACCGTCACAGGGATACGGCTCTCCACGGAAATTGGGGTTGCGTTCCAGTACGTGGCGCCGGTTGATGATGGATTCCGTCATCATATAGGGCCCGGTACCAACCGGCCAGGTGTTGAACGACAAACCATGTTCGGCCATGCCCCGCTGCGCGTAGAAGCGGTCAGCCTCCCAGGGAATCGGCGCGGTGAACGTCATGGCCAGCCAGTAACGGAACTGCGGATACTTGCCGATGACGCGTATGCGCAGAGTATGAGAATCCAGGGCCTCCACGCCTTCGAAACCATGCTCTCGAAGATCCAGCCATGGCCGTTGCCCAGGTGGAGTGTCGGATAAGGCAGCTTCGACCTCCTTGAGGCGCTCACCGTATTCACGCATGCCGACCACATGTTCCGCCATCACACCGAAAATGGGCGATACCACACGTGGGCTCGCCAGGCGCCGGAAGGCGTACACATAGTCGTCGGCCACCAGTTCGCGTGTACCGGTTTCCGGAAAATCGGTGAGTGCATAACGCCCATCTATGTCTTCCGGGGACATGGGCCAGTACAGGTGCTTGCCATCCGGGCCTCTGGCAAACGCAGGGTGTGGCTGATACATGATGCCCGGCCGGATGCGGATGTCGTATACGCTGAATGCAACCTGCTCACCCGGAGCATCGGCAGGAAGCTCACGGCCTTCAGAGTCGAAATAGACGGGCTGAACCACTTCTTCCGCGGCCTTTGGAATCAGCTTGTAGGGCCGTGCCAGATAATCATAGGCGTAGAGCGGTTCGTAAATGGAATAGGTAAAGGGTGTCTCGTCGGTCGAATACGAGCTGGCCGGGTCGAGGTATTTGGGCGAGCGTTGCGTGAATGCCGTGTGCAGAACATTGCGCGCTGCATCGTCGCGAGGATATGGGCTGTTTACGGGCTCATTTGTGCAGCCCGCAAGCAGCAATGCAAAGCTGTACGCCAACCAGATAAGATAGCGCGAAAAAATCGGTTCGACCTTGCTGGAACTTCTGGTCAAGTCGCCTTCCTCCAGGCACGTTGAAGAATAAGCACCGTGGTGCTGGCGGCTGGTATGCTCAAGGTGTCAGAATGATACTACCTGATCAAAGTTCCGCTAGAGGAAAGTTCGATTGAACGCTCGCACCACTGTCATCATTGCTTCGGTCATGCTCATGCTCGGTGTCGGCACGGGTGCGTTCGGGGCTCACGGGCTACGCGCCCACGTCGCTCCTGACATGCTCTCGGTCTGGCAGACTGCCGTTCTGTATCAAGTGTTCCATGCGCTGGGCCTGCTGGGTGTGGCCGCGCTCCGACCTCGCCTGCATACCAAGCTGGCTTCCGCTGCATCGCTATTCATCCTTGCAGGAATCCTGATTTTCAGCGGCAGTCTATATGCTCTGGTTTTGAGCGGTGTACGCGTGATAGGTGCCATCACTCCGGTGGGTGGGGTGAGTTTCATGATAGGCTGGGTCATCATGGCCATTGCCGCTGCAAGGGGAAATTGGTCCGACTGAAAGGGTTTTCTCCTTTCACTTTGAGGGGCTGTTCCTCTTCCACTTCCCGCGCGTCCCGGCCATCAGAGGGAGGCCTCCATGTGGCACGAGTACAGTGACCAAGTCCATTGCGTAGAAAACCTTGCCAGGCTGATTGCCCGGCAAGTCGAGGTAAGGCTCGCGCAATCAAATACCTTTGCGCTGGCGGTATCCGGGGGCCGCACACCCATACCTCTCTTCCAGCGCCTGGCACGAACCGCACTGCCATGGAAGCAAATGCGAATTCGCCTGGTGGATGAACGCTATGTGTCTCCTGAACACCCGGACAGCAATGAAGCGCTGGTGCGTCGCCATTTGCTTCAGGGGCCCGCAGAGCAGGCGGATTTCCGTGGCCTCTATATTGACGGCGCTGGTGTCGAGGAAGCCGTTGCCGCCGCGAACGCCGAAGCTTTGACCTTTGACCTGGCCATTCTGGGCATGGGTGAAGACGGCCACATGGCGTCGATCTTCCCGAATGCGGTGCAACTTGCAGCCGCACTGGACCCTCAAGCGGCCTATTATTTGCATGTCACTCCTCCGCATGCGCCGCACGAACGTATTTCCCTGAGCCTGGCCGCATTGCGCGCCTGTCGGCAGCTGACTCTATACATAGCTGGGGAAGAAAAGAGAAAAATATGGCTGAAGGCCAGGGCAGCAGCCGACCCGGCACTGCCCATCAGTCTTCTTGCTGCAGATACGGGAGTTTCCCTCGATGTTCACTGGCACCCTTGAACAGACCGTCAGAGTCGTTGGCGACATCGGCGGTACGCATATCCGCTTCGCGCTCAGTCGGGGTACTGATGAAATCAGTCATGTGTGGGTACGGCGCACCGCTGATTACAACGGCCTGGAAGCGCCCTTGCGGGAATTCCTTTCGCAGGAAGGCATGCCGGTTGTCCGGACTGCCGTCATTGGTATTGCCAACCCCGTCACCGGCGACAGGATCGCCATGACCAACGCCAACTGGTCCTTTTCCATAGAAGACACCCGGCGGGCCCTGAGTCTGGATCAGCTTGTTCTGCTGAATGACTTCTCCGTCCTTGCGCTTTCACTGCCGCATCTGCCCAAAGAGGAACTGAAACTCATTGGCAAAGGGCAAGCAGTGCATGGAGCGGCGATTGGCCTGCTGGGGCCTGGCACGGGGCTGGGGGTGTCCGGTCTGATACCGACTGGCGACGGAAAATGGGTTGCGCTGGAAGGCGAAGGCGGTCACACCAGCTTTTCGCCCTGCGACGAAACGGAAACTTGGTTGTGGGAAGAAGCGCGAAAAGTCTATGGCCATGTATCCACGGAACGCTTTCTTTCAGGCGCTGGCCTGCAGTTCATTCATCAGTGCCTGACCCGCAAGGCGGGGCTTGGGCAGGAAACGCTCAGCCCACCGGAAATCACGGCCCGCGCCCTGGAACATTCCTGCCCGCACAGCATGCGGACGCTAGACATTTTCTGCTCCATATTGGGCACGGCCGCCGCCAACCTTGCCCTCATCCTCGGTGCACGCGGCGGCATCTATCTTGGCGGCGGCATCATCCCGAAACTTGGCGATTATTTCGAACGTTCACCCTTTCACGCCCGCTTCCACGACAAAGGGCGCTTCGGTGATTACCTTGCCGCCATTCCGGTGTATGTCATCACCAGCCCCTATCCCGGCCTGGTCGGCGCCGCGGCCCACTCCCTCAACCCTGCTGAAGGTGACGAGCCCGCATGATGACCCGCCTGCCACGCAAGTTTTATGCACGTCCGGCCACCGAGGTTGCACCGGACCTACTGGGCAAGCTGCTGGTACATCAGACCGAACTGGGTCTGCGCATCGGCCGCATTGTAGAAGTGGAAGCCTATCTGGGTCGCGAAGACCTCGCCGCCCATTCGTCAAAAGGCGTCACCAAGCGCACCAGCGTCATGTTTGGCGAAGCTGGTCATGCCTATGTATATCTGATATATGGCATGCACCACTGCATGAATGTCGTGACCGGGCCCCAAGGAAGCGGCTCAGCCGTGCTGCTGCGCGCATTGGAACCGGTGCAAGGGCTGCAGCTTAATACCAGTGGCCCAGGGCGGCTTGCGAAAGCCATGGGAATCGACAAACGCTTCTATGGGAGCGACTTGTGTTTGGCCACAAGCACTCTTTTTCTTGCAGACGACGGCCACAGACCTGATGCGGTGCGACGCTCCCCTCGCATCGGAGTGCATTACGCCGGTGAATGGGCCGGTCGTCCGCTCCGTTACTATGTCTCTGATTCCAAATGGGTTTCCCGCGTTGCCACGGTCTCTTCCAGGCGGGTAGCCGCTGGCTGAAGTAATTTTTTCAGCTTTTTTGGAAAAAAAGTGCTGCAGGGCTTGCATACCCGAAAAAAATCATGCTATATTTAATTCTTCAGCGGCTGTAGCTCAGTTGGATAGAGTACTTGGCTACGAACCAAGGGGTCGTGGGTTCGAATCCTGCCAGCCGCGCCATATTCCCCAAGGGGCCAGTTCAGAAATGAACTGGCCCCTTGTGCTTTGTGGTGTAGTTGGGTTCTTGCTCTTCAAAACAAGCAGAAACTAGCGCAATTCACGCCGCAGAATCTTGCCGGTGGCGGTTTTTGGCAGTTCGTCCAGAATTTGGACAATGCGCGGGTACTTGTAGGCCGCCAGCCGTTCCTTGCAATAGGCGACCAGCTCGTCTTCCGTCACTGCCTGGCCCGGCCGCAAGCTGACTACAGCCTTCACCGTTTCACCACGATATTGGTCGGGCACACCCACCACAGCGGCTTCCCGTACAGCAGGGTGTCCATACAGGACTTCTTCTACCTCCCGCGGCCACACCTTGTAGCCAGAGGCATTGATCATGTCCTTCTTGCGGTCGACAATGAAGAACCAGCCTTGTTCGTTCATGTATCCGACGTCACCTGTGCGCAGATAGCCATTCTTGAAGGCATCGCACGAGGCCTCGGGTTTGTTCCAGTAACCCGGCACAATCTGCGGGCCCTTGAGCATGATCTCGCCCACCTCGCCGGCAGGCAGTGGCTCCCCGTCATCATCGGCGATATAGGCATCCGTATCATAGACCGGTACACCGACCGCCAGCACACCCTGTTCATCTGCAGGCGTGTTCAGGTTTCGCGGCACGGATAGCGCCAGAGCCGTACTTTCCGTCAGACCGTAGGTGCTGCGTATGGGATGCCCGAACTTTTCTTCAAACTGCCGCGTGACTGACAATGGAACCGGGGCACCCCCTGTATATATTTTGGATAAACTTTGAAAGTGGTGTGCAGTCACTTCAGGGCTGTTCAACATGGCAATGAAAGCCGTGATCGCACCAATGATGAACGTCCCCCGGTGTTCATGCGCCGTTTGCGCCATGACAAGCGGGTGAAAGCGCTTGCTGAGTATCACTGGCGCACAACATGAAAAGCCGAGAACGATGTTGGTCACCAGCCCAGTGATATGGAAGAGAGGAGCAAGCCCAACCAGCGCATCTCCGTCTTCCAGACCCATCCATTCACGGAAGAGTTCGGCATCGACCGCCAGATTGGAATGGGTGACTATCGCCCCTTTGGGCTGACCGGTCGTGCCGGATGTATATACAAGCATGGCGGGGTCGTCCGGCTCTGCCTTGATCAGAAGGGACTGCACTAGTTCGTCTTCCGGAACTTCCGCAAGTATGTCGGCCAGCTCCAGCACCCCTACGCATTCGATATCGTCCTCCGAAGAAATCACCCTTTCATCGTTGCGGCTTTGAAACTCCCTCGCGCTGGTCACCACAGGCACCACATTCGGGAACTCGCCCAGGACATCCCGGGCTACTTCATGATAGAGGCCTTTCTGCGTCACCAGCACACTGGCTCCGCTGTCTCCCAGCAGCAGTTGCAGCTCGCGCGCACGGTTCATGGGATTGATGGTCACCCCGATTGCACCGGCCTTCCATATTCCGAGCGCGCAAATGGTGAACTGAGGGATGTTCTGCATGTAAAGGGCAACCCTGTCGCCCTGTCTTACCCCCAAGCGCCGCAACGCCACTGCAAATCGGGTGGAAAGTTTGTTCAGTTCCGAGAAGTGTATGGTCCGGTCAAAATAATGAATGGCCGGTTTATCGGCTGCCTGCCGCAGGGCATGGAGAAACAGACTCAGGACGTCGACATGGCGAGCCTGGAATGGGTTGGGTCCATAGGCTGGTTCCGGGCAGAAAGTCTGCCAGGGTCGGGGGCTTGCGGAAATGGACATCATGTATATGCTGCAGATGGTGATAGGGGAAGCAAACCGGGGCTGTCAGGCCCCGGCTTGCTAATTGAATATAAGGTGAGGTGCTCCCAGGGCAGCTCCTGCCCTGGAAACAACGCGAGGCATGGTTTGGACGCCGGGCTCACATACCGCGCCCGGCGCTTACATTCGACTTCAGCGTTTTGCGGGACGCTTCATCTTGCAGGTGGTAGGCAGCTCCGCCTGTTCTGCAGGAATCACTTCCTCGGTACGCCAGCCGAAGCCCGTTCCTTCCTGCTCCAGCTGCACGTTGGTGTCGTTCGTCTTGGACCAGGTCGCCACATACAACGGTTGCTGCAGCTGGTGATCAGCCGCGCGCATCTTGATCCGGCCATTGAGGCTGTCGATCTCCATGTCTTCCAGCGCAAATGCCACATCGATGGGCTCTGCCGAACCAGTCTCCTTCATGGCCTTGGACAGTAGCGCCACTGCCGAGTAGGCTTGTAGCCAGGTCAGGTCATCGTTGTACTTCTGCTTGAAGCCTTCAACCAGATCGCGTCCCTTGTAACCTTCGTTATTGACGTTCCAGACACCCACGTACTTCACGCGCTCCAGGCCGCTTTCGCCCATGGCGGTCGGCGAACCCTTCAGCACGGCATAGTAGGTGTAGAAGTTGGCATTGAGGCCGGAAGCCCGGGCGGAACGGATGAGCAATGCCAGGTCAGAGCCCCAGTTGCCAGTGATGACGGTGTCTGCACCGGAAGCGATGATCTTGGCCACGTAAGGCGAGAAATCCTTGACTTCCCCGATTGGGTGCAGGTCGTCGCCAACGATCTCGACATCAGGACGTTTCTCGGCAAGCATCTCCTTGGCGGCCTTGCTCACCGCCCGCCCGAAGGCGTAGTTCTGGCCGATGATGTAGACCTTCTTCACGTCCTTGTTCTTGGCCAGGTGGTTTACCAGCGCCTGCATTTTCATGTTGAC
>JAJUFI010000001.1 GCA_029263795.1 Alcaligenaceae bacterium
GTCGTGCAGAGGAAGTGCACGCTTTTTTCAAGGAGACGCCCGGATGAGCCAGGTGCAATCATTGCAGGAACAATTGCAGAAAGGTGGCTTGGTGGACGTTTCGTCCTCAAAGCAGGATGAAGTGATCAAGGCCGCGCAAGACGAAGGGTTGGCCGCCTTCGTCGTCGATTGCGACCGCGCTCGCAGCCGTTCAGCCGTGCTGCGGGCCGTGGTCAAGGCGGTAGATTTTCCCGAGTTTTTTGGGGGCAACCTCGACGCCCTCTATGACTGTCTTTGCGACACGGTACTGGACCAGAAAGTGGGCCTGTTCCTCTGGTTCCACAATCTTCATTCCGGCGACCCCGCCCTGGAAGCAGATTCAGTAGCCATCGAGAATGTCTGCAAGGATGTAGTCGAATACGCCAGCAACAATGGTCGTGTGTTCGCCTATCACATCGTGCACGCGGGTCGGCATCCCGACCCCGAACCTGGCGTCGCTCCCACGCCGTATTCCGGCTCCAACGAGGGCTAGTTTCAGTTCCAGCGCTTGATGGCGGCCAGCGCCGCCATCAGTGCCACACCAGCGGTTTCGGTGCGCAAGACCCGGCGCCCGAAGCGCACCGGCGACAAGCCACCTCCCCGCATCAGTTCAAGTTCGTCGTCCGACCATCCACCCTCCGGGCCGACCATCAGTGCCAGGGGGCCTGTGTGGTGTTGCACCGCATCTTCCAGGCTCTGCGGCGCATTGGGATGGCACACAAGCCTCAGTAGTTCCGGATCCGGCCGCTTCAACCATTCTTCCAGGCTCTGGACCGGAGCCACTTCCATGATGCGATTGCGACCGCATTGCTCGCTTGCCGACACGGCAATGCGTTGCCAATGGTGCAGACGTTTGGTGCGCCGGTCTGCCGACAACTGGATGACGCTGCGCTGCGCGGCAATGGGTACGAGTTGGCTCACACCCATTTCCACGGCCTTTTCCACCACCCAGTCCATTTTGTCGCCGCTGGCGATGCCCTGTACCAGAACGGTTCGCACCGGCAGTTCGACCTCTGCGTCAATATGGTCGCCCGTACTGGCCCAGGCGCGTTTTCCCTCTATGTGAAGGGTGGCGGGGTAGTGTCCTCCACGACCGTCAAAAAGAATGATGTCGCTGCCATCGCGCAGTCGCAGCACACGCACGGCGTGATGGGCTATGGCTTCAGGCAGCTCGAGACGTTGCCGGGCTGCCAGGGGGAAGGGGCAATGAAAGCGGGGCTGATTCATGTGCAGAATTCGGGCAAGGGAAGGGCCAATGATACCTTCCGTCCGGGCTTCCGGAGTGCAACGGGCCGACCAGGTTTGCAGTGGTAAAATCAGGCACTTTGCAAACTCTTTATGATGAGGCCTGTACCGGCGCACCTGCCGCAGCCTCCACATCACCCCAATGAGCCATTCGCCAGCCCAAGTCATGTCCATGGCAAACGCCATCCGCGCGCTTTCCATGGATGCGGTCCAACAAGCCAATTCCGGTCACCCCGGCGCCCCCATGGGCATGGCCGAGATCTCCGTGGCACTGTGGTCGCGCCACCTGCGCCACAACCCTGCAGACACCACCTGGCCTGACCGCGACCGCTTTGTGCTCTCCAATGGCCATGGTTCGATGCTCATCTACTCTCTGCTGCATCTGACCGGCTACGATCTTCCGCTTGATGAACTCAAGCGGTTCCGCCAATTGCACTCGCGCACACCTGGCCACCCCGAGGTCGGCATCACCGCTGGTGTGGAAACCACCACAGGCCCTCTTGGCCAGGGCATTGCCAATGCCGTCGGCATGGCGCTGGCGGAAGCGTTGCTCGCACGTGAATTCAACCGGGAAGGGCACGAGATCGTCAATCACCATACTTATGCCTTCGTGGGCGATGGCTGCCTTATGGAAGGCATTTCCCACGAGGTCTGCTCCCTGGCAGGCACTCTGGGCCTGTCCAAGCTTATCGTCCTCTACGATGACAATGGCATTTCCATTGACGGCAAGGTGCAGCACTGGTTTGGCGACGACACCCCGGGCCGCTTCGAAAGCTACGGCTGGAACGTGATCCGCGATGTTGACGGCCATGATGTCGCTGCGGTCGACCGCGCCATTGCCCAGGCTCAGCTGCAAGGTGCCCAGACAGGCCGGCCCACGCTCATCTGCTGTCGCACCATCATCGGCAAGGGCGCTCCCAATGCTGCCGGCTCCGAGAAAGTGCACGGTGCGCCCCTGGGTGCAAATGAAATCCAGGCCACGCGCGAAGCCATTGACTGGCCCTACGGCCCCTTCGAGATTCCCGCCGAGGTCTATGAGCTGTGGGATGCCCGCGAACGCGGTGCTGGCCAGCAGGCTGAATGGCAGGCCCGCTTCGACGCCTACGCTGCCGCATATCCGACGGAAGCCCGCGAATTCCTGCGCCGCATGGCGGGCGATCTGCCAGCTGACTTCGTGCAGCAAGCGCAGGATTTCATTCGCGCCACGAACCAAAAAGCCGAAACCATGGCGACCCGCAAGGCGTCTCAAGTCGCTTTGACAGCCTATGCCGCACAACTACCCGAAATGCTGGGTGGTTCCGCCGACCTGACCGGTTCCAACCTGACGGACTGGAAGGGCGTGACTCCCGTTCGTGCCGGTGAAGGGCATATCCAGCTCGGTCGCCACATCAACTACGGTGTACGCGAATTCGGCATGGCCGCCATCATGAACGGCATCGCCCTGCACGGTGGTTATCTCCCCTATGGTGGTACCTTCCTCACCTTCTCCGACTACTCGCGCAATGCCGTGCGCATGGCTGCCCTGATGAAGCAGCGCGTGGTCCACGTGTTCACACACGATTCCATCGGCCTGGGCGAGGACGGCCCCACTCATCAACCTGTCGAACATGCAGCCAGCCTGCGCCTGATTCCCAATCTGCACGTCTGGCGCCCCTGCGATACAACCGAAACAGCCGTTGCGTGGGCAAGTGCGCTGCAGCGCCCGGCCAGCATTGGCATGAACGTGCGTGATGGCGGCCCCACCGCCTTGTTGCTGTCCCGTCAGAATCTGCCTTTCGTTCAGCGTGACGAAGCCACGGTTGAAGCGATCGCCCGTGGCGGCTATGTGCTGCGCGACGCCGACAACGCTAGGGCCGTCATCATTGCCACCGGCTCCGAAGTCGCCCTTGCGTTGCAAGCCCAGCAAATGCTGGCCGAGCGGGGCGTGGCGGTGCGTGTGGTGTCCATGCCCTGCACCGAACTCTTCGACGCTCAGGACTCACAATGGAAGGAATCGGTTCTGCCCAAGGGCCTGCCCCGGGTGGCCGTGGAAGCGGGCGCAACCGCCGGTTGGTACAAATATGTCGGCCTCGAAGGCGCCGTGGTCGGTCTGGATTCCTTCGGTGAATCCGCACCGGCAGACCAGTTGTTCAAGCATTTCGGCCTGACCGCGGAGCATGTCGCCGCAGCGGTCGAACAAGTTCTTTAATACAGGAGATCCAGAAATGACGATTCGCGTGGCGATCAATGGTTACGGGCGTATTGGCCGCAATATTCTGCGTGCCCACTACGAAGGCGGCAAGAAGCACGATATCGAAATCGTGGCCATCAACGACCTGGGCGCACCCAAGACCAATGCCCACCTCACCCAGTACGACAGCGCCCACGGCCGTTTCCCCGGCACCGTTGAAGTGGACGGCGACTACATGATCGTGAATGGCGACCGCATCCGTGTGCTGGCCAATCGCGACCCCTCCGCTCTGCCCTGGGGTGAGCTGAACGTCGACGTGGTGCTCGAGTGCACTGGCTTCTTCACGAGCAAGGAAAAGGCATCCGCCCACCTGAAGGGCGGTGCCAAGAAGGTGATCATCTCCGCACCCGGCGGCAAGGATGTCGACGCCACCATTGTCTATGGTGTGAACCACAACGTGCTCAAGGCTTCGGATACCGTCATTTCCAATGCCTCCTGCACCACGAACTGCCTGGCCCCGCTGGTCAAGCCGTTGCATGAAAAACTTGGTGTGGAAACCGGTCTGATGACCACCATCCACGCGTATACCAACGACCAGGTGCTGACCGATGTCTACCACTCCGACCTGCGTCGTGCACGTTCCGCCACCCAAAGCATGATCCCCACCAGCACTGGTGCGGCTGCAGCAGTGGGCCTGGTACTGCCCGAACTGGCCGGCAAGCTGGACGGTTTCGCGATCCGTGTTCCCACCATCAACGTTTCCATCGTTGACCTGTCCTTCGTGGCTTCGCGCGACACCAGCGTGGAAGAAGTGAACAGCATTCTGAAGGAAGCTGCAGAAGGCCCCCTGAAAGGCATTCTGAATTACACGGACGAACCGCTGGTCTCCATCGACTTCAATCACAACCCTGCTTCCAGCACGGTCGACTCCCTGCTGACCAAGGTCTCGGGTCGCCTGGTGAAGGTCTCTTCGTGGTATGACAACGAGTGGGGCTTCTCCAACCGCATGCTCGACACTACGGTTGCCCTGATGACTGCCAAGTAATCAGGCATTCGCCGGTAACGGCGAGCAAGGGCGGGGCAACCCGCGTACGGGGAAGTCCGGAAGGCGCCTTACGCGCATATCCGGGCTTCCCTTCCTGTTTTCACCCCACCATTCTGTTGCATTGCACCATGACCACCGTCCAGACACTGACCTCCCTGGCGCAATCCGGCGCACTTTCCGGCAAGCGTGTTTTCATTCGATCCGATCTCAACGTACCGCTCAAGGATGGGCACATTACGGAAGACACGCGGGTGCGCGCGTCTGTGCCGGCCATCCGCATGGCGCTGGATGCCGGTGCTGCCGTCATGGTGACATCGCACCTGGGGCGCCCCAAGGAAGGCGAAGTGCGGCCGGAGGATTCCCTGGCACCGGTGGCGCAGCGTCTGTCCGAACTGCTCGAGCGTCCCGTACGCCTGGTGCAGGGCTGGGTGGACGGCGTGGAACTGCGGGCCGGCGAAGTGGTGCTGTTGGAAAACTGCCGTTGCAACCCGGGCGAAAAAGCAAATGACGAAGCCCTCTCGCGCAAGATGGCTGCGTTGTGCGACGTTTATGTGAATGACGCTTTCGGGACGGCGCACCGGGCCGAGGCCACTACCCATGGCATGGCGCAATATGCGCCCGTGGCCTGTGCGGGCCCATTGCTGGAAGCGGAATTGGAGGCTCTCGGCCGCGCTCTGAGTGCGCCCAAGCGTCCCCTGGTGGCGATTGTGGCTGGCTCCAAAGTGTCCACCAAGCTCTCCATTCTGCGCGCCTTGTCCGAGAAAGTGGACCAGCTGGTTGTGGGCGGCGGCATCGCCAATACCTTCATGCTGGCAGCTGGCCTTCCGGTGGGCAAGTCCCTGGTGGAGGCCGACCAGGTGGAGGAAGCGCGCGCCGTCATCGAGAAGATGAAGGCTCGTGGTGCGGATGTGCCCATCCCGGTGGATGTGGTGTGCGCCGAACAGTTCAGCGCCGACGCGCCCGCAACGGTGAAGAACGCCGCCGACGTAGCCGCGAACGACATGATTCTGGATATTGGTCCGCAGACGGCGGAGCAGTTGGCTGGCATTCTGGAAAAGGCCGGTACCATCGTCTGGAACGGCCCGGTGGGCGTGTTCGAGTTCGACGCCTTCGCCAAGGGCACGGAAGTGGTGTCCCGCGCCATCGCACGTTCACCCGCGTTCTCCATTGCCGGTGGCGGCGACACTCTGGCGGCGATTGCCAAGTACGGTATTGCTGACGACATTGGCTACATTTCGACCGGTGGTGGTGCCTTCCTCGAATTCCTGGAAGGCAAGAAGCTGCCTGCCGTTGCCGTGCTGGAGGAAAGGGCGAAACAATAAACGCCGCCGGAGCAAGGATGCATGCGGCCGTCTGACGACGGCCCGATACCGAAGGAGCAGGAATGACAAGCTACATGAACTTCATCGACAACGAGTGGTCGGCTGCCTATGACGGTCGCACTGTGGATGTGGTGGACCCCTCCACCGGGGAAGTGATCGCGCAGATTGCCCGTTCGGGCGGTTCAGAGATCGGGCGCGCCGTTCAGGCGGCGCGCCATGCCTTTGAAGGCGATTGGGGCCGCATGGCGCCGGCTGCACGAAGCCGTCTGATGCTTCGGCTGTCCCAGGCCCTGCTCGATCACGCCGACGAACTTGCCGCCCTGGAACAGAAGGACGCCGGCAAGCCCACCCGTCAGGCACGTGCTGATGCACAGGCCATCGCTCGTTACTTCGAGTTTTATGCAGGCGCCATCGACAAGCTCCATGGCCAGACCATTCCATATCCGCAGGAATTCACAGTGATGACCCTGCGTGAGCCGCACGGTGTCACGGGTCATATCGTGCCCTGGAATTACCCGCTGCAGATCTTCGGTCGCAGTGTTGCCGCCGCTCTGGCAGCAGGCAATGCCTGCGTGGTGAAGCCGGCCGAGGACGCCTGCCTGTCGCTGCTGCGCGTGGCTGCCATTCTTGCCGAAAATGGCCTGCCGCCGGGTGCTCTGAACATTGTCACAGGTCTCGGTGCGGAGGCTGGTGCTGCGCTTGCAGCACATCCTGGCATCGACCATATTTCCTTCACAGGCTCACCGCAGACCGGGCAGGCCGTGCAACAGGCTGCCGCCGCCAACTTCGTGCCGGTCACACTGGAACTCGGCGGCAAATCGCCGCAAATTGTGTTTTCGGATGCGGACATCGATGCGGCGCTGCCGGTGCTGCTCAACGCCATCATTCAGAATGCCGGTCAGACCTGCTCCGCAGGCAGTCGCGTCCTGATTCAGCGCGCCATTTATTCCGATGTGGTCAGCCGCCTTGCCGAACTGTTCCGTGCCACGCGCACTGGCGCGGCGAAGGATGACCCTGACTGCGGCCCCCTCATCAGCGCTCGCCAGCTTGGGCGCGTACGGGAATACCTGCAGGAAGCCGATTCTGGCGGCATTTCCATTGCTGCCAAGGGGCAGCTGGATGCCAATGCGCCATCTGGCGGTTTCTACCAGGTTCCGGTGCTCTTGAGCGACGTTCCGCCTGAGCATCGTCTGGCCCAGGAAGAGATTTTCGGGCCTGTGTTGTGCGCGATTCCCTTTGATACCGAGGAAGAGGCCGTGCGTATCGCCAATGGCACACCGTACGGCCTGGTTGCCGGCGTGTGGACCCAGGATGGCGGTCGCCAGCTGCGTCTGGCAAGGAGGCTGCGCGCGGGTCAGGTATTCATCAACAATTACGGGGCCGCAGGGGGCGTGGAACTGCCCTTCGGTGGCTCGGGACAATCCGGCTACGGGCGGGAAAAGGGCTTTGAAGCACTCTACGGCTTCACCCAGCTGAAGACCGTTGCCATCCGGCATGGTTGATTCAGGGGGAGCGTTGAACATGGAGCGTCTGCAACGGCGACAGGCCGACGATCTCATCGTCGGCCTGGTGTCGGTGTCCGACCGGGCTTTCTCCGGCCAATACGTGGACGAGGGCATTCCGGCCCTGCGCACCTGGCTGGAGTCTGCCTTGGTGCAGACGCCCCAGTTTGTTTCCCGCCTGGTCCCTGATGAGCGCGAAACCGTGTCGCGCACATTGGTGGAACTGGTCGATATGCTGGGCTGCGATCTGGTATTCACCACCGGGGGCACGGGCCCGGCGCGGCGCGATATCACACCCGAAGCCACATTGGATGTCGCCACGCGCGAGATGCCCGGTTTCGGGGAGCAGATGCGGCAGGTCAGCCTGGCTTTCGTGCCGACCGCCATTCTCTCAAGGCAGGTGGCGGTGCTGCGGGAAACGCCTGACCATGCTGCCCTCATCATCAACCTGCCGGGTCAGCCCAAGGCCATTCGGGAAACGCTCGAAGGCCTGCGCGATGAATCTGGCAAGGTTGTGGTCAACGGTGTATTCGCCGCCGTGCCTTATTGCCTGGACCTGATCGGCGGGCCCTACATTGAGACGCGCGAGGAGGTCGTCAAGGCCTTCCGGCCGAAGAACGCCTTACGCCGACCGGCAGGTGCGTGAACCACGGGCGGCCCGTGGCATGGCAGATGCCGGTCCAAGCAAACATTCGTGATCACCCTTAAAATTCACCTGGTTTAGCATTCAACCCATTCATTTCAGGAGGTCAAGTCATGGCCCTAGTTTCCATGCGTCAGCTACTGGATCATGCAGCCGAGAACGGCTATGGGATCCCGGCTTTCAACGTCAACAACCTTGAGCAGGTGCAAGCCATCATGGAAGCGGCGGCCGAGACCGACAGCCCCGTAATCATGCAGGCTTCCGCCGGTGCCCGCAAATACGCCGGCGAAGGCTTCCTGAAGTATTTGATTCAGGCAGCGGTAGAAAGCTATCCGCACATTCCTGTGGTCATGCACCAGGATCACGGCCAGTCGCCTGCAGTATGCAAGGGTGCCATCGACCTGGGCTTCTCCAGCGTCATGATGGACGGCTCGCTGAAGGAAGACGGCAAGACCATTGCCGACTACGAATACAACGTCGACGTCACCCGCCAGGTGGTTGAAATGGCCCACAAGCTGGGCGTCACTGTGGAAGGGGAACTGGGCTGCCTGGGCTCCCTGGAAACCATGATGGGTGACAAGGAAGACGGCCATGGCGCAGAAGGCACCATGACCCGCGATCAGCTGCTCACCGACCCGGAGCAGGCCGCCGACTTCGTGCGTCGTACGCAACTGGACGCCCTGGCCATCGCCATTGGCACCAGCCACGGTGCATACAAGTTCACGCGCAAGCCCACCGGAGACATTCTCTCCATTCAGCGCGTCAAGGAAATTCACGCCCGCCTGCCGAACACTCACCTGGTGATGCACGGCAGCTCCAGCGTACCGCAGGAACTCCTGGCCGAAATCCGCCAGTTCGGTGGGGACATGAAGGAAACCTATGGCGTACCTGTGGAAGAAATCCAGGAAGCCATCAAGTACGGTGTTCGCAAGGTCAATATCGACACCGATATCCGTCTTGCGATGACCGGCGCCATCCGTCGCTTCATGGCCGAGAACCCCTCGAAATTCGACCCGCGCGAATACCTCAAACCGGCGCGTGAAGCCGCCAAGAAGATCTGCGTGGCTCGTTATCAGCAGTTCGGCACTGCCGGCAACGCCAGCAAGATCAAGCCGATTCCGCTCGAGGAAATGGCTCGCCGCTATGCTGCCGGAGAACTCAAGCAGGTCGTGCAATAAGCAGTGCGCGTCTAAACGGAATAGTTAATCAAGGATGACATCGTGGTTCAGGCTCTCCATCAATCAACCATAAAGTCGCTGCCGTTGTTGGGGCGCGGCAAGGTGCGTGACATGTACGCGGTGGGGGAAGACAAGCTCCTCATCGTGGCGACAGACCGCATTTCCGCATTCGATGTCATTCTTGACGACCCCGTTCCGGGCAAGGGCGAAGTGCTCACCCGGCTGACGGACTTCTGGCTGGAAAAGCTGGCGCACATCATTCCCAATCATTCCACCGGCATTGATCCTCTGGACGTTGTCGCGCCTGAAGAGCGCGACCAGGTGGTCGGGCGGGCCGTGGTGGTGAAGCGTCTCAAGCCCATTCTGGTGGAATGCGTCGCCCGGGGATATCTGATCGGTTCTGGCTGGAACGACTACCGTGCACACGGCAGCGTGTGCGGTATTGCATTGCCGCCGGGGCTGCGTCAGGCGAGCAAGCTGCCGCAGCCTATCTTCACCCCTGCAGCAAAGGCTGAATTCGGCCTGCACGACGAGAACGTCGATTTCGACTACGTGGTCAAAGAGGTGGGGCAGGCACTGGCCGAACAGCTGCGGGACGTCACGCTACGGCTTTATACGGAAGCTGCGGAATTTGCCGCCGGCAAGGGCATCATCATTGCCGACACCAAGTTCGAGTTTGGTCTGGATGAGGCCGGTCAGCTGCATCTGATGGACGAAGTCCTCACGCCGGACTCCTCCCGGTTCTGGCCGGCCGACAGCTATGCCGAAGGCATCAGCCCGCCATCTTTCGACAAGCAATTCGTACGCGACTGGCTCGAAACCCAGGATTGGGACAAGACTCCGCCGGCTCCACGTCTGCCCGCCGATGTCATAGAAAAGACAGCTGCCAAGTACCGCGAGGCGCTCGAGCGTCTGGCCGGCTGAGCCTCCGACTTATTTTCGAACGGGGAGGCCCGCTATGAGCAACACTGACACCACCACGCCACTGGTCGGCGTGATCATGGGCTCTTCCAGCGACTGGGACGTCATGAAGAATGCCGTTGCCATCCTCGAAGAGTTCGGCATTTCCTACGAAGCCCGGGTGGTATCCGCACACCGCATGCCTCTGGACATGGTGGAATACGGCGAATTCGCCACCCAGCGTGGCCTGCGCGCCATTATCGCGGGCGCGGGCGGCGCAGCCCATCTACCCGGCATGATGGCCGCACTTACTCCGGTACCTGTCTTCGGTGTGCCCGTACCATCGCGCTATCTCAAGGGTGAAGATTCTCTGCTCTCCATCGTGCAGATGCCCAAGGGGGTGCCTGTGGCCACTTTTGCCATTGGAGAGGCTGGTGCGGCCAACGCTGCACTGCATGTCATCGCCACGCTGGCCACGACAGACTCCGAACTGCGCAGCCGGCTGGTGGAATTCCGCAAGCGGCAGACCGAAGCGGCTCGTGCCATGGTGGTGCCGCCCCATGTGCTGATGTAGGGTTTAATCTACAAGGTATATACACACATGAATGAAACTGGCAATCAGCCCGCCCTGATGCCCGGCGAGTGGCTGGGCATGCTGGGCGGAGGCCAGCTGGGCCGCATGTTCTGCCATGCGGCGCAAAGCCTTGGTTACAAAGTAGCCGTTCTCGACCCTGATCCCCTCAGCCCGGCGGGTGCAGTGGCGGAAATGCATATCAAGGCGGCCTACGACGATGTTTCAGCACTGGAACAGCTGGCTGCCCGTTGCAAGGCCGTCACCACCGAATTCGAAAACGTTCCCGCCCGCAGCCTCGAGATTCTGGCTGAAACCACAATGGTGCGTCCCTGTGCGCGCGCCGTGGCCATTGTGCAGGACCGCATCACCGAAAAGGCTTTTCTGGGCTCCAGTGGAGTACCGGTGGCCCCGTATCGCCCCATTGAAACTGAACAGGATATTGCACAGGCGCCGGATGAGCTGTTCCCCGGCATCCTGAAGTCCGCCCGCCTGGGCTATGACGGCAAAGGTCAGGCACGGGTGTCCAGTCGGGAAGCAGCACTGCAGGCATTTCGCGACATGGGCAACAAGCCTTGTGTGCTGGAAGCGATGTTGCCCCTGGCGCGGGAAATTTCCGTCGTGCTGGCGCGCGGGGCGGACGGTGCCACCGTTGTCTATCCCTGCGCAACCAACGAACACCGTGACGGCATTCTCGCAGTTTCCACTGTAGATGCGGACAATGCCTCCGACGACATTTCCCGACAGGCCGGCGAAGCTGCGCTGCGTATTGCGACGGCGCTCGAATATGTCGGTGTGTTGTGTGTTGAATTTTTTGTTCTGCAGGATGGCCGTCTGGTGGCCAATGAGATTGCGCCGCGTCCGCATAACAGTGGCCACTACACCATGAATGCCAGTGTGGCCAGCCAGTTCGAGCAGCAGGCGCGGGCGACGGCGGGGGTGCCGCTGGCCGATACCTCCAGCCTCTGTTCGGTCATCATGTTGAACCTGCTGGGCGACCTGTGGTTTGACCCTTCTTCCGGCAACATGCGCGAGCCGGATTGGCCTGCCGTGCTCGCGGTGCCTGGTGCGCAGCTGCACCTCTACGGCAAGGCAGAGGCACGCCGCGGTCGCAAGATGGGTCATGTGAACGTCGTGGGTGGCAGCCTGCAGCAAGCGCGTGAACGGGCGGCACGGGTGGCAACCGCCCTGGGTCTGCCGTTTGAAGGCTAAACATGACTGCACGGGAATCCGGGTCACCGGCGAAGCCTGACGGGCTCTATGTCGCAGCCAGCGCAGTGGCGCAGGCTGAAGCAAACGAGACGGTGCGCATGGACGCAGCTCTGGACGCGGCGGCCCGCAGGCTCGCGGAGGGCAGGCTTGTCGCCTTTCCCACGGAAACAGTTTATGGACTGGGAGCCGACGCCGAGAACCCCGACGCGGTGGCGCGCATCTATGCTGCCAAAGGGCGGCCTTCCAATCACCCGGTGATCGTTCATGTGGCGCCAGAGGCTGACCTCAGTTATTGGGCCAGGTCAGTGCCTCCCGCCGCACGCGCCCTGGTCCAGGCATTCTGGCCAGGGCCGCTTACCCTGATTCTTCCCCGTGCTCCCGGCATTCCTGCGGCTGTAAGTGGCGGGCAGGACAGCATAGGTTTGCGTTGTCCTTCTCATCCTGTGGCGCAGGCGCTGTTGCGGCGCTTTGCCGAGCTCAAAGGTGGGCAGGGTGGTGTGGCAGCGCCTTCGGCCAATAAGTTTGGGCAGGTGTCGCCCACCCAGGCAGAGCATGTGCGCAACGAGTTTCCCGAATTGGGCGAGGACGCATTGCTGGTGCTGGAGGGCGGGCCTTCCAGGGTTGGCATTGAGTCTACGATCGTGGACCTTTCCCGTCTGGACCAGGGAGTGGGCCCGGTGCTGCTGCGCCCCGGCCATGTCACGGCGGAAGATCTCGCCACCGTGCTGGGAGTCATGCCTTCCCGCCCGGATCAGGCGGCACCACGGGTGTCTGGCTCGCTCAAAGCGCATTACGCGCCGCGCACACCTCTGAGTCTGGCCGCTCGTGAAGATTTGCCGGCAATGATTGAGTTCGCGTCCAGGCGGGGCGAGCGTGTGGTGGCGGTAGTATTTCCACCAGTTCCTCAGGTGCCATCAACCGACCAGGCCATGGTGGAGTGGCGCCTGTGTGCCAATGAGCCGACTGAATATGCTGCGGCACTTTATGCAATGCTGCGTAAGCTGGATGCGGAAAACCACGACCGCATCATTCTGGAGAAGCCGCCAGTGTCCCCGGCATGGCAGGCGGTGAATGATCGCCTGGGCCGCGCCGCAGCAGCCTTTGAATGAGAGACGCTGCACCCGGGCAGGGCCGCCCGCGGTGCGTGGCAACCGCGGCAGGGCAGATCAGGGCGACACGCGATTGATGAACTCGCACAAAGCGTTGATCACCACTTCGGACTGGTCGCGGTGCGGCGAATGACCGCATTCGGGAATTTCCAGCAGTTCAGTGTGGGGCACATGCCGCTTGATGCCGCGGATCTGCTCCAATGTGCCGTACTCGTCGTCCACGCCCTGGATGGCCAGCACCGGGCAGCGGATGTTCTTCAGAAGGTCTTCTATGTTCCAGGCCCGGAATTCCGGCGTGAGCCAGATGTCCACCCACGCCCGGAATACGGATTCCGCATCCCTGTGATGGCGGGCGAGCTTGCTGGGGAAGTCGGTCGTGCGGTAGATGTCCAGGGCCTTGCGTATGCCTTCGATGGTGATGTCTTCCACAAAGATGTGTGGGGCGGCCACCGCAATGGCGCCAACACGATCCGGCAGCGAGGCGGCGTATAGCAGCGCGATTGAGCCACCATCGCTGTGCCCGTAGAGAATGGGTTTTTCGTCGGACAGATCCAGGGCTTCCAGCAGGGCGGGCAGGGCGTCCTGTGCCTGCACGTGCAGGTAGTCCAGCCCACGTATTTCATCCATTGGGCGGGGTGTGCTGCGCCCATAACCGTAACGTGAATACACCAGCCCACGGCAACTTGCCGCAGCGCAGACCTTTTCAGGCCAGTCACGCCACATGGAGATCGACCCCAGGCCCTCGTGCAGGAAAATGAGCAGGGGGCGTTGCTGCAGCTCAGGCGAAATCAACTGGTATTCGATTTCGATCTGTCTGCCCATGCTGTGAATCTGCACAGTGCCGGCTTCGGCGGTCGTCTCGTCCATGTTTCCTCCAGGGGCGCTGCTTCCATGCTATGGTCAGTCCCACGCGGCGCTTCCGTGTCGTTCATCAAATATTGTTCAGGCCGCCGCCACCCGGCGCACGGCACCTGCAGAGTTTATGACAAGTCGGGTCGCGTGTGCCCATGTCCCGCCTGCCGGGACGGGCGCGGGGGCATGTGCCCCCTTTGGTCGGCGAAGTGGTTTAAGCTTGCAGCATCATCCCGGACACACTGGTATCCGGAACATCCATCGGAAACAAGACAAACATGAAATTCAAGGATTTCGAGGTCGGCATGGTCATCACCCACCCTCCGGTTGTGGTGACCCGTGAGGAAATGCTGAAATTCGCGCAGGTCTATGACCCTCAGCACTTTCATGTGGATGAGGATGCGGCGCAAAAGGGCCGTTGGGGCGGGCTGATCGGCAGTGGTTGGCTCACCTGTGCGCTAGCCATGCGCATGGCCGTTGATGTTGCCCTGAAGGATTCTGAATCCTTCGGCTCCCCGGGCCTGGAGCGCCTGCGGTGGCCCAAGCCCGTGCGCCCCGGAGACTCCCTCCGCTTCGAAGCCACGGTGGATTCCAAGCGTATTTCATCAACGCGCTCCGATCTCGGCATCCTGCGCTGGACATGGCGCATGTACAACCAGAATGAAGAGCTGGTGCTCGAGCTCGAGGCCACCAATATGTTCGATCTCGGCGAAGAGCAGGGCGAGTGAACAGCTCCTGCCGGCAGCACATGAAAAAGGCGACCTGTGGTCGCCTTTGCGCTACGCTGCGGCGCTAGTGATACGCGCCCCGTTTCCGGGGCGCTTCACCCTTCCGGAATCAGAAGAAGGCTTGCAGGCCGGTCTGAGCGCGGCCCAGAATCAGGGCGTGCACGTCGTGGGTACCCTCGTAGGTGTTCACGACTTCCAGGTTGACCAGGTGACGGGCCACGCCGAACTCATCGGAAATACCATTGCCACCCAGCATGTCGCGGGCCATGCGGGCAATGTCCAGGGCTTTGCCGCAGGAGTTGCGCTTCATGATGGAAGTGATTTCCACGGCGGCCGTCCCTTCGTCCTTCATGCGGCCCAGCCGCAGGCAGCCTTGCAGGCCCAGCGTGATTTCGGTCTGCATGTCGGCCAGTTTCTTCTGGATGAGCTGGTTCTGTGCCAGAGGGCGGCCGAACTGTTTGCGGTCCAGCGTGTACTGACGGGCAGTGTGCCAGCAGAATTCGGCGGCGCCCAACGCGCCCCAGGCGATACCGTAACGGGCCGAGTTCAGGCAGGTGAAGGGGCCACGTAGGCCAGTAACACCGGGCAGCATGGCGTCTGCAGGCACTTCGACTTCGTCCATGACGATTTCGCCCGTAATCGAGGCACGCAGGCCGACCTTGCCGTGGATGGCAGGTGCGCTCAGGCCCTTCATGCCCTTCTCTAGGATGAAGCCGCGGATCTTGCCGTCATCTTCACCACCTACCACCTTACCCCAGACCACGAAGACATCGGCGATGGGCGAGTTGGTGATCCACATCTTGTTGCCGGTGAGCTTGTAGCCGTCGGCCGTCTTGACCGCACGGGTTTCCATGCTGCCGGGGTCGGAGCCGTGGTTGGGTTCGGTCAGGCCAAAACAGCCTATCCATTCGCCGCTGGCGAGCTTGGGCAGATATTTCTGTTTCTGGGCTTCGCTGCCGAATTCGTTGATGGGCACCATAACCAGTGAGGACTGCACACTCATCATAGAGCGGTAACCGGAATCAACGCGTTCGACTTCACGCGCGATTAGGCCGTAGCTGACGTAGTTCAGGCCGGCACCACCGTAGGCTTCCGGAATGGTGACGCCCAGCAGGCCGAGCTCGCCCATTTCGCGGAAGATGGCCGGGTCCGTCTTTTCATGACGGAAGGCCTCGAGCACACGCGGTGCGAGTTTGTCCTGGCAGTAGGCACGGGCCGCATCGCGCACCATGCGCTCATCTTCGGTCAGTTGCGAATCGAGAAGAAGGGGATCTTCCCAGTTGAAGCTAGGTGCAGACATGTTCTTTCCTGTATGAGTCAGAGTTCGTCAATTCAGTTTGCTGCCTTCCACAGTGGCTGAGGAGGGCAGCGGATTCGATTTTCCGCAGATAAGGGATCAGGCGTTCAAGGCCTGTTCACGTATGGCCGTCAGCGACTGGGCTGGCGTGATGGCTTCGGGATCGAGCAGGCAGTGCAGAATTGCCGGCTTGCCGCTGGCGATTGCCCGTTCGAGCGCCGGAGCGAACTGTTCGGTGGTTTCCACCCTTTCGCCATGGCCGCCGAAGGCCTTCGCATAGGCGGCGAAATCCGGATTCTTCAACGTGGTGGCTGAAATGCGGCCCGGATAGTTGCGTTCCTGGTGCATGCGGATGGTGCCATACATTCCATTATCGATGATCAGCACGATGATGGGCAGATCGTATTGCACGGCTGTAGCGAACTCCTGGCCGTGCATCATGAAGCAGCCGTCGCCGGCCATGCAGACCACGGTGCGCTCCGGATACAGACGCTTGGCACCAACGGCCGCCGGCAGGCCATAGCCCATGGAACCGGAAGTGGGGGCCAGCTGTGTGCCATAACGAGTGAAGCGACGGAAGCGGTGCAGCCAGGTGGCATAGTTCCCCGCGCCATTGCACATGATGGCATCGGCGGGCAGCACTTCGTTCAGATGCTGCATGACCTGTGCCATCTGCAGAGCTCCCGGATGGCGGATGGTGCTGGTGTCCGTCCATTTTTCGTAGCTGGCGCGGGCTTCTGCCAGTTTGCCGGCCCATGCCACGTTCTGTGTGGGGGCAGGCAGTTTGGTCAAGGAGGAGCAGAAGGAGGCCGGCGATACGTTCACGGCTTCATCAGCGATGTAGACGCGATTCAATTCGGAGGGGTCTGGATGTACATGGACCAGCTGCTGCTTGGGCGAGGGGATGTCCAGCAACGTGTAACTCTGGCTGGGGATCTCCGAGAAACGCCCACCCACCATCAGGATGAGATCGCTGTCCCGCACGAACTGCATGAGCTGCGGGTTGCCGCCCAAGCCAATGTCGCCGATGAAGTTGGGGTGGTCCACCGGGAATAGCATCTGGCGGCGGAATTGCACTGCCACGGGAAGCTTCCATGCACTGGCGAATTCCTGGAAGCGGGCAACAGCTTCCTCATTCCAGCGGCTGCCACCCAAAATGGCCAGAGGCTGCCGCGCCTTTGCCAAGCGCTCGGCAATGGACTGCATCTGGTCTTCCGAGGGTACGGCGTCAGGAACCCGGTAGAGGGGGGCATCGGCCACGGTGGCGGTTTCCACCAACATGTCTTCGGGCAGGGCAATCACGACCGGACCGGGGCGACCTGAGGTGGCAACGTGGAAGGCACGCGCGACGAGTTCCGGAATCCGTTCCACTTGGTCGATCTCAGTCACCCACTTTGCCTGGGTGCCGAAGACGGCCCGGTAGTCCATTTCCTGGAAGGCTTCACGCTCCCGCATACCGCGCTCGATCTGGCCCACGAAAAGAATGAGGGGGGTCGAATCCTGTTTGGCGATATGTATGCCTGCCAGTGCGTTGGCGGCACCCGGACCTCGGGTCACCATGCAGATGCCCGGTTCACCGGTGAGTTTACCGTGGGCATCCGCCATCATGGCGGCGCCACCTTCCTGACGGCAGACGGTAACCTCGATCTGGTGGTCGTGCAGACCGTCCAGCACGGCCAGGTAGCTTTCTCCCGGCACACAGAAGACGTGTCGCACACCATGAGCGACGAGTTGATCCACCAGGATATGGCCGCCCATCCGGGCGGCAGGGGCATTTTGTGTAGTGTTATTCATGGTGTCCAAGGATATGTGCGCCGTACGCACAGCGCAATTGATAAAATTTCACAATGTCTTGCTTTCCATGCAAGTCGAAGACTGCATGTCGTCAGACATTTTAGGTAAGTTTGCAAGTAAAGATCACACAAAGGTATCCATGTGAGGCACGGCATCCCAAACCTGGGTGCGCTGCAGGCCTTCGAGGCCACTGCACGCCTGGGCTCGTTTTCGCGGGCGGCGGAAGAGCTGGCGTTGACGCACAGTGCAGTCTACCGTCAGGTTGCGGGGCTGGAAGAACGGCTGGGGGTGGAGCTCTTCACCCGTGTTCGCCGTCGGGTCATGCTCACCGATGCCGGGGCCGAATACGCGGCGCGCGTCAGACACCACCTGGACCAGCTTGAAAAGGACACTCTGGGGCTGATGTCGCGCGCCGGGGTGGGGCGCAATCTGCATCTGGCGGTGCTGCCTACCCTGGCCATCACTTGGCTGCAGCCCAGGCTGGCCGAGTTTCACAGGCAGCGGCCGGACATTTACGTTAGCCTGTCCGTGCGCACTCTGCCCTTCCAATTTACGGATGAGCCCTTTGATGCAGCCATTTACCACGCTGATCGCATGTGGCATGGTACTCGCGGCATAAAATTGTTCGACGAGCAGGAATTGCTGCCGGTTTGCGCACCAGCGCTGCTGCAGGCCCGGTCCCATCTGGATGATCCGCTTGCGGACATGCCGCATCTGCACACCACCTCCAGGCCGGACGCCTGGCAACGGTGGTACCTCGCTCAGGGGCGCAACTATCTCCCCTCCATGAATGCAGGCCCGCGTTACGAGCTTTTCACCATGTCTCTGGCCGCGGTCAGGGAAGGCATGGGGGTCGCCCTGGTGCCCCGTTTTCTGGTTGAATCAGCCCTGAAGTCCGGAGAACTCGTCATGCCCGTCGATGCCGGCCTGCAGGTCGACGAAGCTTATTTCTTCAGTTATCCCACCGCCAACGAACCCAGCGAGGCCCTGCTTGCCCTGGAAACTTGTCTGAAGGACGCCGCTTCATGAGAAAACTTATCTGCCTCAGGGCCGCAGGGCCGTTGAGTGTGGCCTTACTGGCAAGCATGCTGGGCGTCATGTCGCCGGCTACCGACGCCCAACCTCATCCCGCTCCAGACACTACGGTGGGTGACATCAACCCGGAGGCTGCCACGCACCGTCAGCTCCGCAGCCGCGAAGTGGTGCGCGCACAGGAATACCTGGTCAGCGCTGCCAACCCCCTGGCGACTCAGGCGGGTGTGGAAATCCTGGCAGCTGGGGGGTCGGTCGTTGATGCTGCTATCGCCGTCCAATGGGTGCTGGGTCTCGTTGAGCCGCAATCTTCCGGCCTGGGGGGCGGTGGGTTTGCCCTGGTGCACAAGGCGGGTACGGGGTCGGTGCAGGCCTTCGACGGGCGCGAAACCGCCCCTGCGGGGGCAGAACCGGGCCGCTTCATGAAGAGCGGCCAGCCCATGCCTTTCTGGGATGCCGTGGACAGTGGTCTGTCCGTTGGGACTCCAGGTCTGGTGCGCATGCTCGCCGACATGCATGCCGAGCATGGAGTACTGCCCTGGGCGCGGCTGGTGGAGCCCGCAGTGCGTCTGGCGCATGAGGGCTTCGAGGTATCCCCACGCCTGCACATGATGATCGCAGGCTCGGATGCTCTGAAGGCCAGCCCTGGAGCGCGCCAGTATTTCTTTGACCCGGGTGGCAACCCCTGGCCGGTCGGCCACCGTCTGCGCAACCCGGAATATGCCAGGGTTATGGAACGGCTGGCCGGGGAAGGGCCGCAGGCCTTCTATTCGGGGGATCTTGCCCAGGCCATGGTGGATGCGGTACGCAGCCATGTGAAACCGGGTGATCTTTCGCTGGAAGACCTGAAAGGCTACCGCGCCCTGCGCCGGGAAGCCCTGTGTTCCGATGTCGGCGAATACCGCCTGTGTGGTATGCCGCCGCCCAGCTCGGGAGGGCTGGCGGTAATTCAGATGATGGGCATACTTGAACACACGCCTATTGGCCGGCTAAAACCCGGTTCTGCCGAATCAGTGCATTACTTCGCTGAAGCCGGTCGATTGGCATTCGCCGACCGTGATGCCTATGTGGCGGATCCGGCTTTTGCACGGGTACCTGTCTATGGGTTGCTCGACCCGGCCTACCTGCGGGCCCGCGCCGCCCTGATCCGCCCGGAACGCTCCATGGGCCGAGCTACAGCCGGTGTGCCGGCCGGCATGCTGGAGGCACCCGCCCAGGAAGCTGCCCTAGAACAGCCGGCCACCACGCATATTGTGGTGGCGGACCGCAGGGGAAATGCAGTGTCCATGACAACCTCCGTCGAGGCGGCCTTTGGCAGCAAGATCTTCGTGAATGGTTATCTGCTCAACAATCAGATGACGGATTTTTCGCTGAATCCCGTGGATGATCAGGGCCAGGTCCTCGCAAACCGGGTGGAAGCGGGCAAGCGGCCGCGCAGCTCGATGGCGCCAATGCTGGTCTTCAGGGATGGGCAGCCTCTGATGGTAGTTGGCTCCCCCGGTGGCAGCGCAATCATCAATTACGTGACCAAAACTCTGGTGGCCACCCTGAAATGGGGAATGGACATTCAGGCGGCCATAGAACTGCCCAACCGGGGCAGCCGCAATAGGGCGACGGAAATCGAAAGGGACACATCGCTTGCGCGTACGATTCCCACGCTGCGGGCAATGGGTCATGAGGTGCGCGAAGTGGACTTCCCCAGCGGCGTACATGGCGTCGTCTGGACGCCGCGGGGTCTGGAGGGTGGGGCCGACCCTCGTCGTGAGGGCCTGGCCGCAGGCCGTTAGGGTTCAGTCAAATACAACGGTGCGCTGGCCGTTGAGCAGGATGCGATGTTCCACATGCCAGCGCACTGCCCGGGCTAGGACCAGTGATTCCACGTCGCTGCCCACACGTGTGAGTTCTTCGGCGCTCATGGCGTGGTTCACGCGCTTGACGTCCTGTTCGATGATAGGGCCTTCATCCAGGTCTGCAGTGACGTAATGGGCAGTCGCGCCGATGATCTTCACGCCGCGGGCATGGGCCTGATGGTAGGGGCGCGCACCCTTGAAGCTGGGCAGAAAGCTGTGATGGATGTTGATGGCCCTGCCTTCCAGCGCCTTGCACAGATTGTCGGAAAGAATCTGCATATAGCGGGCCAGTACGACCAGGTCGACATTTTCCTTTTCGACCAGCTCAAGAATTCGCGCTTCCTGCTCCGCACGGGTGTCGGGTGTGACCGGCAAGTAATGGAAGGGTACACCGTAGGCCCGCGACATGTTCTCGAAATCACGGTGGTTCGAGGCCACCCCCACGATATCGAGCGGCAGTTGGCCAGTGTGCTTGCGGAAGAGGAGGTCGTTCAGGCAGTGCCCCTGACGGCTGACGAGCAGCAATACACGTGAACGGCGGTCATTGTCATGGATGGCGGCATCCATGTTGAAGCGTTGCCGAATATCTGCGAATGAGGTTTCCAGTGCCGGGACCTCCTGCGGCTCAGGCAGGCTGAAGTGCACACGCATGAAGAAGCGTTGTGTTTCTATATCGCCAAACTGCTGGGAATCGATGATGTTGCCCTGCTGGCTCAGCAACCACCCGGAGACGGCATGAACAATGCCAGTCTTGTCGGGGCAGGAGAGCGTCAGTATGTATTCCTTCATTGCTTGATTTTCGTGTCGATGGCGCAGTGTTACGCCGGTTTAGGAGGCTGTTCGAGGGCGGCCCGCGCTTCGCGGGCGATGGCCAGACTCGAGGTCAGGCCGGGAGACTCGATGCCGAACAGATTGAGCAGCCCGCATACACCGTGTGTGGCCGGCCCGGCAATGACGAAGTCGGCAGCGACTTCACCCGGCCCGACGATCTTGGGCCTGATGCCGGTGTAACCGGGTTGCAGGGCGCCGTCGGGCAGGGCGGGCCAATATTCCCTGACAACCGAATAGAAGGCATCAGCGCGGCGCGGGTCGATGTCGTAATTTTCGCCCTCCACCCATTCGGTGTCCGGCCCGAACTTGGCCTGACCACCTAAGTCTACGGTAAGGTGAACACCCAGCCCCGCGCTATTGGGCATCGGGTAGATGAGACGGCTGAATGGAGAACGCCCGGATAAAGTGAAATAACTGCCCTTGCAGTAGTAGGCCGTGGGAATCAGGTCTTCCGGCTGGCCGGCCAATTTCCTGGCGACGGCCGGCGCCGAAAGGCCGGTGGAATTGATGACCTGTCTGGCCGTGAGCTCCATGGCTTCTGCGCCATCAAAGCTCAGCAGGAATTCCCCATTTTCCAGGACACGCCCTTCCCGGAAGGGTGTCATGAATACACATTGTGCGCCGGCGTTTTCTGCGTCACCCTGCAGCGCCAGCATCAGGCCGTGGCTATCCACAATGCCTGTGGACGGGGAAACCAGGGCAGCATCGCATACCAGCGCCGGCTCCAGGCGGGCGGCTTCAGCTCCGTCTATCTGATAGAGATCATCCACACCGTTGAGCCGCGCCCGCCGCGCAATGTCTGCCAATTGGCGGGTCTGTTCAGGATTGGCCGCCACAATCAGCTTGCCAAGCCGTTTGTGCGCAATGCCGCGCTCGGCGCAATACTGGTAAAGCAGCTGTTTGCCTTCTACACATAGCCTCGCCTTCAGGCTGTTCTGAGGATAGTAGATGCCGGCATGGATCACTTCCGAGTTACGTGCACTGGTACCCGTGCCTATGCCTTCGGCGGCTTCCACCACCAGAACCTCATGGCCGGCCAGGGCCAGCTCGCGCGCGATGGCCAGACCCACCACGCCTGCACCAAGAACAATGCTGTCTATGTCTGCCATGTAGATACGTCGTCTATTTGAACCGCCCGCTGCCGCAGGGCTCACCTTTCGGAGTTCCGTTCCTTCTCAGCTTCCCGAGATCGGTTCAATGGAAGGTGTGAGATCGAAGTCCCCCGCATGATAAACCAGGGGTTGCGTGGCACGTCGGCCGCAGCGCTCCACTTGACCGACGAAGATGGTGTGATCTCCCGCCGGATGACGGGCATGGTTGTAGCACTCGAACCAGGCGGCGGTCTCCGTGTCGGCAAGCATGGGAACGCCGGAGGCGCTGCGCTTCAGTTCCAGGCCCTGGAAGCGCTCCTCCTGTGTGCCCGTGGCGAAGCGTTTGGCCAGGCGCAGCTGGCTGGCCGACAGCACATGGATGACATATCGCTCTGCCGCCAGGAAATGCGGCATGGCCGACGCCTTTTGTGAAAGGGACCACAGCACCATGGGCGGATCAAGTGACACCGCGTTGAAGGAGCTCACGGTCAGGCCCCACGGCCGGCCGTCTTGCGTCTCGGTGGTCACGATGGTGACGCCAGTGGCAAAACGGCCAAGCGCGGAGCGGAAATAGGCTTGGTCGAAATCAGGGGAATGGGCGGTCATGAGCAAATCAGTTTGGGAGGCCGGATCTGGCTTGGCTCACGGCGCCAGCCTTTGCATGACCCACGTGGAATCGTCTTGCAAACGGTAGGCCACGCGGTCGTGCAGGCGTGAAGGACGACCCTGCCAGAATTCCACGTAGTGAGGGACCACACGGTAGCCGCCCCAATGTGGGGGCCGCGCGGGGTCATCGCCCAGAGAATCTGTCAGCTCGCGCTTGCGTGTCTCGAGTTCATCCCGGCTGATGGGGCGGCTCTGAGGCGATACCCAGGCGCCAATGCGGGACTCCAGCGGCCGGCTGCGGAAGTATTCGTCGGACTCCTCTGCAGAAGTCTTTTCGATCCGACCCTCGATGCGAACCTGGCGCTCCAGAGGTTGCCAGAAGAACAGCAGGCTGGCGCGCGGATGTGCAGCTAGCTCCTGCCCCTTACGGGACTCGTAATTGGTATAGAAGACGAAACCGCGTTCGTCGAAACCCTTGAGTAGAACAATGCGGGCGGAAGGGTGCAGATCAGGCCCCAGCGTGGCGAGCGTCATGGCGTTGGGTTCTGGTACCGCTGCTTCCAGAGCCTGCGCGAACCATCGGGTGAACTGCTCGATAGGGTCCGGCGCCATGCCGGATTCCAGGAGTTCAAACTTGCCGTATTTCTGGCGGATATCAGCGACGGACATGATCAGTGGTCTTCTTGTGCAGTGAGGGTGAGGAACCGCCTACGCTTGGCGCAGCTGGCGGGCGATGGCAAAGAGACGTTTGTCGACGATGCCGTGGCGCTGGAGTGCGTCGGCCGTTTCCAATACGTAATCAATGCAGGGGCCGTAGCTGCCGTGAGCGGTACGCACAATATGCAGCAACTGTTCTTCCGGCAGGCCTCTCACATAGCCGGAAGTGTTGCGGTTCATCGTGAAGGCAAGTGCGGTGATGTTGCCGTTTTCAGTACGGCAGTTCAGCCATCGCGGAATGTAGGCGCCGCTTGCCATCTCGCGTCGCCACAAAGCGTCCATGATCTGCGACGCGTGTGTCTGATCGATGCGGAAGACAACACCGCGGCAGGAGCCGCCGGAGTCCAGTGCGAACACGAGCCCCGGGCGTTCGGGAGTGCCCCGGTTGACGCGGGACCACAGGCAGAGCGAGCGATGGTACCCATGGAGCAGGGCATGCCTGCGTTCCACGAATTCGAATTCCGGTCGCCAGATGAGTGAGCCATAACCGTAGATCCAGATGTCCTGGCCGGGAGGCAGGGCCGACATGGCGGCTTGGAGAGAGGCCTGGCGCTCCGCCTCGGTCAGCAATCGAAAGCTGGACGGAGCAGGTACATGAATGGAGGGCGGCAGAGTGTTCACTTTCCGGGGGAATGCGAATGTAAGGGAAATCGGATATTGCATCATTGTAGAGCAGCTAAAATCCCTGCTCTATGGAAGACAATAATTTCGTCGACGCAGAGCGTCGTTTCGGTGGCCTCGACCGCCTTTACGGTGCGGGGGCCGCAAGCCGCCTGGCGCAAGGTCATGTGGTGGTTGCCGGAATTGGCGGTGTGGGTTCCTGGAGTGCGGAAGCCCTGGCGCGTTGCGGCGTGGGGCGCATCACTCTGGTGGACCTCGACCACGTTGCGGAGTCCAACATCAATCGCCAGATCCACGCCCTGGGCAGCACTCTGGGGCAGTCCAAGGTCGTGGCGATGATGCAACGCATCAAGGATATCAACCCCAATTGCGATGTCATCTGCGTGGATGATTTCGTCTCATCCGAGAACGTCCGCGATATTGTGCCAGCCGATGCCGACATGATTCTGGACTGTACTGATCAGGCACCCGCCAAAATCGCCCTCATTCTGGAAGCAAGGCGTCGCGGCCAGGCGCTGCTGGTCTGCGGCGGAGCGGGCGGCAAGACCAACCCGCTGGCCTTGCGCAGTGGTGATCTGTCCCAGGCCGTGAATGACGCCTTGTTGTCGCGCTTGCGCAATACCCTGCGCCGGCAGCATGGTTTTCCGCGCGGTGCCGACGCCGCGGGCAAGGCACTCAAGCGGGTGCCGCGCATGGGAGTGAGGGTTCTCTGGTTTGATCAGCCAGCCATCCTGCCCGAAGCGTGGACTCAGGCTGGGCAAACTGGAGCGGCAGTGCCGGCAGGCGCGGCTTCTGGCGTAGCGCCAGCCCCCGCAGCCCCGCAGGGCCTTTCCTGTGCCGGCTATGGTTCGGCCGTGATGGTGACTGCGTCCATGGGCATGACAGCGGCGGATGAAGCCGTGCGTTGGCTGTTGCACGGCAAGCGCATGGTTCCCGCACCTTGAGTATCGCGGGCCGGAGTTGCGTCCGGGTGCATGGTGCACTCAGGGCTGCGACACCACAATGGCGTCCTGCCAGCCTCGCAGGCCGTTTGAAATTCTCCATGCCTTTGCCTGGAGAAAGTCTTCTTTCCGAATTGGAGCCACTTCCACGTGGCCGCCACTGAGCAGGGCTTCTCGCTGGACACCCGGCAACACCCCGGCCTCCAGCGGAGGGGTGAGCCACCGGCCATCTGGCGTCTGCATGTAAAGATTGCTGCGGCTGCCCTCGGTCATCCAGCCATCTTCGTTCCAGTACAGAATGTCGAAAACGTCTGGATGCGCTGCCAGCCAGCTGCCTGCTTCCGCATACCAGGGGCGGTAGGTGGTCTTGTACCGCAGCCAGGTTTGTGCACCCGCCATGCGGGGCCCCTGAACCGCCACTTTCATGGGGGTGACGGGGGCAGGCAGAGGGCCGGTTTCCACGCTGACCGACCCATCGGGCGCCAGTAGCAGCCGCAGCCTCCATGACTGGCCGGCGTCCAGCTGGGTGACCGCCTGCCTTATGCTCTCCTTTACGCCATCTATGCCGGGCCAGCGGTAGCCCAGCTCAGCGCTTGAAGTTCGCAGGCGCCGCAAATGGCCTTCCAGCAACGGAAAGTTGTGCCCGGGCTCAAGCCGTATGGTCTCGATCAGGCTGGGCTTTTCCTGTGGTTCGGGAGCATTCATGCGCTCGCTCCTTCCTTGAGGAAATCATGCAGTGCGGCACCTGTGTGACTGTGCCCGCGCCTTTGCATCAACGCTTCCGGCGTACCCTCTGCAACCACCCGGCCGCCTTCGCTGCCTCCTTCGGGCCCCAAGTCCACGACCCAGTCGGCTTCGGCAATCACGTCGAGATTGTGTTCAATCACCACCACGGTGTTGCCGGCATCGACCAGCCTGTGCAGCACGTGGATCAGTTTTTCCACGTCGGCGATCGAGAGACCGACAGTTGGCTCGTCCAGCACGTAGAGAGTATGCGGCAGGCGGGAAGCACGGCCGCTGCGGGTCACGCCTTCGTCCAGCCTGGCTTTGACCAGTTCCGTCACCAGCTTGATGCGTTGCGCCTCACCGCCCGAGAGTGTCGGGGAAGGTTGCCCCAGGGTGAGGTAGCCCAGGCCCACGTCCCGCATCAGTTCCAGCGAACGCAGGATGCGCGGGTGTGCCATGAAGTGTTCGACCGCATCGTCCACTTCCATGGCCAGCACATCACCGACGCTCAGCTCACGCCATGTGACGCTGAGAGTATCGCGATTGAAGCGCTGCCCTTCACATGCATCGCAGGGCACTTTGATATCCGGCAGAAAGGACATTTCCAGGGTGCGCAGCCCCTGGCCTTCACAAATCGGGCAGCGCCCCTGGCCTGTGTTGAAGGAAAAACGCGAGGCGGTCCAGCCACGCAGTCTGGCATCGCGGGTGCCGGCAAACAGCTTGCGTACATCGTCCCAGAAACCCACGTAGGTGGCCGGGCAGGAACGGGGAGTCTTGCCGATGGGAGTCTGGTCCACTTCCAGCACACGATCTATTGCTTCCCAGCCCAGAATTTCATCACATCCATTCCAGCCGCCCACCTTGCGTTCGGCCACCACACGAGAGAGGTTGTCCAGCAGAACCTCGCGCGCCAGTGTGGATTTGCCTGAGCCGGAAACGCCGGTCACCACATTCAGACGGCCGACGGGAATGCGGGCATCCACATTGCGCAGGTTGTGCATGCGGGCACCTTTGACTTGCAGCACGGGGGTATCGTCGCCGACGGGGCGGCGCGACCTGAGCGGATGCCGCAACGGTTCCCGCAAATAGCGCCCGGTGATGGAATCGGGGTGCGCCATGAGCTGTTCGACCGTTCCCTGGGCCACCACCGTGCCACCGCGTACGCCGGCACCGGGGCCCATGTCGATCACATGCGCCGCGCGGCGGATGGTGTCCTCGTCATGCTCGACCACAACCAGCGTATTACCGTTGCCTTCCAGCAGGGCCAGGGCATCGAGAAGAATCCGGTTGTCACGGGGGTGCAGGCCGATGGTCGGCTCATCCAGCACATAGCAGACGCCCTGCAGATTGGAGCCCAGTTGGGCCGCCAGTCGGATGCGCTGGGCTTCTCCGCCCGACAGAGTGGGAGCCGAGCGGTCCAGCGCCAGGTAACCCAGCCCCACCTTCATCATGAAATCCAGCCGGCCGCGTATCTCGGCAAGAATGTCGCGGGCAATGTCACCTTCCCGGCCGCGCAGCACCAGGCCCGTGAAGAAATCGCGCGCCTCGGTGACTGGCAGGCGGGTTAGCTCGGCGATGGACAGATTCCGCCAGCGGACGGCCAGCGAGATTGGGTTGAGGCGTGCGCCATGGCAGCTGGGGCAGGCTTCTTCCTCTCCTTCGTACCAGTCATTCCAGCTGATTTCTTCGCCGGTCTGTTCGGAGTCAAAGCCCGTCAGTTTCAAACCGGTTCCGTAACAGGTGGTGCACCATCCATGTTTGGAGTTGTAGGAGAACATGCGCGGATCAGGGTCGGGGAAGTTCATCCCGCAGCTCGGGCAGGCCCGTTTGGAAGAGAAGTGCTGCGCACTTGCGTGGGGCGACACTCCACCGGCTCGACGCTCCTCCAGGGTGGGAGCCTCTTCGGTCAGGTCAACCAGGATGCTCATGCTGCCGTGGCCTTGTTCCAGAGCCTGATGCACCGCATCACGCAGCTGTTTCTCGTGGCGGGCGTCGACGATGAAGTCCGCAATGGGCAGGTCGATATTGTGTTCTTTGTAGCGGTCCAGACGGGGCCAGGGGTTGACCGGAATGAACTCTCCGTCCACCCGAAGATGGGTGTGGCCACGTGCGCCAGCCCATTTGGCCAGATCGGTGTAATAGCCTTTGCGCGCCTGCACCAGCGGTGCGAGCACCCCGATATGTCTGCCGGCGTACTGCTGCATGATGCTGGCGACAATTTGGTCGGGGCGCTGGGGTTCCACCGGTACATTGCAATGCGGGCAATACTGTGTGCCCAGCTTCATGTAGAGCAAGCGCAGGAAATGATGGATTTCCGTCATGGTGGCGACGGTGGACTTGCGGCCTCCGCGGCTAGTGCGCTGTTCAATGGCTACCGTGGGGGGAATGCCGTAAATGGCGTCTACGTCCGGTTTGCCGGCAGGCTGGACGATCGCCCGTGCGTAGGCGTTGAGCGATTCCAGGTAACGGCGCTGGCCCTCGTTAAACAGGATATCGAAGGCCAGGGTGGATTTGCCGGAGCCCGACACACCTGTGATGACGGTGAAGGTGTCGCGAGGAATGCTTACATCCACACCCTTAAGGTTGTGCTCGCGCGCATTCAGGATGTCTATGCTGTGACGGCGGGCCCGGCCCAGGTAAGTGGGAGATTCTTCCGCAATTGTTGCTGCAGCTTGCTGCTCCGTGGTGTCGGCTCGTTCTGCCAAGGTTACCGAGGCGTATTCCCGCAGGGCACGGCCCGTGTGCGAGGCTTCGATGGACATGATGTCGGCGGGGGTGCCGGCACCGATCACTTCTCCGCCCTGTTCACCGCCGTCAGGGCCCAGGTCGATGACCCAGTCTGACGCTCGGATGACGTCCAAATTGTGTTCTATCACCAGCAGGCTGTGGCCGCCGGCCAGCAAACGCCTGAAGGCGCGCATCAGGCGCGCTACATCGTCGAAGTGCAGACCTGTGGTTGGTTCATCAAAAAGGAAGAGCTTGCCCTTTACCGCCAGGCCGGGGCGGTCGGCCTTGTTTTCGACCAGGTGGCCCGCGAGTTTCAGGCGCTGTGCTTCGCCACCCGAGAGTGTGGGCACCGGCTGGCCCAGTCGCAGGTATTCCAGACCCACATCGGCCAGCGGCGCCAATGCCCGCTGCACGTCTCTCAGGCCTGAGAAAAACTCAAGCGCTTCGTGTACGGTCATGTCCAGCACTTCGTCTATGGAAGCGCTACGGCCCAGATGTTCGAGCCGCACTTCAAGGATTTCCGGGCGAAAGCGCTTGCCGTCGCAGTCCGGACAGCGCAGGTAGACGTCCGAGAGGAACTGCATCTCGACGTGTTCGAAGCCAGTTCCGCCACAAGTTGGGCAACGCCCGTCGCCACTGTTGAAACTGAAGGTACCCGCGGTGTAGCCGCGTTCCCGGGCCAGGGGAGCCTGGGTGAAGAGCTTGCGTATGGCATCGAAGGCGCCGACATAGCTGGCGGGGTTGGAGCGCGCCGTCTTGCCGATCGGGGTCTGATCCACCAGAGTGACGTCGTGCAGCCGTTCGTCGCCCAGCAGCCGCTCGTATTCGCCCGGAGCCTCGACGGGCTTACCCATCTTCTTGAGCAGGGCCGGATACAGAACGTCCTGCACCAGGGTTGACTTGCCCGAGCCTGACACACCCGTTATGCAGACCAGGCGCCCCAACGGGATTGAGACGGAAACGTTCTTCAGATTGTTGGCGCGCACGCCCTCAAGAATGAGGCGCGGTGTGCTGTCCGCCACGGGTTGCGGTCGGGGCGATTCCACCTTCAACCTGCCGCCCAGGTAACGCCCGGTCAGCGTTTCAGCTTTGCGCAGTGCATCTGGTTCACCGTCGAAGACAATCTGACCGCCGCGTTCACCGGGCCCCGGCCCCATGTCGATGATGCGATCTGCGGCCACCATGACCTGGGGATCGTGTTCGACGACCACCAGCGTGTTGCCATTGTCACGCAACCGGTGCATCACTTCCACGATGCGGTGGATGTCGCGGGGGTGCAGGCCGATGGAGGGTTCGTCCAGCACGAACAAGGTGTTGACCAACGATGTCCCCAGCGCGGTCGTCAGATTGATGCGTTGTACCTCACCGCCCGACAGTGTGCGGCTCTGGCGATCGAGTGACAGGTAACCAAGCCCCACATCGCAGAGAAACTGCAGACGGGCGCGCACTTCTGCAAGTAACAGATCCAGCGCGGCGTCCATGCGGCTGCCGAAGCTTAGTTGCTGGAAGAAGGCTCGTACACGGTCTATGGGCAGCCGCATCAGGTCATGTATTCCCAGGCCGGGCAAGGCTTGCAGGGTTTCGGTCGTCCACTGCGCATGTACGGGCCGGAAGCGGGGGCGACCGCCCTCAACTTCGGGCAGCAGATGGTCGCCCAGCCGCCACAGCGTGGCATCGGGTTTCAGTCGCGAACCCCCGCAGGCGGGGCAAGGCGTGTAGCTGCGGTACTTGGATAGCAGCACACGTACATGCATCTTGTAGCTGCGTGACTCCAGCCAGTCGAAGAAACGCTGGACTCCATACCATTGTGTTTTCCAAGCTGCGTTCCCGCCGCGCCACTGCGGGTCGCCCTGGATCACCCACTGACGCTCATGTTCGTCCAGATCCTTCCAGGGAATGTCCAGGCGCACACCGGCGCGGGGCGCATAGCGTTCCATGTCATCCTGACATTCCTTGTAGCTGGGAGTCTGCCAGGGGCGCACACAACCTTCCCGAAGAGTCTTCCGTTCGTCCGGAATGACCAGGTCGTAGTCAATGCCCATGACTCGCCCGAAGCCGCGGCAATGTTCGCAGGCACCAAGCGGAGAGTTGAAGGAAAAAGTGCTGGGCTGGGGAGTGCTGTATTCAATGTCGCACTGCGCGCAATGCAGCCGTGTACTGAAACGCCAGACGGCTGCATCGCCACCCTCGTCATCCAAGGCATGGACGGTGATGTGGCCGTCACCCTGCTTCAAGGCGGCGTCCAGCGCCTCCATGACACGTTGCAGATCTGCGCTGCCATACCGGAAGCGGTCCTGAATGACATGCAGCACACGCTGGCTGCGCATGGTTTCATTTCTGCCGCGGCCAGAGCGACCCCTGGGCGCATCCTCGGCCGGGCTTTCGCGCGTTTCGTCCCGATGCACACGGGTGTAGCCCTGCTGGTCGAGAAAGCTGCGCACTTCATCTTCCGTGAAGTTGACCGGCACTGCGATGGGGAAGGTCACCACCAGACGGGGGTCGCCCAGCTCATGGCTGCGCTGTGCCAGCTGCTGAGCGATGGATTCCGGTTCGTCGCGCTGCACCGGGTGGGCACAACAGCGGCAATGCAGGCGACCAAGGCGGGCGTACAACAACTTGAGGTGGTCGTTCAATTCGGTCATCGTTCCCACGGTACTGCGCGAGTTGCGCACGGGGTTGACCTGATCGATCGCGATGGCCGGCAGAATGCCATCGATGCGTTCCACCTGGGGCTTGTCCATGCGGTCCAGAAACTGCCGGGCGTAGGGGGAGAAGGTCTCCACATAGCGACGCTGGCCTTCCGCATAGAGGGTGTCGAAGGCCAGAGAACTTTTTCCCGAACCTGACACACCCGTGATCACTGTGAAAGTGCCGGTGTCAAAGGAGACATCAAGATTTTTGAGATTGTTCTGGCGGGCGCCAAAGATGCGGATATGGGAGCTCATGGAGAAATGATAAAGCGTTCCGGTCTGCTACGGCGCTGGCGCGTCTTGACAAGCCGTTTTGTGGCAAGTATCGGTTTCAGGTTAGAATACCGGATTCACAGCACGCCCGTATTCATGCCTGAGCCGCAAACTTTTTCGCGGGGAGGCATCTGTGGCACAGATTCTTAGCGGAGATCCTCATGGCAGAAATCAAGCGTACACGTCGCAACACCCTGGAGCGCCGTTGTCTGGGCAAGGCCTTCAAGCGCCTGTTCGTCAATTCCCCCAAGGGCGTTTTCAAGATGCTCGAAAAGGTGAAGCGTGCCTGATTATTCATTGGTGGCTTGTCGCCAATTGTAATTAAGGCAAGGAAAACCGCAGATTCAAGTCTGCGGTTTTTTTTTGTCCTATGATTTCGGCGTACGTCACCGGCACGACAGCTAAATTCATGAACGCGCATCGCCCTTTATTCACCGTCATCACCCCGACATTCAATCGGGCCCATACGCTGGGTCGGGTGTACGCCTCCTTGTGCAATCAGACCTGGCAGGATTTCGAATGGGTGATCGTGGATGACGGTTCCACCGACTGTACGCGGGCACGGGTATTGGAATGGCAGCGCGAGGCGCGCTTTCCCATTCATTATGTCTGGCAGAAGAATCAGCACAAGAAGACGGCGTTCAACCGTGGGGTGCGCAAGGCCATGGGGGAACTGGTCGTAGCGTTGGACAGTGACGACAGCCTGGACAACGACGCCCTGGCCTCGATGATGTCGGCTTGGTATGGCATTCCGGAAACCGAGCGACACCGTTATGTCGCCATCACCGGGCTCTGTGCCCGGCCAGATGGCACCATTGTGGGTGACCGCTATCCGCAGGATGTTGTCGACGCAACTGCGCTGGACATGACGTTCAAATACAGCGTGGGCGGAGAAAAATTCGGCTGCATGCGCCGCGACGTGCTGCTCAAGTTCCCCTTCCCCGAGGAAATTGCCGGCTTTGTGCCCGAAAGCCTGGTCTGGCGGGCCATTGCGCGGGCCGGCTACATGACCCGTTTCGTCAACCAGGTGTTTCGCGTGTATCACGACAGTTCCGATTCATTGTCGCGTCAAAGGGACGGCCAGCAACACGCCCTTGGCTTGTGGCTGCTGGCTCAGGACACCGTTGTGGAATGTCTGCCCTGGTTCCGCTACCAGCCGTGGGCCTTTCTCATGGCTGCCGCCCGTTACACCCGCTTCTACCTGCATTTGCGGTCCGCGAGCCTGCCCCAGCCGCGCGGGCGCAGCCTGCGGGGTGCCGCATCGCGCCTGCTAGTCTATGCAATGTGGCCGGTGGGCGCGCTGTTGTACATGCGCGACCGCGTACGCATGTAGCGTATTTTTCTTCTGCCGCCGCCGGAGGCTTGTCAATGCAGTCGTTTGGATGGCGGGTGCATCTGATCCAGCAATTCATCCATGCGGCGCGATTCTTCCGCGTCCGCTTCGGCATCGAATTCTTCCGGTTCGGCGTCAGCGGCATCCGCCGCAGCTGCCACGGCTTCATCGTTGACGTCAAAGGGCAGCAACTCCGCCAGGTTATTGCTGGCAATGTAATCCTGGGTCAGCGGGTCAATCTTGACGTAGCGGCCGGATTCATCGTCCGACAGCTGGATGATCCACAGGCATTCGCAGCTGTAGCTTTCCTCGTCATCCAGCCCGCCGCGATTGCCGGCGCAACGCGCACCAGGGCCACCCAGCTGAATGACGACCATGGATTCGTCGTCAATTTCATCATCAATGCCCAGCGGGACACCAAAGGCCACCCATTCGGCGCCAGTGTCCTCGGCGTCCATGATTTCGGCGATCACGGGCTTGCCCATATAGGCACTCAGTGCATCTGCGGTGTTGCCGATCAGGGCGATTTCGTCCCGGGTGAACTCCAGGAGGGGATCGGAAGAGGTCATGGCTGGCTCCGGTTCTTCGATTCAAGCCTGCATTTTAGTGCCGCCAGGCAGGTGGGTGAGCCGGAAACGGCACCGCGCGCTTTATTTGTCGCCGCAGCCTACAATTGGTGATTGGTCTCAATTCCTATTTCCTGCATATGGCTCAATACGTATTCTCTATGAATCGCGTGGGCAAGATCGTGCCGCCCAAGCGGCAGATCCTGCGCGATATTTCCCTTTCGTTCTTTCCTGGTGCCAAGATCGGTGTGCTGGGCCTGAACGGAGCCGGTAAATCGACCCTGCTGCGCATCATGGCTGGTGTGGACACCGAGATCGAGGGGGAAGCCATTCCCATGCCCGGCATCAAGATCGGTTACCTGCCACAGGAGCCCGTCCTGAACCCGGAACACACGGTTCGCCAGGCAGTCGAGGAAGGCCTGGGTGATGTCTTCCAGGCCCGCAAGCGTCTCGATGAAGTTTATGCCGCCTACGCTGAACCCGACGCCGACTTCGACGCCCTGGCCGCAGAACAGGCCGAGCTTGAAGCCATTATCGCTGCAGCTGCCACCTCGGGTTCGGATGACATCGAACATCAGATGGAAATTGCCGCCGACGCCCTGCGCCTGCCACCTTGGGACGCCACGGTCGGCCACCTTTCGGGCGGTGAAAAGCGCCGTGTGGCGCTGTGCCGTCTGCTGCTTTCCAAGCCCGACATGCTGCTGCTGGACGAGCCCACCAACCACCTGGACGCCGAGAGTGTGGAATGGCTGGAGCAGTATCTGGAACGCTTTCCCGGTACGGTCGTGGCCGTCACCCACGATCGCTACTTCCTGGATAATGCCTGCGAATGGATTCTTGAGCTGGACCGTGGCCACGGCATTCCCTGGAAAGGCAACTACACGTCTTGGCTGGAGCAGAAGGAAGAACGTCTGCGCCAGGAAGAAGCCGCAGAATCAGCCCGCCAGCGCACCATCAAGAAGGAGCTGGAGTGGGTGCGCCAGAATCCCAAGGGAAGGCAGGCCAAGGCCAAGGCGCGTATGTCCCGCTTCGAGGAACTGGCTTCGCATGAGTATCAGAAACGTAACGAAACCCAGGAAATTTTCATCCCTGTGGCTGAGCGTCTCGGGAATGAGGTCATTGAGTTCCAGAACGTCAGCAAGGCCTTTGGTGACCGCCTGCTGATCGATGACCTCAGCTTCCGCGTTCCGGCCGGTGCAATTGTCGGTATCATTGGTCCTAATGGTGCTGGTAAGTCGACCCTGTTCCGCATGATCGCCGGGCAGGAAAAACCCGACAGCGGGGAAGTGAAGATCGGGCAGACGGTACAGCTAGCCTATGTTGACCAGTCGCGTGAGGCCCTGCCCGACGACAAGACTGTTTTCGAGGCGGTTTCCAACGGTTCGGACATCATCAACGTGGGGCGCTTTGAAATGGCGTCCCGCGCTTACCTGGGCCGCTTTAACTTCCGTGGCTCAGATCAGAACAAGCGCGTGGGTCAGCTTTCCGGAGGTGAACGGGGGCGCCTGCATCTTGCCAGTACCCTGATCAAGGGCGGCAACGTGCTGCTGCTGGACGAACCCTCCAATGATCTGGACGTCGAAACGCTGCGCGCGCTGGAAGACGCACTGCTGGAATTCGCCGGCACTGTGCTGGTCATCAGCCACGATCGCTGGTTCCTGGACCGCATTGCCACGCATATTCTGGCATTCGAAGGCGATTCCCAAGTGGTGTTCTTTGAGGGCAATTACCAGGAATACGAAGCGGACAAACGTCAGCGTCTGGGCGAAGAGGCTGCCAAGCCGCGCCGTCTGCGTTACAAACCCCTGAAATAAGACCTTCTCTCACGGAGCCGCCATGAGCAAGCCACGCATACTCGCAAATCATGATTCCATGGTGCTACTGGTCGACATGCAGACCGGTCTGCTGCCGGCCATTGATGGCAGCGAAGCCCTGGTCGGGCGAGTGGAGCGGCTGCTTGCGGCGGCCCGTCACCTCGGTGTACCCGTGGTAGCCACAGAGCATTGCGCTGACAAAATCGGCGCCACCGATCCAAAACTGGCCGCGCTGGTGGATGACACTCTTCACAAAGTGCACTTCGACGCCACCCGCGAACCGGAGACCATTCGCCGTCTACCGGTGGGCCGCCACAATGTGCTGGTGGTGGGCACGGAAGCCCATGTCTGTGTGCTGCAGACGGCCCTTGGCCTGGCGCAGTCGGGTCTCAACCCATGGCTGGTGGCCGACTGCGTTGGGTCCCGGCGGGAAAGTGACCGTGCTGCAGCCCTGCAGCGCTGGCTTTCGGGAGGCGGCAACATCGTCACTAGTGAGATGGCCATGTTCGAGTGGCTGGGCTCGGCCCGTCATGCGGCGTTCCGCGATGTGCTTGCACTGGTGAAGGCAGGCAACTAACGTGGAACCGATACATCTGTTTCAGATGTTCACGGTTTGAAGCTGTTCAGAAACCCGTATTTTGTTGTGACAGGTTATGGTGTGCGCCACCTTTTCTGTTACATCGGAGTATTGATAATGAACTTTCAAAAAATGGTTTGTTTGGGCGGAGCAATGGTCCTGGCACTCACGTTGGCGGGGTGTTCAAGCTGGGACAGCATGAGCAAGCGTCAGAAGACCACGGTGGCAGGTGCTGGCATTGGCGGCGTGGCGGGCGCGGCCATTACCGGTGGGGGTGTGCTGGGCACAGTCGGGGGTGCGGCCATTGGGGGCATCATCGGCGACCAGGTTGGTAAACGCTAGTCTTGTGGTGTCATGCTGAACGAAGCCTGGCTGGCGCGCCGCGAAGGTTGGCGACAACAAGAGGAAGACGCGCGCCAAGCCGGTGACATCGACTATGGCCGAGTGATCCACTCGGCCTCGTTCAGGCGTCTGCAGGGCAAGACACAGATTCTCAACCTGGGCGACAGTGATTTTTACCGCACTCGCCTGACGCATTCGCTGGAAGTGGCACAAATTGCGACGGGCGTGGTGGGTTTGCTCAAGAAGAACAATGCTCACCATCCGGCAGCGTCTGTCTTGCCGGATCGCAGCCTCATCCAGGCCATAGCCTGTTCGCACGACCTGGGGCATCCGCCTTTCGGTCATGGCGGAGAAGTCGCGCTCAACTACTGCATGCGCGACCACGGCGGCTTTGAAGGGAACGGCCAGACCCTGCGGCTGTTGTCACGTCTGGAGAGTTTTTCGCGTGATGCCGGGGCCAATCTTACGCGCCGCACTTTGCTGGGTGTGCTGAAGTACCCCGCGTCCCATTCCACACTTTTCAACCCGGATCTGACCCCGGCGATGCGGGAAGGCTACAGCCGCTTGACAGCGCTGGATGCAGGTCGCTCTGCGCCGCCCAAATGCTTTCTGGACACCGAGCAGGACGTTGTCGACTGGATACTGGAGCCTTTGCCAGAAGGGGACAGGGCCGGGTTCACGGCCTGGCAGGTTCGCGCCGGGCAGCACGGAAAGACGCTGCACAAGTCCCTGGATTGCAGCATCATGGATGTGGCGGACGACATCGCTTACGGTGTGCACGATCTGGAAGATGCCGTCGCACTCAATTTGGTGAACGAAGGCTGTTTTCGCGCAAAGGTGACGCCACGGGAGGCAGACTCTTTCATTACTGCCATGCGCGAGAATTACCCTCATGAATTGGGTGACCGCTACGAAGCCATGGTGCAGGCGCTTTTCGGAGACGGCAAGTCGCGCAAGCGCTACATCAGTCGCATGGTCCACCACTTTCTGACTGCAGTGCGTATCGAAGAACGGCAGGAGTTCGAATCTCCCTTGCTGCGATATCGGGTGGCACTGGAAGAAGGGGCGGGAAGGTTTCTGAAAGTTCTGAAGAACTTTGTAATGGAGGAGGTCATACGGAGCGCGACCGTCCAGCAGCTCGAATTCAAGGGCCAGGGCATGGTCATATCAGTATTCGAGGCCTTCCAGTCAGACCCCTTGAGGCTGCTGCCAAAGGAGCAGCGAGAACGCTATGAAGAGTCGGAAATGGGCGAGCGCGTTATTTGCGACTACGTGGCCGGCATGACGGACACGCATCTGCTCAAGACTTACGAACGGCTTTTCGCACCGCGCATGGGTTCCATCTTCGACCGCTTGTAAACCCGCGTCTCCCACCCCTGTGCTACTGGGGCAGGCAGACGGAGCTCTTTACTTCTCCTCTGGGGGCAATTCCGGCTGGGGCATCTCGATCTTGACCTCCAGCACCTCCAGGGAGTCCTGGCGGTCAAGATTGACCTTGATGTCATCTGGGTTGATCTTCACGTAGCGCGAAATCACCTCGACCAGCTCCTTTTGCAGGCGCGGCAGGTAGTCGGGGGTGACGCCCGTGCGCCGTTCATTGATGAGAATGAGCTGCAGGCGATCTTTCGCCACGCTTGCCGAAGTTTTCTTCTGGCCGAGCAGGAATGAAAGAAAGGACATGACTTATTTCCCCCCGAACAGGCGCTTGAAGAGTCCGGGTTTTTCGTATTCCGTGAAGCGCAGTGGGCGTTCTTCCCCCAGGTAGCGGGCAATCACATCGTGATAAGCCGCCGATACATCGGTATCGCGCAGGTGGATGACCGGCACACCCTGGTTGGACGCCTGCAGCACGGATTCGGACTCGGGGATGACACCGATCAGCTTGATGCGCAGGATGTCCTCGATATCCTTGAGGGACAGCATTTCCCCGTCAGCCACCCGTTTCGGGCTATAGCGCGTGAGCAGCAGGTATTCCTTGATGGGTTCTTCGCCTTTTTCAGCGCGCCGCGACTTTGCGGAAAGAATGCCCAGAATGCGGTCGGAGTCGCGTACCGAGGAAACTTCCGGGTTGGTGACCACCAGGGCGTCATCGGCAAAATAGGAGGCCATCAACGCGCCCGTCTCGATGCCGGCAGGCGAGTCACAGACAATGTACTCGAAGCCCATGTCGGCGAGATCGTTCAGAACCTTTTCCACGCCTTCCTTGGTGAGGGCGTCCTTGTCTCGGGTCTGGGAAGCCGGCAGGATGAAAAGGTTCTCCAGCTGTTTGTCACGGATCAGAGCCTGATTCAGCGATGCTTCGCCCTGAATTACGTTGACGAAGTCGTAGACCACCCGACGCTCGCACCCCATGATGAGGTCGAGATTGCGCAGGCCCACGTCGAAGTCAATGACTACGGTTTTATGGCCTTTCATAGCAAGGCCTGCAGAGAAGCTTGCACTGGTGGTCGTTTTGCCAACGCCGCCCTTGCCGGATGTCACCACAACGATTCGCGCCATGACGATTGAGTTCCTCTAGTTCGGTAATTTCACGTAATCGTAAAGCAAAAAACAGCGTTTCTCTGAGGAGACAGCGCCGTCAGTTGCCCAATGCTTCAATTTGCAAGCTTTCGCCTTCCAGCCGCACGATGGCAGCCCTGTTCTGCAAGCGATCTTCCAACCCTGTCTCGATCACCCTGTACACGCCGGCAATGGCCACCAGTTCGGGGTCGAGCTGGGTGGTGAAGATGCGGGCAGACGTATCGCCACGGGCGCCGGCCATGGCCTTGCCTCGCAGGGGGCCATATACGTGGATGTTGCCGTCTGCAATGACTTCTGCACCACGGCTGACCACTCCCACCACGATAAGATCAGTATTGCGGGCATAGACTCGTTGGCCGGAGCGCAGCGGGCGGTTGATGACCATGGCGGCCGGAGCAGGGCCGGGTGCAGGAGCTGCCGGGACGTCAGACACTTCCCGCTTCGTTTGGCCAGCGTCTGACGCCGCCTCGGATGCCCCGGCAGCCGGACTGCTTTCCACTGACCCTGCCGGCTTTTCTGGTGTGACTGCGGCAGGGGGGACTTCCTGTTCAGGCGTGGGGGATGCAGGGGGGCGCACTGGTGCGCCGCCCAGTTCCACCGCCGGCAGGCCGGCAGCCACGGCAGCCTCAAGCTGGGCGCCTTCCGCCACGACACCGACGGGATGCAGGCTGTGCTTGCGCAAGGCGTCCACCAGAGCGGGCCAGTCTACGACTTCCTCGATGCGGCTGGCGTCCACGACCACAGGCTCGTTCTCGAAAAATGCCCCCGCATCCTTCATGCGCTGGGCCAGCGCGTCCAGCAGCGAACCGCTGTCGGCTTCGTGCAGTACGACACGGATGGCATACAGGGTGGCACTCTTGAAATCGAGTGCCTGGGCCGTTTTTCGGGAAGGTGCGGGATTGCTCACTTTGCTTTGCCCCATGAATCCTTGAGCGTGGTGCAGCGGTTTATCACCGGGCGTTCGACGGTGGATTCCTCGCGGTCAGCGGTGAAATAACCGAGCCGTTCAAACTGCCAGGTGGTACCAGGTTCCGCGCGAGTGCCGGCTTCAAGCCACCCTTCGACCACCTTGCAGGAGTCCGGATTCAAGGCGGCAATGAAATCCTTGTCACCGGCATCCGGATGCGGATCAAGGAAGAGGCGGTCGTAGAGCCGGACTTCTGCCTTGACGGCATCCGCGGCATTGACCCAAGTGATGTTGCCCTTGACCTTGACGGAGTCGGCACCAGGTGTGCCGCTCTTGGTGTCGGGCAGGTATTCCGCGTGTACTTCCACGATTTCACCCGCATCGTTCTTGACGAAGCCGGTGCATTCCACAATGTAGCCGTACTTGAGGCGCACCTTGTTGCCCGGGAAGAGTCGGAAATACTTCTTGGGCGGTTCCTCTCGGAAGTCGTCACGCTCTATCCAGAGTTCGCGTCCGAAGGTGAAGCGGCGGACGCCTGCTTCGGGGTTGTGCGGGTTGGCCGGCGCCTCGCACGGTTCGCTCTGCCCTTCCGGATAGTTGGTGATGACCAGTTTGATTGGGTCGAGCACTGCGACGGCACGCGGGGCAACGGGGTCGAGATCGTCGCGCAAGGCCTGTTCCAGCACACTGTAGTCGATGCGTGAATCAGCCTTGGTCACCCCCAGGCGTTCGCAGAACAGACGAATCGAGCCCGGTGTGTAGCCGCGACGACGCAAGCCCGCGAGAGTTGGCAGGCGCGGGTCATCCCAGCCGTTGACGTGGCCGTCGCGCACCAGTTGCAGCAGCTTGCGCTTGCTGGTCACGACGTAGCTCAGGTTGAGCCGCGCGAACTCGTACTGTTGTGGCAGGGGCTCGTTGAGCAGGCCGAGCTCGGCCAGGCGCTCCAGAATCCAGTTGTAGAACGGGCGCTGGTCTTCGAACTCGAGGGTGCAGATGCTGTGCGTGATGCCTTCCAGGGCATCTTCAACAGGGTGCGCCCAGGAATACATGGGGTAGATGCACCATTTGTCGCCCGTGCGGTGGTGGGGCACGTGGCGGATGCGGTAAAGCACCGGATCGCGCAGGTTGATGTTGGGCGAACGCATGTCGATGCGGGCACGCAGGCACAGGCTGCCGTCCGGATGCTTGCCGTCGCGCATTTCACGCAGCCGTGTGAGCGATTCCTCGGCAGGGCGGTTGCGCCATGGGGAGTCGGTGCCCGGCTCGGTGAGGGTGCCACGCGTGGCGCGGATCTCTTCGGGTGTCTGTTCGTCGACATAGGCGTGGCCAGCCTGGACCAGGGCTTCTGCGAATTCGTACATGTAGCCGAAATAGTCGCTGGCGAAATAGAGGTTTTCCTCTTCGCCAAAGTGCCAGTCAAACCCTAGCCATTTCACCATCTCGATGATGGCGTCAACGTATTCCTGCTCTTCCTTTTCAGGGTTGGTGTCGTCGAAGCGCAGGTGGCAGGCACCTTGGTAATCCTGGGCGAGCCCGAAATTCAGACAGATGCTCTTGGCATGGCCGATATGCAGGTAACCGTTGGGTTCCGGCGGAAAGCGCGTACGGATGCGGGCAACGTCAGGTTTGCCCTGGCGCTGTACGGACGCGGGCCCCGGGCGGCCCGCCCAGAGTTTTTGCGCATGGCGGCCTTCAGCCAGATCTTTTTCAATAATGGTGCGCAGAAAATTGGAAACCACGCCCGGACTGGGTACAGAAGTCATACAGGAAGACGCCGATACTATGAAGATGAGAGAAATGCGAAAGTAAGCATTTTGCCACGTTCGTCAAGCTTTGCCTGGAAGCATGGCCTAAACGTGGCTTGTCGCTTTACACTGGCGGCCATTATGACCCACTTGGCGCTCTGGATCTCTCAGGCTCAGTTTTTTTTGAGCCTGTCATTCATGCTGCTCTTTCTCCTTCTGGAGATCGGGCTGGCCTGGGCGCTTGTTGTATTTCGGCTGCGCTCCCTCGGTGGTTCGGACCGGTGGCGGCAGGCATACCGGTTCTGGGTGAGGGTTTTCGCCCTGGCCTTCATTGTCGCTTTTGCCGCAGCCGTACCCGTCATGATTCAGTTCGGCAGCCTCTGGCCGCTGCTGATGGAACGCGTGGGCAATGTGGCCGGCCCCATGCTGGCCGGAGCCGTCCTTTCCGTCTTTGTGTTCAAGTCATGCTTCGTTGGGCTCATGCTGTTCGGGCAACGTCACATGAAGGAGCGTACCCATGCAGCGGTTGTGGTGGCCGTGGCATTTGGGGTGACCATTGCTGCAGCATGGCCGGTCATGATGTTTTCCTGGATGCGTACGCCAGCCGGTGCGTATTTCTCCAACGGCCAATACATCGTCACGGATTGGTCCGCCGTCTTTCTCAACCCATCCTTTCCCTGGTATTTCGGGCTGCTTGTACTCACGGCGCTGGCCACTGCAGGGTTGTTCATGATGGGCGTTTCCGCCTTACAGGGTTTATGGCGGCCCTCCGGAGATGCAGAAAAAAGCGTGTTTGCATTCGCCGTGCGGAAATCGGTCCTGGCGCTCCTGACGCTCTGCGTCTTTGCCTTGTGCGCGGCGCGGGCCCTGGCAGTGCATGAACCGGCGCGGGCGGCTGCGGCGCTGGGGTACTGGGAGTCCAGCACAGTGCCAAGTCTCACCATTTTGTCAGTCCCCGCCTTGCGCGGTTCGGGCGAATTATGGTCCTGGCGCTGGCAGGGTCGAGGAGCAAGCTTTCTGGCGTCTGATGTTCGTGGGGTATACCGGGGGCTGGATCAGTTCTCGGGGATGGCGCCGCCGCGTGACGCCACGTTCTGGTCGTTGCGGGTGGCCATGCTGGGAACCCTGCTGATGCTCGCCCTTGCGTCTTACGCCTGGTGGCGGATGCGCATGGCTGGAGGTGATGCGTCCGCCTTGCCTCGCTGGCTGCAGAAGTCGCTGGTGGCGGCGGCCTTCGGCGGGTGGCTGGTGGCATTCTGCGGCTTTGCGCATATTTACCTGGGGGCCCATCCTTATGCCGTCGCCGGAACGGTCACGTTAAGCGAAGTGCTGACGGGCACGTCCGTGCCTGCGTTGATGGCGGGTGGGTCGGCGCTTCTGCTGGTCTACGTTCTTTCCATGGCCGGCTTCCTGCAGTTGCTGTGGCACAACATGCGTTACGGTGTGGTGCCAGTGGCCCGACATCGGGGCAGAGCATGAAGGTAGATACATGATAGATACGCTAGCAATGGCACTGGGCATGCCACCGCAAGCTCCGGAATTCTGGCTGCCGCTCACTTTCATGGGCTTACTTTATCTGGTGGTATTGGCAGGCACGGTGCTAGATGGCTTCGACATAGGGGTGGGGTGTCTCAGTACCTTCGCACCGGCCCACCTGAAGCCTCGCATGTTGGCCTTGCTCAGCCCGTGGCGGGATGCCAACGAATTCTGGTTGTTCATCGGTATCGGTCTGTTTATGGCGGCTTTCCCCCTAGCTTGGGGGCGGGTCATGGCCGAACTCTACATGCCAGTGACGCTGCTCGCGGTTGGAACGTGTTTCAGGTCGGTGGGTTACGAACTACGCCTGCGCGCACCACGCGAACTTCAAGGCTTCTGGGGGCGTGTGTTCGGTCTGGGTGCCCTGCTCACCGCGTTCTCCCATGGGCTGCTGCTGGCGCAGCTGGCCATGCTGTCCCAGAACGAGACCGCCCACGTCTGGTTCTCCCTTTTCACGGCTGCCTGCTCAGTGGCGGCTTACTGTCTGTTGGGAGCATCGTGGTTGATCATGCGGGAAGGGGGCGAACTCCGGGCGCGTGCCATTTTCTGGGGGAGGCGTTGTGTGCGCTGGGCCGCCGCAGGCGCCGTGGGGGTATCTGTCGTACTGGCGCTGGGCAACCCGGGCATTTTCCTGAAATGGAGCAGCAACGGCGGCCGCGCGGCGGTTGTCGGCCTGTGGTGCTTGATGCTGTTCTGCTTCATCTGCATAGAAATGCGCCTGCAGCGCATGATCAACACGAGCCTGCGCAGTACGGCACTCCCGTTCGTGCTGACCCTGCTGGTTTTCACCACGACATTCATGGGGCTGGCTTACAGCTTTTTTCCCTATCTGGTGCTGGACGAGCTGACGCTCTGGGATGCCGCAGCCGCCATCGACTCCCTGGAGCGTGTGCTCCTGTTGGTGGGCCTGGCCCTGCCGGTGGCACTGGTATTCAACGCGCGCGTCTACTGGCGGATGTTCGGAATGTCCTTGCCGCCAGAACCTCCCGAATTCAACCGCTGAAGCGGCAGGGCAATCCGAATCTCTAGCCCACCACCCTGGGCGTCCCTGAGTTCCAGCGTACCGCCGTGTGCACGGCAGATCATGTCGGCCAACGCCAGCCCAAGCCCGACGGAGCCGGTCCGGGTGCGTGCTTCGTCCAGTCGCGAAAACGGTCGTAGCGCTTCATTGCGCCGCTCCGCAGAAATACCCGGGCCGTGGTCGCGTACACGGATCACTGCCTGCCCGCCCTCTACGGTCAGAGAAAGTTCGACCGGGGGCTTGCCATGGCTGAAGGCGTTGGTGATGAGATTGTCGATCAGACGCCCCAGCGCGAGTTCGTCTGCCTGCAGTACGAGATCTTCAGCCGGCACTTGCAGCAGCTTCACATCGCTGCCCGCTTGCTGCCAGGCAGCCACCCGTTCTTCGAGCCAGGGTCGCAGCGGCAGGGCCACATAACGGTAGGAGCCCTGGTCGGAACCGCGCACGAAATTGATGAACTGGTCGATCATGCGCTGCATGTCCTGAACATCTTGCCGCATGCCTTCCTTGAGGGCGGGGTCATCCGTCATTTCAATGCGCAGCCACATACGCGAGAGTGGCCCTTTCAGATCATGCGGCAGGCCGGCCAGCAGGGTGCGCTGGACGGCGGCCGATTCCGCCAGGGTGTCCAGCATGGCATTGAAGCGTTCGCCCAGGCTGCGGGTTTCCGACGGACCGGAGGGCTCGACGCGTTCCGGCTTGCCGGCCGCAAGCTGGTCGGCAGCCTTTGCCAGGCGCGTCAGGGGCCGGGTGATGTGCCAGGCAAAGGCCGCTGACAGCAGCAGCAGGAGAATCATGCCGGCGAGCCAGACCACGATCATAGGGGTCGCCACAGGCCGGGTAATGCGGTCCAGTGGAATGACCAGCCATTCGCGCGAGCGCTGCTGCTCGTCGATATTCGGGTCTTCGATCAGGGAAATGTAGAGCCGGGGTTCCGGCCCCCGCGACAACGCCACTCGTGCGTCGTCATCGAGCCGTGTGTTCAGGGCCTCGACAAAGCTGCGCAGACTGTGCCGGATGTCGTCAGGTGGCGTCTGGCGCTGCTCCTCGCTGCGCCGGCTGCGCCGTTCCAGGCTGGCATTCGGCGGCAGGGAGCGCGACCACAGCCGCCACTGGTTCTGCGAAGCATTCTTGACGAACTCGGCCCGCTCTTCTGCGGGGATTTCTGCCAGGGCTGCTCGCAGAGTACGGATCGTGGTGGCGGTGAGTTCGACCGAAACGTCTTCGGTGAATTGCTTGCGGTAGTAACTGACCGTGGCAAAGGTGGCCGCCTGCACCAGGATGATGGTGCCAAGGGTGAGCAGCACCATCCGTGTGCTGAGCGAGCGGGGCAGAAGGGAACGCCAGGCCGCCATGCGTACAGCCTTCACGGTGAGAACCTGTAGCCCACTCCCCAGACCGTCTGTATCCAGCGAGGCTGTTTCGGGTCGTCTTCCAGGGCCCGCCGCAGCCTGAGCACGGCGATGTCGATCGCCCTGTCGTTGCGCTCGCCTTCTTCGTCGTCACGCGCCAGGGCCAGCAGGCGTTCCCGCGACATGGGCTTGCCGGGGTTGCTAATCAGGGCTTCCAGAAGGTTGACTTCGCCGCCCGTCAGTTTGATGATTTCGTCCCCGCGGCGCAATTGGCGCGTCACCGGGTCAAATACGAAGGGGCCGAAGGAGACCGGTTTGTCCTTCGTCAGGGCCGAGGCACCTTTCTTGCGACGCAGGACGGCTTCAATACGGGCCAGCAGCTCGCGGGGGTCGAAGGGTTTGCCGAGATAGTCGTCGGCGCCGGCCTCCAGGCCGATGACGCGATCGACCGTTTCGTCTTTCGCGGTCAGGAGGATAATGGGAATGTCCTCGCCTTGCTGGCGCAAACGCCGGCAGGCTTCCGTTCCATCGCCGCTGGGCATCATGCGGTCCAGGACGACCAGGTCCGGGTCGTAGCGCTGGATGCGCGCTTCCAGGTCGCTGGCGTCCGGAGCCAGCAAAGTGTCGTACTGATGCCGATTCAGGTATTCGGCCAATAACTGCCGGAGGGCAGGGTCGTCATCGACAACCAGGACTTTGATGTGCGGTTTTTCCATGGAGGACAAGTTTACTCTTGAGAATTTTCAGGGCCATGTTCCGGAAACGGATTGAAATCATCTATTGCCTGGTGGCGGGTATGCCAACTTTGTTGCTGCCTGCCAGCGTACATGCGTCAGAAGCCGCCGGCATCGGGCGGCTTTGGGCTGCACAAACTTTTCCGGTGGAAGCTGCAAGCGGTGAGCCGGCGCGTCCACTGCCGCCACTGCCGGGGGTGGAGGCGGAGGATTCGCCTGCGCAAGGAATGGAGGCACCGGGTTTCCAGCCCGACATTCCCTATTCCTATTTCTGGGGGCCGCAGGACAGCATGCAGTTGCGCAGCCATGCAGGTCTGCGCGGCTTCGTCTCGAGGCATTCGCCGGGCCTGCTGAGCGGGTTCGAGCTGCCGCGGTACGAGACTCCGGAGACGCGCTGGCAACCGCGGCCCAGTGGTGGTGGCTGGAATGCCGCTGCCGCGCGATGGAACACCCGCCTGGATGGCAATACTGAAATATCCCTGGGCAACAGCGAGTTTGTTTCCACGCAGTGGGAAGACAGTCTGAGGTTGAGCGGCATCAGCCTGAGCCAGAGCTTTCTTGCCAGCAATGCCACTGACCCGCAATGGAGGTATTCGTTTGCCCTGGGAGCGGTGGACTTGTCTGCTGCGGGCGCCAATGACCTGCAGTTCGGGCCAGCTGCCGGCGCCATGGCGGTGAGCTACGACTACAGCGAGCGGCTCAATCTTGCCGCGCGTACGGAAGTCGCCTCCGACTTGTTCCTGACGGGCATTTCGAGCCAGTACGACTTCGGTGCACTGGGGCGCTGGCGCTCGTCCGTGGCGCGCTCCAACCGAGGTCAGGAGGAGGGTTGGCGCTATCGGGCCATGGCAGACGTCGATCTCATGGAAGATGTGACGCTGGGCTGGATGGGGGAACGCCATACCGAAGGTTTCATGGATGTGCGGCGCCACGCAGCCGGAGCAAGCTCGGTGGGAGGGGCACGGCACAAATGGTCAGCATCCTGGGACGTCGGGCGTTGGGGGGAATGGTCCGGCAGCTTTGAAACGGTGCGTAACCGCGACGGTGTTCAGCAACGCCGCTTCGGCCTCATGCAGCAGTTCTGGTACAGCCCGAAGTTGCGTGTGGGCATTCATGCTGAGCGCGAGGTCGTCGCGGACGACTATGATATAGGGCTCCGCTTTTCCTTCCCCCTGTATTGATCCCGCATGTCCACCCCTCTGGAAGTCCTGCAGCGCGTCTTCGGCTATGAATCCTTTCGAGCAGAACAGCAGGCCATCATTGATACCCTGATGGCCGGCAACGATGCTCTGGTCCTCATGCCCACCGGGGGAGGGAAGTCGCTGTGCTATCAGATTCCGGCCTTACTCAGGCCGGGCACTGGGGTCGTCGTTTCTCCCCTCATCGCTCTCATGCAGGATCAGGTCGATGCACTGACCGAACTGGGCGTGAGGGCAGCCTACCTCAATTCGTCGCAGGACTGGCGCGAAGCTCGAGACGTTGAGCGGCGCATGCTCAATGGGGAGCTGGATCTGCTGTATGTGGCTCCGGAGCGTCTGCTCACAGATCGCTGTCTGGAATTGCTGAGCCGTTCGCGCATCGCCCTGTTTGCCATCGACGAAGCCCATTGTGTCTCGCAGTGGGGCCATGATTTCCGGCCGGAGTATCTCGGCTTGTCAGCCCTCCATGAGCGCTGGCCCGAAGTTCCCCGCATCGCGCTGACAGCAACGGCCACCGCCGCCACGCGTGAGGAAATCGCCCGGCGCCTGTCCCTGGAAGACGCGGCCCACTTCGTCTCCAGCTTCGACCGGCCGAACATTCTGTACCGTATTGTTGAGAAGAACGATGTCAAACGGCAGCTGCTGAACTTCATTCGTGAAGAACACATGGGTGACAGCGGCATTGTGTATTGCCTGTCGCGATCGCGGGTGGAAGACATGGCTGCCTTTCTGTCGCAGAACGGCATTCCGGCCTTGCCCTATCACGCAGGAATGGACGCGGCCCGCCGGGCAGAGCACCAGGCGCGCTTCTTGCGCGAAGAAGGCTTGGTGATGACGGCGACCATCGCCTTTGGCATGGGTGTGAACAAGCCGGATGTGCGTTTCGTCGCCCACGTCGACCTGCCTAAATCGGTGGAAGGCTATTACCAGGAGACGGGGCGTGCCGGCCGGGATGGCGAGCCGGCCACAGCCTGGATGGCCTATGGTCTGCAGGACGTAGTGCAACAGCGCCGTATGATTGACGAATCACAGGGTGATGACCAGTTCAAAAGGCGGTCCGGCCGCCAACTGGATGCCATGCTGGGCCTGTGTGAAACCGTGGACTGCCGCCGCCAGCAGCTGCTGGCCTATTTCGGGCAGAACATTGCCCCTTGCGGAAACTGCGATACCTGCGTGGAGCCACCAGAATCCTGGGACGGTACGGTGGCGGCCCAGAAGCTGCTCTCGGCAATCTTCCGCTTATGGCGTGAACGGGGTCAGCGATACGGAGCCGGACATCTCATCGACATTCTGCGCGGCCGACTCACTCCCCGGGTGCGTGAAAACGGCCACGAAACCCTCAGCGTATTCGGCGTGGGGGCAGACCTGAGCGACCAGGCCTGGCGCAGTGTTTTGCGGCAGCTGCTGGCCAAGGGCCTGGTGACGGTCGATTTTGAAGGGCATGGAACCCTGATGCTGACGGATGACAGCCGTGCCGTGCTCAAGGGCGAGCGTACGCTGATGTTGCGGCGCGAGACCCTGAGCGCGGGCCGCGCCACCCGCATGCGCCGTCTGAGCACTGCCGATGCACACCTGGCTCCGGACGAACAGCTGCGGTTTGAGGCCTTGCGCGCCTGGCGCGCCGAGGTAGCGCGGGAACATGGCGTACCGGCCTACGTGATCTTCCACGATGCGACCTTGCGGGAGATTGCGCGAGGCAACCCGCAATCCCTGGAGGAGCTTTCCCACGTGCATGGGGTCGGTGTACGCAAGCTCGAGGCCTATGGAGAGGCCTTGCTGGAGTGCGTGGCCGAGGTCTGAGCTGGCCAGAATTCAGGGCAGCGGTTAGAACAGTTCCGGCGTCCCGCCACCCGTTCCGACTGGCGGCTTCAGCCCCATGTGCAGCCAGGTGGTGCGCGTGGCCACACGGCCTCTTGGGGTGCGCTGCAAGAACCCGGTCTGAATCAAATAAGGTTCGATGACATCCTCGATGGTGTCGCGTTCTTCGCCTATGGCTGCGGCCAGGCTGTCTACGCCCACCGGCCCGCCATCAAACTTGTGCACTATGGCGTCCAGCAGCTTGCGGTCCATGAGGTCCAGGCCCATAGGGTCCACTTCCAGCATGGTGAGGGCGGCTGCCGCTGTTTCCGTATCGATGCGGCCCTGGGCCTTCACTTCAGCGTAGTCGCGCACCCGCCGCAGCAGCCGGTTGGCAATGCGCGGGGTACCGCGTGAGCGCCGCGCAATTTCCGCCGCGCCTTCCTTGCTGGCCCCGGCATTGAGCAGGCGGGCGCTGCGCTCAACGATATGGGCGAGGTCATCCGTGGAATAGAATTCCAGCCGGGAAACAATGCCGAAGCGGTCACGCAACGGGTTGGTCAGCATGCCCGCGCGAGTGGTGGCACCCACCAAAGTGAAGGGCTGCAGGTCAATCTTCACGCTCCGGGCAGCCGGGCCTTCCCCAATCATGATGTCAATCTGGAAATCCTCCATGGCGGGGTAAAGGATCTCCTCCACCACGGGCGACAACCGGTGTATTTCGTCGATGAACAGGACATCGTTCTTTTCCAGATTGGTGAGCAGGGCGGCGAGGTCTCCCGGGCGTTCCAGAACCGGGCCGGAAGTCTGACGCAGCTGCACACCCATTTCGTGCGCAATGATATGGGCCAGCGTGGTCTTGCCCAGGCCCGGGGGGCCGAACAGCAGCACGTGGTCCAGAGCTTCATTGCGCGCGCGAGCGGCCTGGATGAATATTTCCAGTTGTTCACGCACCCTGTGCTGGCCAATGTATTCGCGCAGGGCGCGGGGCCGCAGCGCGCGCTCTATGGAATCTTCATTGGGCGAGGCGCTCTGGGGTGCGACGATGCGTTCGGGTTGTGCCGTGCGCACCAGGGCATCGGAGTGTATGGCCATGGAAGCTGTCTATATTCACAGTAATTGCTCACTAGTATAGAACGCCCATTGCCGCCGGTGACAGCCCGGTGCCGGAAGCCGTAGCTATTTCGGAAGGAACTCTTTGCGCTTTTAGGGGAAGCCACTTAGCTTTCAGATATGATGACGAAAAATATCAATGTCACTTAATCTGGAATACGGGATAGGGAATGAGTCGTGCTTTGCCAAGGTACCAGGATATCCAGGAAGCAGCCGAGCGGTTGCGTGGTGTGGTTCATCGCACACCAGTACTGACGTCGCAGACACTGAACGGCCGCCTGGACGCGGAAGTCTTCTTCAAATGTGAAAACCTGCAGAAGGTCGGTGCCTTCAAATTCCGTGGCGCCTACAACGCCATCGCCAAGCTCAGCCCAGAAGAGCGCGCAGCCGGAGTGGTGACCTTTTCTTCCGGGAACCATGGGCAGGCGATAGCGCGCGCAGCCCAGGCCCTGGGTGTAACGGCCACCATAGTGATGCCCCTCGATGCGCCCAAGGCCAAGCGTAACGCCGCCGCCAGCTACGGAGCCCGCATAATTCCCTACGACCGCCAGACTGAAGATCGTGAACAGGTTGCGCGCCAGCTCATCGAACAAGAAGGTCTCACCCTGATTCCTCCCTTCGATCATGCCGACGTCATTGCGGGTCAGGGCACGGCCGTCATGGAACTGCTGGAAGAGGTGGGTGGGCTGGACGCCCTATTCGTGCCCCTTGGTGGGGGAGGGCTGCTGGCGGGGTCATTGCTGGCGGCCCACGCCGTGGCACCGGAATGCCTCGTTTACGGGGTTGAGCCCTCGGCAGGCAATGATGGCCAGCAGTCATTCAACAAGGGCGAAGTCGTTCGAATTCCGCCACCGCGTTCCATCGCTGACGGTGCACTGACCCAGGCCCTGGGCGAAATTACCTTCCCCATCATCAAGCGATATGCGCACGACATTCTCACCGTATCGGACGAAAAACTGATTCACGCCATGCAGTTCTTCGCCGAACGGATGAAGCTTGTGGTGGAACCGACCGGCTGTCTGGGAGCAGCGGCTGTGCTGAATGAAACGGTGCCGGTGCGCGGTATGCGCATAGGGGTAATCCTGAGCGGCGGCAACGTTGACCTGGCCAGCTACGCAGCCTGTCTGTCGCACGGGCAGCAGTAAGCCGAACCGAAGGCGTCAGCGGGCGAGCGACTTCAAAGCCAGCCGGATACCTTCGGCTACGTCGACATCCGGTGGCAGCGACTTCAGGGCCTTTTGCGATTCCGCGCTGGAATATCCGAGTGAGATCAGCGCATTGAGAATATCGGCCTGTCCCCCGGCGACTGGCGCTGCAGCAACATCCAGTTCCGCGCCGAGCTTGCCGCGCAATTCCAGCAGCAGGCGCTCGGCGGTCTTCTTTCCAATTCCAGGCACCTGGGTCAGGCGCCCGGTTTCCTGCAGGGTGATGGCACTGGACAGCTCTTCCACGCTCATGCCGGAAAGCACGGCCAGGCCGATGCGGGCACCAACGCCGGTCACCTTTATCAGCGAGCGGAAGGCGCTGCGTTCGGCCTTGCTGGAAAACCCATAAAGAGTGTGGGCGTCTTCCCGTACTTGCAGATGGGTGTACAGGGTGACCTGGGCACCAACATCAGGCAGCTTGTAAAGCGTACTCATGGGTACGTCGATTTCATAGCCCACGCCTCCCACATCAACGAGTATGGTGGGAGGGCTGGCTTTCTCCAGCAATACGCCGTGTATACGTCCGATCATGCTTGAATCCCGTGAAAAGCGGCCACGCTCAGCCGAGCAGACGGCCGTTGCGCATGCGGCCGGCACCGGCCGCCAGCCCACCCCTGCCCAGGGCAATCGCCACGGGCAGCATGTGCGCGTGACAAATGGCACAGGCCAGGGCGTCGGCGGAATCCGCCGCGGGCAGGCCGCTCAGCGAAAGCAGCCGTTGCACCATATGCTGGACCTGTTCCTTGGCGGCGCGGCCCGAACCGACCACTGCCTTCTTGATTTGCAGGGCAGTGTATTCGTGGACTTCGAGCCCGGAATCCGCCAGGCCACACAGGGCGGCACCGCGTGCCTGACCGAGCAGCAGAGTTGAGGTGGGGTTGGTGTTGAGAAAAACCTTCTCCATGGCTGCGACGTCCGGCCGTGTTTCTGCGGCCACTTCGCGGACGTGGTCGAGAATGGTCTTCAGCCTTGCCGCGAGGCTGAGGTTACCGGGCACGACGATGGTTCCACTGGCCACATAGAGCAAGCGCGGGCCATCGACGTCGATGACGCCGAAGCCCGTGCGCCGCAGGCCGGGGTCGATGCCCAGGATGCGCATCAGTGGCGGAAGTGGCGGGTGCCCGTAAACACCATGGGGATGCCACGTTCGTTGGCCGCAGCGATCACTTCATCGTCGCGGATGCTGCCGCCCGGCTGAATCACGCAGCCGGCGCCCGCGTCCACCACGACATCAAGGCCGTCGCGGAAGGGGAAGAAGGCATCCGATGCTACGGCGGAACCAGCCAGCGTCAGCCCGGCGTTCTGCGCCTTGATGGAGGCAATGCGTGCAGAATCAACGCGGCTCATCTGGCCCGCGCCGACGCCGAGAGTCATGCCGTTGCCGGCAAACACGATGGCGTTGGACTTCACAAACTTTGCGACCTTCCATGCAAACTTCAGGTCTTCCATTTGTTCGGCCGTCGGCTGAATGTCGGTCACGACACGGAATTCGGCATCGGGCGCCAGGAAATCGTCCGGGTTCTGCACCAGCCAGCCGCCACCCACGCGTTTGACATCAAAGGCGTTACGGCCGTCGCCCAGCGGAATCTGCAATACGCGCACGTTTTTCTTGGCCGCGAACACTGCCATTGCCTGGGAAGAATATTCTGGTGCCAGCACCACTTCGACAAACTGCTTGCTCACGGCTTCTGCCGTGGCGCCGTCAACCGGGCGGTTGAAGGCAATGATGCCGCCGAAAGCCGAAGTCGGGTCGGTCTTGAACGCCTTTTCGTAGGCTTCCAGAGGGGAGGCGCCCACGGCCACACCGCAGGGGTTAGCGTGTTTGATGATGACGCAGGCAGCGGAATCAAAGCTGCGAACACATTCCCAGCCGGCGTCGGCGTCTGCAATGTTGTTGTAGGACAGTTCCTTGCCCTGCAGCTGGGTATAGCTGCCCAGCAGGCCCGGGGCGACAGCAGGGTCAACGTAGAAGGCAGCCTGCTGGTGCGGGTTCTCGCCGTAACGCAGGACCTGGTTCTGCTTCAGCTGCAGATTGAGAACACGTGGCCACTCCTGGCGCTCTGCGGGCTGATCCTGCGCGGGTTCGGACTGAGTCAGGCTGCTCAGATAAGTTGCGATGGCGCCGTCGTAGGCTGCGGTGTGGGCAAAAACCTTGGCAGCCAGTTCCAGGCGCAGGCCGTAGGAGGGCGCACCGTTGGGGCCGTCGATTTCGGCGAGGACGCGACCGTAATCGGCGGGGTCGATGACCACAGTCGCACCACCGACAGGTGTGCCATGGTTTTTTGCAGCGGCGCGCAACATGGCGGGACCGCCGATGTCGATGTTCTCAATGGCATCGGCAAAGGTGCAGCCGGGCTTGGCGATGGTTTCGCGGAAGGGGTAGAGGTTCACCACCAGAAGGTCAATGCGATCAATGCCGTGCTCTTCCAGTGCCTGCATGTGTTCAGCACTGTCCCGCCGTGCCAGCAGACCGCCATGAATCTTGGGGTGAAGCGTCTTCACACGCCCATCGAGGATCTCGGGGGAGCCCGTGTGCTGCGCGACTTCGGTCACCTTGATGCCAGCCTCGGCCAGCAGGCGGGCAGTGCCGCCGGTGGAGAGAATGCGGACGCCACGGCTGGCGAGGGCCTGGGCGAAGTCGACGATGCCCGATTTATCGGACACGGATATGAGAGCGGTCTGAATTTTCATGGGGAGGTTCAGTGGTGATTGATGAAATCAGGGTTGCAGGTCATGAGCCAGCAATTTCTTGCGCAGAGTGCTGCGGGTAATGCCCAGCATGGCCGCAGCTTTGGACTGATTGCCGTTGGATTTTTCCAGGGCCACCTGAAGCACGGGGCGTTCTACGCAATTGATGACCATGGCCAGCATGTCGCGCGGCTCGGAGTCACCCAGATCCGTGAAGTAACGTTCGAGGCGGTCGCGCACGGATTGTTCCAGGGGATTGATGTTGCTCATGATTTGGAAGTGCTCTGGTTATGGTTCACGCAGCCAGGGCGTGAAGCTCTATGGTTTCGTTGGTGGAGAATTGGTCGAACCAGGCCTGCAGGGCGAGGACCTGTTCTTTTGTTGTTTCGCTGCTGTTGATCTGCCGCCGTACTTCTTCCGCATTGGGAAGCCCTTCGAGATACCACCCGATATGCTTGCGGGCGGTGCGCACACCTGTGTACTGACCATAGAACTGGTAGTGATCTTCCAGATGGTCAAGCAGGCAGCGTCGGAGTTCGCCCCAGGTGGGTGGAGCCAGGTGTTCTCCCGTGGCGAGATAATGACTGATCTCACGGAAAATCCACGGCCTGCCCTGTGCGGCGCGGCCGATCATCACCGCATCGGCGCCCGTATACTCTAATACCTGCCGCGCTTTCTCGGGACTATCGATATCCCCATTGGCGACAACGGGAATTTCCAGACTGCGTTTGACTTCCCGTATGGTGTCGTACTCGGCTTCGCCTTGATAGAGGTCGCAGCGGGTCCGACCGTGCAGCGTCAGCGCGGCAATCCCGGCGTCCTGCGCGATCATGCCGATGCGTACAGCGTTGCGCGAGGAGCGGTCCCAGCCGGTACGCGTCTTGAGGGTGACGGGAATGTCGTAGGGGCGGCAGGCCTGCACCACGCTGTGCAGAATCCTGGCCACCAGGGCCTCGTCCCGAAGCAGGGCGGAACCCGACGCCACATTGCACACTTTCTTCACGGGACAACCCATGTTGATGTCAATGATGTGCGCGCCTTTCTCAATGTTGTAGCGCGCGGCTTCGGCCATCATTTCGGGGTCTGACCCGGCAATCTGCACTGCTATGGGCTCGGATTCGCCTTTGTGGTCTAGCCGGCGGGAAGTTTTGACGCTGTTCCACAGCTGCGGGTTGCTGGCAGCCATTTCAGACACGGCATAGGCCGCCCCCAGCGCCTTGCATAAGCGACGGTAGGGGCGATCGGTGACACCCGCCATGGGTGCCACAAAGACGGGGTGGGGAAGTGTCCAGGAGCCGATGCGCATCCGGCGATTTTAACCCCCCTTGAGGAGGCCGTCGTGAAACGGCTCAGCTGCGCATACCTTCCAGCAGCTGCCGGGCCAGCTGATTTCGCAGGGGAGGGAGTAGGTCCATCGCCAGAAGTGCCGCGCCGCCAGCGTGTTCCAATAGCGGGATGCGTGTGGAAAAAACGCGTGGAAGAAGATCGGTGATGGCGATGGTGAGCCAGCGATCGAAACGACGGCGCCCGGTGAATTCGGTGCAATGGGGGTCCGGATCGGAATCGGGGCGCAGCAGCCACGGGGAAAGGGCCTGGGCGAGCTGTGCGACGTCGCGCAGGCCCAGATTCAAACCCTGGCCGGCCACGGGATGCAGGGTCTGGGCCGCATTACCGATGGCGATGCAGCGCAAGTTGATGCGTGACGGCCCGGCGTACAGTGCCAGGGGGAACACGGATACCTTGGTGACACTCTGAAGAGCGCCCAGACGGTCGCCGAATTGTTCCTGGAGGCGCCGGTCGAATTCTTCCCGAGGCAGGCCGCGCAATGTCTCGGACTGTTCCGGGCTGCAGCACCACACGACACTGTAGATGTCGGAAGCCTGTGGGTGGGGCAGGGCGGCCAGCGGGCCGTTGCGTGTAAACCGCTCGTATGCCCAGCCAGGCTGGGGCCGGCTTGCACGGACATTGGTCAATACTGCGTTCTGCCCATACTGGCGTTCCACACCCGATGGGCGGGCCCCATCTGACTGCACCGCGAGCCGGGCGCTGACCACGCCGCCATCGTAGCGACATTCGACGTGATGCCCGCTCAAGTGGGGCAATGCCCGCCCCGTCAGGCGCGTGACCCCGCTGGTTTCAAGCGCCTGGTGCAGGGTTCCGAGGAGGTCGTCGTACCGCACCACATTGCCCAGCCGGGGAACGCCCAGATCGCGGTGGTCGATGACGACGCGCCCGAGACGGCTGCGCTGGGAAACATGAACCTGGCGGATTTCCGCCGCCTGCCCGGGCCAGGCTCCCAGAGTTTCGAGAAATACACGGCTGCCATGGTTGAGCGCCAGACAACGGGGGTCTACCCCCGCAGACGCAGCCATGCCCGTACCGGGAGGAGGCGCAGCCGGACGTACGGGGCCGAGCAGCGCAATTCGGGCGGGATCAAGCGCTTTGCGCGCCAGAGCAAGTGCCAGTGCACACCCGGCCGGACCGGCTCCGAGTATGACGACGTCGAAATCCGTTGGTTTCATGGGCCCTATTTTACGCATATGTGGGAGCTCGCATGCGCGGAAAAAGACATCAGAAAGGCCCGTAAAGCTTTGTCTGACAAGTGAATTTCTGATAGAATGGCGGGCGTTGAAACTTTATGGAGCTGTGTGGTGAATATCGACCCCGGCGAAAGTTGTAGTCGACACTTTGTCGACGTCTCTCGTTCCAGGCACTAGAGCCGCACCGCTCGCCCGTGCCCTGGAACCAGGGCGCGGAGCATCCTGCATGTTCGCATGCTGACTCCCCGCCGTACCGAAAACCTGGCTTGTGTCTGCGACACGAGCTCACTCCCTGGTGTGTTTGCCGGGGGCAGGAGTCCCGTATGCGTTTGTTTCATCTGTTTTTGCGCCGTGCTGGCGTACAGGCCACTTCTGCGCGCGCCCCGCGTAACACTTCCCGTCTGACTGTCGTTTGTCCACGGGAACAATTGCCGTCCGTGCGCCGTCAAATCTATCGCGACCTCCATGCCGATGGCATCCAGATCGCTCAAGTGAGCGTGGATTACGGCCAACCCGCCGGCATGGTTCGGGCCAGCATCACCGTCGATTGCCCGCCACCCCTGCGACCGGAACTGATGTCGAGGGCGAAGCGGCTGCAGGCTCACCCGGGCATCCACGAAATTCATTGGGGAAGTGCCCGGCGGCATGCTTTAAACTAAGGGTGGCTCTCATGTTGGCTGCCTGAACGGACTACCGCCCATGCACTTGCTCGAATGGCTCATCCCCTGGGAATTTTCCCCATTATTCCTGTTCTTCTTCCTGGGGGGGGCCTGGCTGTTCCAGCGTGGTATGCGGGTCCATAAGGTAAGCGGCTGGCGCAAGGCACTCTTCTGGTCGGGCATGGTCATCCTCTATCTGGCCATGCACACGCGGCTCGACTATTACGCCGAGCGGATGTTCTTCATTCACCGCCTGCAGCACTTGGTGCTGCACCATCTCGGGCCCCTGCTAATAATGGGTGCCTATCCCGGCCAGGTGCTTCGCGCAGGTTTGCCCATGCGCTGGCGCATCCGCTTGCAGGAATTCCGCCGCAGCAGCCTGGGCCTGGGCATTGAGGCGGTACTCACCAATCGCATCCTCGTTCCCTTTCTCTTCGTGATTCTGGTCGTGGGCTTTCTGCACCCGACCGTCCAGTTCTATTCCATGCTCGACTGGCGGCTTTACCGGCTGATGAACTGGTCGGTGGTAATCAGTGGCTTCATGTACTGGAATTTGATTCTCGACCGCCGCCCAAGTCCGCCGGCGGTTCTCTCGCCCGGTGGGCGGGTGTTCTGTCCCTTGGTGACCATGGTGCCGCAGATTATCGCCGGAGCCGTCATCACCTTTTCCGAATACGACCTCTATCCCATCTTCGATCTCTGTGGTCGCGCCATTCCGGGCATGACGGCCATTGCCGACCAGGCCATAGGCGGGCTCACAATGTGGGTGCTTGCAGGTTTCGTGGAAGTGTTTGGGGTGCTCTACGCATTATCCACGGTCATGAGGCTGTCCGAGAAAAATCGGCTTCCACACAAACGCAAGGGCCAAGCCGCCGCCCCTGGTGTTCCGGTGGCATCATGATCACAGTTGTCTGAAGCGAGGTGTTCCGGTGAAGTTTCACCACCGTTCCCGCAGCAGAATGTCTTCTTCGTGGCAAACCCGGCTATCCGGGGCCCTGGTGGCGGGGGCGCTCATCGCCACCGGCCCATTCGCAGCGTATTCCCAGCCTGTCGGCATTCCGAGCATGGGGGTTGCCTCCGCTGCCGAGCTCTCCCCTGGCGTGGAGCGGACGCTGGGCGACGCCATCATGGAGCAGGGCCGGCGCGACCCCAGCTATATCGCCGACCCTGACGTTCTGCAGTATCTCACCGAGATGGGGCAGAGGCTGGCGGCCCATGCAAGTACGGCAGTTGGCCGCATCAACGTCTTTGCCTTGCGTGATCCGCAGGTTAATGCATTTGCATTGCCGGGTGGCTATATCGGGGTGAACAGCGGTCTGGTGGTCACAGCCGAATCCGAATCCGAACTGGCTTCCGTGGTGGCTCACGAAATAGCTCACGTTCTGCAGCGTCATATTGCGCGAGGCATGACTCAGCGAGCCCAGTCCAATCACGCCATGATAGCCACCCTGGCCGGTACGCTTCTGGCTGCCCTGTCGGGCAGTGCGGATCTGGCCATGGGGGTGGCAGCATTCGGGCAGGCGGCAGCAGTGGACAGGCAGTTGGGCTTTTCCCGTCAGGCGGAACAAGAAGCCGACCGCATGGGCCTCGACATGATGACTCGGGCGGGTTACGACCCGGCCGGCATGGCGCGGATGTTCGAGCGTCTCGACAGTGCCTCACGCCTCAATCAGGGTGCGGGTGGCAACACGTATGCGACCACCCACCCCTTGTCGGTGCAACGTCTTGCAGATGCTCAGAACCGTGTCATGCGGGCTGATCGCAAGGCAAACGACAGCAGCGATGCATTCTGGTATGTTCGCGCCAAATTGCGCATCGAGCAAGCGCGCGCCGGGCAGGCCCTGCGATCTGCGGAAGAATTTCTACGCGCCGAAACTAGGCAGGCGAAGGGGGTGCAGCGCTCCGCTGCCTGGTATGGCCTCGCATATTCAGCCTGGAAACGGCGTGATTACGGGCAAGCTCAACAAGCTCTTGACCAGGCGCGCGCTACGGGATCCGCGGGGCCGCAGCTCGCCGCGCTGGAGATTGCCATCAGTCTGGGCAGGGGGGATGCCGACGCCGCCGTGAGGCTGGGTGAATCCGCCGCCCGGCGCTGGCCTGGCAGTCAGGGTGTGGCACTGGCTTATGTGGATGCGCTGCAGAGCGCAGGCCGCCACGATGTGGCGGTTGGGCATCTGCAGGGTCTCATCAAGCAATGGCCGGAAGTGCCTAGCCTGTGGCAACTGCAGGCGCGCAGCCAGGAAGTGCTGGGGCGGCGGGCCGCCGCCCGACGGTCCATGGCCACCTACTATGAGCTGACTGGTGCTCTGCCCGCAGCAGTGGAACAGTTGCAGCAGGCAAGGGCCATGAGCAGTGACTTTTATGAACAGTCCGAACTGGATGTCCGCATCCGCCAGCTCAGGGAAAGGCTGGAGTCTGATCGCCAGCTGCTGGAACGCTTCAAGAAGTGAACGTTCGTCGGCTGTTTCGCAGCCAAGCTAACCGATCTGATACCTGCAGGCTTCCACCCCGGAAAGCGGGTTGGTGCATTCCGCCGCGCCGCTTCAAGATTCAAGCCGCCCGCAACGGCACGTGTCAGCTCTGCGTTTCCAGATACCTGGCCAGCCGCGCAGGCAGCCAGTTTAGGTTCCCGGGAAAAGGGCCGGTGACAAAGGCCGCATGCCCACCGTGCGCCGGTTGATGCAGCAACACGCTGTCTGAACACTCGTGTGTGTCAGGTAGGGATGGTGCGGGAACGAATGGGTCGTTCCTGGCATTCAGCACCAGTGTCGGCACCGCAATGGACTTCAATTTTGGTTTGCTGGAAGCGCGCGTCCAGTAATCCAGGGCATTGCGATACCCGTGCATGGGTGCAGTGTACAGGTCGTCAAATTCACGTATGGTGCGGGCCTGTGTGAGGCGCAGGACATCGATGGTGCCTGGAAAGCGTCGCGCTTTTTCCAGCACCTTGGGGCGCATCGTCCGCAGGAAATGGCGACAATAAAGATGGCGCCCCGCCCAATTTTCGGACAAGGTACGGCCACAGGCGACCAGATCGAGGGGCACTGACACCGCCGCAGCGGCCTGAAGCCAGCCGGCTTCGCTCCCCTGTTCGCCCAAGTACTTCAACATGGCGTTGCCCCCGAGAGAAACCCCGACCGCATGCCAGCGGGCGTCGGGCAAGCGCCGACGGACCACATCGAGCATGAATTCGATATCGGCGGAATCACCCGAAAAATATGCGCGCGCCATGCGGTTCGGAAAACCCGAACAGCCCCGGAAATGGGCGATGACGGTAACCCAGCCGCGCGCCCGGAAGTACTGGGCTATGGACTGGGCGTAGTGGCTGCGGCTGCTGCCTTCCAGCCCGTGGAAGATCACCAGGGCGGGAGTGCCGGCATTGGCACACAGCTGTTCCCAATCGGCATCCTGCATCCAGCGTCGTGCTGCGGTGCGCTGCAGTTGCGGATCAGGCCGGGCCTTGCGCCCGTTCACGTGGCGATCAGCATACAGGCCTGGGCCCGCCCAGTCGAAGTCGAGGAAGTCGCCGTCTGGGGTATCTACACGGTCGCGGACAAAGGAAATGCGGTGGTGGCGAACCACCAGCGCACCGTACAGCGTTTGTGCATGCCCGTCCGGCAGCCACCAGGGGGCGGGGCACGGCGAGGTGTCGACGCTTGCGGTCACGTCAAACCTCTGAAAATTAATGGCCGTGGACTTTTTCGCCTTCCTTGAGCTTGTACGCGGTACCGCAATAGGGGCAGATTGCACCACCGGTCTGGACGACTTCGATGTAGACGCGGGGATGCATGCTCCAAAGCGGAGCATTGGGGCCGGGACAATAAACGGGAAGATCCTTTGCTTCTACGTAGACTGTCTCACCTTTTTGGAGATTTTTCTCGGGCGCACTGCTCATTTCTGTTCCTGAAAAAATTGGCATCATACCGGTGTGAGCCAATGATGGTATTTGGGGATACGGCCATGGACTGCATCAAAGAACGTGGCCTGCAATTTTTCGGTGATGGGGCCGCGGCGACCGGCGCCTATTTGACGCCCGTCGATCTCACGAATGGGCGTGATTTCGGCTGCCGTGCCTGAAAAGAAGGCTTCGTCGGCTATGTAGAGATCATCGCGGGTGAGGCGGCGTGACTGCACGGGCATGCCGAGATCGGCAGCCAGGGTATGTACGGTGGAGCGTGTGATGCCGGTGAGCGCGGAGGCAATTTCGGGTTCGTAGATGACGCCGTCCCTGACTATGAACAGGTTCTCGCCGGCACCTTCCGCAACAAACCCTTCGGTGTCCAGCAGGATGGCTTCGTCGTAGCCATGATCGAGCGCTTCGGCATTGGCCAGGATGGAATTCGCATAGGTGCTGGCAACCTTGGCACGCGGCATGGTGACGTTGACATGTTGGCGAGCGTAAGAAGAAATCTTTACGCGAATGCCGGCCTTGAGGGCTTCCTCGCCCAGGTAGGCTCCCCAGGACCAAGCCGCAATGGCTACATGCACTTTGGCACCTTTGGGCGATACTCCCATTTTTTCCGAGCCATAGAACACCAGCGGGCGTATGTAGCAGGATTCGAGCTCATTGGCCCGTACCGCTTCACGTTGAGCCTCGTTGATGGTTTCCTGATCGAAAGGCATCGGCATCTGATAGATATGTGCCGAGTTGAACAGGCGGCGGGTGTGATCCTGCAAACGGAAGATGGCGGTTCCGAGTTCAGTCTTGTAGGCGCGAACGCCCTCGAAGACGGCAAGCCCATAGTGAAGGGAATGCGTCAGGACATGCGTGTTTGCATCGCGCCAGGGAACCAGTTTGCCGTCATACCAAATGACACCATCACGATCAGCCATGGACATATCGCTCTCCCGAAAAGTCGCTTGATTGTACCAAGGTCAGACCTTGACAAGGTCGTGTTCAAAGCGAGGTCGCACCGTTGGATTTGTGCACTTGAAACACTGCGGGATGCCGCGGTGTGCTTACAATAGGCGCCTGCCGGAGTTCTCTACAGGGTTGGCGTTCGTGGCATTGAGCAGGGTGTTAGCAAAGTGGCCGGAAAGCAGGTATCGCCTGCAGTTCATGTTGGGCCTGCGGGATGCCGTTCCGGCACTCATCGCGACGGGAACCTGGGGGCTGGTCACTGGCATCGCCATCGTCAAGTCGGGGCTCAGTGAAACAATGGCCACGCTGATGACCCTGCTGGTGTATGCAGGGTCTGCTCAGCTCACGGCCCTGCCACTGATCAAGGACGCCGTGCCACTGTGGCTGATCTTCGCTGCCGGCCTCGTGGTCAACATCAGGTTCCTGATTTTCGGGGCGGCCCTGCAACCATTCTTCCGCCACCTGAGCTGGCCCAAGCGGCTGGGTGTGGGCTTTTTTTCCACCGATATCGGCTTCGTACTCTTCATGGGCCGCTATGGCGAGGCGAAGCGTCGCCCGGATCCGCGCCACCTGTGGTATTTCCTGGGCATCATAGCTCCAGGCTGGCTGGTGTGGAATGCCTGTTCCATCGTCGGCATCTTTTTGGCGGGGGCCATCCCCACATCGTGGTCGCTTGAATTCGCGGCCGTCCTTGCCTTGCTTTCGGTTGTGATTCCCCTGGTCAGTACGCGCCCGGTTGCGTTCTGCATTCTGGTGGCGGCGAGTGTGGCCTGGGTAGGCCAGCCGCTGCCGCTGCGCCTGGGGCTGGCCGCTGCCGTGGTTTCGGGCATTGCAGCGGGCGTGATCAGTGAGCGCTTGAGCAAGGATGCGAAAAGGGCATCGTGATGAGTGACGGCAATTGGTATGTTCTTGGTGCGATTCTTGTCCTGGCCGTCTGCAGCCTGCTGACGCGCACCGGCTACATGGTTTTTGGTGACTACCTGCCCTTGCCGGAAGGTCTGCGGCGCGCCCTGCGCTATGCGCCGGCGGCCGCGCTGGTTGGAATCATTGTGCCCGAGGTGCTGCCGTGGCAGCCTGGCTCGCTGCCCAGCCTCGATGCCAAGGCCGTGGCTGCGGCCATAGCCATTCTGGTTTACTGGAAGACACGGAACAGCCTGTACGTGATCATTGGCGGCATGCTCGCCTTCTGGTTGATTCGCCCCTGGTGGCCATTCTGAATGCCACCTAGGAAAGGGTTTTGCAAGCGGTGTCGCGGCCTGGCCACGAGGCAGGCGCGGAAGTGCGTTAAAATCAATACGTTAACGACGCCGTCGCAAGCAGTACCCAGCGAGGCAAGCACACTTCTAAATGACAGATTCCACCAATACCCAGCAAGAGTCCATTGCCACTTTCCCTGAGTTCGGCCTGCATCCCAGCCTTCTGAAGGCCATCGCCGAAACCGGTTATACATCGCCCACGCCCATTCAGGCTGCGGCCATCCCGCTTGTCCTGGATGGCCGTGATGTCATGGGCGCCGCCCAGACAGGCACGGGGAAAACGGCCGCATTCACCCTGCCCATCCTTCACCGGCTCATGCCGTTGGCCAATACCAGCGCATCGCCGGCGCGTCACCCGCTGCGGGCGCTGATTCTCGCTCCCACCCGTGAACTGGCCGATCAGGTCTATCAGAGTGTGGCACAGTACAGCAAGCATACGCCGTTGCGCAGTACCGTTGTCTTCGGCGGCGTCGATATCGGCCCCCAGCGTGAGGCCTTGCGGCGCGGCTGTGAGATTCTTGTCGCCACACCTGGTCGCCTGCTCGACCATATCGAGCAGAAGAATGTGAATCTCAGCCAGGTGGGCATCTTCGTTCTGGACGAAGCCGACCGCATGCTCGACATGGGCTTTCTGCCCGATCTCGACCGCATCGTCCGCCTACTGCCGCAGCGTCGCCAGGGCTTGCTTTTCTCGGCCACCTTCAGCAATGAAATCCGCAAGCTGGCGCGCACCTATCTGAGTAACCCCGCCGAAGTGGAGGTCGCGGCACGCAACGCCACGGCCGATACCGTCACTCAGGTGGTCTACCAGTTGTCGCCCTCTGAAAAACGTGCTGCAGTGGTTCATCTGGTCAAGTCACGTGGCCTGCGCCAGGTCATCGTGTTTTCCAACACCAAGATCGGCTGTAGCCGTCTTGCGCGAGAACTCATCCGCGACGGCGTGAAGGCGGAATCGATTCACGGCGACAAGAGCCAGGCTGACCGCATGAAGGCGCTGGAAGCCTTTAAGGCAGGCGAACTGGAAGTGCTGGTGGCAACCGACGTGGCTGCCCGCGGCCTGGATGTCGCAGGTGTACCATGCGTGATCAATTACGATCTGCCTCATAACGCAGAAGACTACGTGCACCGCATCGGGCGCACCGGGCGCGCCGGTGCAAGTGGGGAAGCGATCAACTTCTGCTCGCCTGATGATGAACGCTTGCTGGCCGACATTGAAAAACTCATCCGGCGCAAGATACCCCGGGGCGAGCTTGTCCTTCCCTCGGCTCCGCGTCGCAGCAGCCGCAGCACTGCCCCGCGCAGTGGAGGCAGCTCTTATTCGCGTACGCCTCAACAGCCGGTGGACGACTTCTTCTTCAAGCCCTACGTTCCTTCAAGCCCCCCGCCTGAGTCCAGCACGGCCCAAGGGCCGGCAACTGCTGGCCAGTCACGCGCTGCCGAGCGTCGCAAATCAGTTGGTGTTTTGCTTGGCGGCTGAACCACGGCCTGCTAACTGAGCAGGTCGCGAAGCGAACCGGGCCCTGCAGGGGCCACGGAACTCGAAATATCAAGGCTTTGGAGCAGGCGCTCCAGGTGCTCAGGATGGGGCAACATGACACCATAAAAATGGTTGCCCCTGCCGGACTGCACGAGAATGGTGGGAAAATTCTCGATGTCTTCGTCGCCCAGCAGTTCTTCGCTTTCTTCGATATCTATCCAGACTAAAAGATGTTCGGGCATACGTGCAGCCAGCGCTGCGAACCCGGGGCGGTAGCCGTTGCAGGTGTCGCACCACGCAGCGCAGTAACAGGCCACCACCAGCCCGTCGTGGGTTTCCAGACGGCGCGCAAGTTCCGGCCTCTGGGTCTGTGCATCAAGGAAATTCATAGTTGATCCTGGCCGCGGCAGCTGACCGGGCATGGTGCGCTGTCAGGGGAGAAAAGCAGGCGACCCTGCCACTTGCCGGGCAATAATGGCGATATCATAACTGCTCTCACTTTTGCTCGAGCAGCACATGAAACAATTCCCGGTAGCCGTGAGTGATTCGTCCGCAAAGCCCAATGGCCTTGCCGCCGTGGCGGTGGCCTTCAAGCGCGCCGTGGTCTCGCAATTGCATCCCAAGATGCTTCTGGCGGTGCTGCTGCCTTTCATCATTGCCCTATTGGGCGCCATTGTTTTGTTGTGGGCCTTCTGGACACCTCTGACTGAATGGTTGACCACGCAGTCAGCGGACTGGGGGGTGCTCAATACGGTGGATGGCTGGCTAGTTGCTCTGGGTCTGTTCTCGATCAAGCTGTATCTCATTCCCGTCCTGGCGGCAGGCATACTTTTGCCCATGTCGGGGATTCTGGGGTTGATCATCGCGGCGGTTTTCGTCATGCCGATCGTTCTGGGCCACCTCGACAACACCCATTATCAGGGCCTGCGCCGCGCTGGGCGCAATGCAACGGCCATGAGCGTGTGGAACGCGATCTGGGTGGGCGGTGTATTCATCATCGGCTGGCTGGTCACCATGCCGCTGTGGCTGTTTCCCCCATTTGCCGTGCTGCTTCCCATTTTCTGGTGGACTTTTGCCATTACACGGCTGCTACGCGTAGATGCCATTGTTGAACACGCCACCCCTGATGAACGCCGCCACCTGTGGGAGCGCTACAACCGGCATTGGTGGCTGATCGGCTTCGCGCTGGCAATCATCAACCTGGTGCCGCCGGCCTGGCTTATCATGCCGGTGTTTTCTTCTCTGGTTTATGCGCATTTCGGGCTGGAGGCCCTGCGTCAGCATCGTTTGTCGGGAGCAGTACTATGAATCAGGACATGCCGAGAATCCGCCTCATTCTCGTCGGCGACGAAATCCTGTCGGGAAGGAGGCAGGACAAGCACATGGCCCACTTGATCCAGTTGCTGGCTGAACGGGGCATGCAGCTCAACGGCGTGGAAATAGTATCCGATGCGCAGGACGATATCGCTGCCGTACTGGAACGCAGTTTCGCCACACAGGACATTGTCTTCTGTTGCGGTGGCATAGGCGCCACTCCCGATGATCGGACACGACAGGCCGCGGCTCAGGCCCTGGGTGTCGAGCTGGTCCTGCATCCGGAAGCCGAACGCCTGATCACCGAGCGCTGCGCAGACAACGAGCGCGAAGGGCGCGGCAGCGCCGACATGTCCTTGCCGGAAAATCAGCAACGTCTGCAAATGGGGTATTTCCCCCGGGGCAGTGATATCGTCCCCAATCCGTACAACAAGATTCCCGGGTTCTTCATCCGGGACCACACGTTCATGCCGGGTTTTCCCGTGATGGCCTGGCCCATGATGGAATGGACTCTCGATCATCGCTATTCTTCCCTACACCACAGGCTTGAGCGCGTCGAGCACTCCTTCGTGGTGTTTGAAATGCCGGAATCACGCATCACACCGGCTTTGGAAGAACTTGAACGGCGATGGCCCGGGGTGCGCGCCTTCAGTTTGCCCAGCATGGGGCGTGGTCGCCCGCACATTGATCTGGGGGTAAAGGGGGAGCCGGCCGCCGCCGCGCAAGCCCTCAGCTTCCTGCGCTCGGAGGTGCTGCGTCTCGGAGGCGAACTCAATCCCTGATGCAGGTCAAGAAATGTCCGGGGGAGACAATTGGCGAGCGCTGAGGTATATTTCACAACACGAAAAATGTTGCATTGCACCAAGAAACGCTTTCCGCCATGACTTCAGCTCGCATCGACACTCTCAATCGTTCTGAACGGGTTGCTTCAGATTCGGTGAACAGCTCTCAGGTTGCCATCCAGGTTTTGGAACGCGCCATGAAGCTGATGGATGTTCTTGCCATGCACTCCCAGCCCGTTGCCCTCAAGGACCTTGCGGCGGCCACGGGGCTGCATACCTCCACCACCCATCGGATTCTCAATGACCTGGTGGTCGGGCGCTATGTAGATCGCGTGGACAGCGGAATGTACCAGTTGGGCATGCGTTTGCTCGAACTGGGTTCCCTGGTGAAGCGCCGTTTGAACGTCCGTGAGGTCGCCCTGGAGCCCATGCGGGAACTTCACCGGCTGACAGGGCAGACCGTGAATCTATCGCTGCAGCAGGGCGATGAGATTGTCTATATAGAAAGGGCATGGAGCGAAAGTTCAGGCATGCAGGTGGTGCGCGCCATAGGCGGTCACGCCCCATTACATCTGACTTCCACGGGGAAGTTGTTCCTCTCCGTCGCGGATCAACGCCAGGTCCGGGCATACGCCATGCGCACTGGTCTGGCCGGTACGACGCGCAACAGCATTACGGAAATCGACAGGCTCGAACGTGAGCTGGCACTGGTGAAGCGACATGGTTACGCGCGCGACAACGAAGAGCTGGAGCTGGGGGTGCGCTGCATCGCCGCCGGCATATACGACGACACGGGCAAGCTGCTGGCCGGCTTGTCCTTGTCAGCGCCCGCAGATCGTCTGCGGGATGAATGGATTCCGCTGTTGCAGCGGGCAGCGCTGAAAATTTCAGAAGCCCTGGGTTACGAAGGTAGCCCGTCAGCGTGATCGCCGCCGGCGGCACCATGCTCCCTGTGCTTACCGTGGCTCCACGCCCGCTTTCTTGAAGAGTTCCGCCCTAGAGGGGCAACTGCGATGTTGCATATTTATGCTGCAGTGCAATATTTATTGTTGACTTGATCGGCAGCTCGAGTAGAATAGGGTTTGTGCGGCGCAACATTAATGCCGCGAGATGGGCATCAGCCCTTACTCTCTCAGGAAAGGAACTCACTATGAGCGCGGTCCCCCAACAATTTCTCGTCAACCAGAAAGCGGCGGTCGATAACTTTCTCGCATTCCAGGAAGCAGTATTCAACGGTTTCGAGCAGTTGGTCGACCTGAACCTCAAAGTGGCACGTGCATCACTTGACGAAACGATGCAGAAAACACACGAGGCCCTGGCAGTGAAAGATGTCCAGGAAGCAGTCAACTTCACCTCGGGTCTGGTTCAGCCGGGCACCGACAAGGTTGCTGCCTATGGCAAGCATGTCTATGACATCATTTCCAGCCTGCAGGCCAATCTGTCCAAACTGACGGAAGAGCAGTTTGCTCAGGCTCAGCGTCAACTGGAAGAAAGCATTGAGCAGATTTCCAAGAATGCTCCTACTGGCACGGAAGGTGCGGTCGCCCTGCTGAAGAGCGCCCTGGCCACTGCCACCAGCGCATTCGAATCTGCCACCAAGGTTGCCCGTCAGGCAAGCAACGCCGCTGAAAGCAACTTTGCTGCGGCTGCTAATGCCACCCTAAAGGCCGCCACTGACGCCGCTGAAGCCACCAAGTCAGCAACCGCTCCGCGTGCCCGTCGCGCGCCTGCCGCAGAGGCTTGATACCTCAGACACCGGTCCTGCTTGGCGGGTCCGGAAGCAAAAAGCCCGGTAAGGCAACCTCCTCCACCGGGCTTTTTTTTGGCCTACTGACCCGGTGCGCGGCAAGCCTCGGCCTTCAGGCCGGGGAAGGATAGCTGCCTGCGAAGTAGGAGGGCGACCAAAGCGCACCGCGCCACAGCTTCTTGCGGATGCTCGGGTAGTTCCTTTTGCGGATCATCCGGCTGGA